>NZ_JBQFZS010000003.1:0-438301 GCF_056542385.1 Ruegeria sp. AD2(2025)
ACCTCATCGTCATCGGCGCCCATAAACCAGACCTCAAAGACTATCTGCTGGGCCCAAACGCCGCCCGCGTGGTCAGACACTCCCAAGTGTCCGTATATGTGGTGCGTTCGACCGCTGTCGGCGCCTAGCACAACAGGAAACCATAAGAGCAGAACAAACCGATCAACCGTCAATCATCACCCGGAGGAGTTTATGATGAGGACATTTCTGAGAACCAGCGCCGCCTTGGCCCTAGGGGTCATCGCGGGTGCAGCCAGCGCTCAGGATCCTGCGCCGGAATATGGCTATGGCTGGGAGGACAAGGATTCGGTCACCGGCACCGAGTTCATGGTCTCAGCCGCCAACCCGATTGCTGCCAAGGCGGGCTATGATGTGCTGGCTGCGGGCGGTACCGCAGCAGATGCGATGATCGCCGTGCAACTGATGCTGAATCTGGTCGAGCCGCAGTCGTCCGGCATCGGCGGCGGTGCGTTCCTGCTGTATTGGGACGCGGAATCCGAAACCCTGACCACGTTTGACGCGCGCGAGAAGGCACCCGCCAAAGCTACGCCCGAACGGTTCCTGAACGCCGAAGGCGAAAAGATCCCGTTTGCCGAGGCAATCTCGGGCGGGCAGGCCGTGGGTGTGCCCGGCATCCTGCGTCTGATGGAAGTGACCCATAACCTCTATGGCAAGAAAGACTGGGCGTCGCTGTTCCAGTCGACCATCGAGCAGGCCGAAAACGGGTTCGAAGTGTCGCCGCGCATGGCGAACTCGATCCAGTCGACCATCGACCGCGAGCGCTATCTGGACGTCTTCCCCGGTGCCAAGGAATACTTCTTCAACGAAGATGGTAGCCCGCTGGCCGAAGGCACCCTGCTGAAGAACCCCGCCTTTGCCGAGACCCTGCGTATTCTGGCCGATCAGGGCGCGAATGCGTTCTATCACGGCCCCATTGCCGAAGATATCGTGGCTGCGGTAGACTCTACGTCCAAGGTGGAAAACAACATCACGCTGGAAGACATGGCCGCCTATCGGGTCAAAGTCCGTCCCGCCGTCTGCGCCGATTATCGCGGCTATGACGTCTGCGGCATGGGCCCGCCGACCTCGGGTGGTCTGACCGTGGGTCAGATTCTGGGTATCCTGAACAACTTCGACCTCAAGAGCGCTGGCTGGAACGCCGAGCTGGCGCACCTGTATGCCGAGGCCGCCAAGCTGGCTTATGCCGACCGCGCGCTCTACATGGCCGACAGTGATTTCGTTGACGTTCCGGTCAAAGGTCTGCTCGACAAGGACTACCTGAAACTGCGGTCCGAAATGATCGATCCGGCAGCCGCCAGTGAAAAGCGTTCGGCCGGTGAGCCGCCGCGCGATCACACCGCGCTGTTTGCGCCGTCGCAGAACCCGGATCGTCCCGGCACCAGCCATATCGTGATCCGCGACCAGTATGGCAACGCACTGTCGATGACCACGACGATTGAGACCTTCTTTGGCAGCCGTGTCTTTGTTCGGGGCTTCCTGCTGAACAACGAACTGACCGACTTTGACCGCGCGCCCAAAGATGGTGACCGTCTGGTGGCCAACCGGGTCGAGGGCGGCAAACGCCCGCGCAGCTCGATGTCGCCAACCATCGTGATGAAGGATGGTGAGCCCTATCTGCTGATCGGTTCGCCCGGTGGCAGCCGCATCATCAACTATGTGGCCAAGACCATCATCGCGATCCTCGACTGGGACATGGACCCGCAGGATGCCATCGAGACCGGCCACTTCGTGCACCGCAACGGATCAAGCATGGAGGTGGAACAGGAAACCGCTGCCGCCGATTTCCTCGATGCGCTTGCCGCGAAAGGGCATGAGGTCAAGGCGGCCGACCTGAACTCGGGTCTGCACGCGATCCTGATCAAGGATGGCCAACTGATCGGTGCTGCGGATCCGCGCCGTGAAGGTGTAGCGCTGGGGCAGTAGCAGCGGGAACCGATTTCATGAAATGAAATCGGGCCGGAAACTTTCAAAGTTTCCGGCTCCCGAGGCAGACAAACGCTCCATGCAGCAACACATATAAATCCGGGAAGGGCCGCATGGGACATTCGGGATGTCCTCGGCGGCCCTTTTCACTTGCTTTACATATCCGCCCGTCCGATAGGGCGATATGTTCAAGAACCGCGCCATCGCCTTTATACTGATCACTCTGATGATCGATGCCATCGGCATCGGCATCGTGTTCCCGATCATGCCGGACCTGATGGACCGGGTTGGCGCTGGCGATACCGGACAGGGGGCATTCTGGGGCGGGCTGCTGATGGCGGCCTATGCCGGGGCGTTGTTCCTTTGCGGCCCTATCGTCGGCAGCATCTCGGATGCCATTGGCCGCAGGCCCATCCTGATTGCCGCCTTGGTCATGCTGGCGCTGGACTATGTGATCATGGCGCTGGCGGACAGCTTCTGGCTGCTTCTGCTCGGGCGAACGCTGGCGGGTCTGGCGGGGGCGACCTACATCACCGCGACGGCCTATATTGCCGACATCTCGTCACCAACCGAGAAAGCCAAGAACTTCGGGTTGATCGGCGCGGCATTCGGGATCGGGTTTGTCCTCGGACCTGCGATCGGAGGGCTTGCGGCCGAGATCAGCATCGCCGCACCGTTCTGGATTGCAGCCGCGTTGTCGGCGGCCAATGCTCTGTTTGGCGTGTTTGTCCTGCCCGAAAGCCTGACGCCGGAGAAGCGCCGCCCCTTTGGAAAACGCGATCTGAACCCGTTCAAATCGATCTTTGACGCCTTCCGGTTTCCGGGTCTGGCGGTGCCGCTGCTGTGCATCTTCATCTTCGAGTTCGCCAACATGGTCTACCCGACCCTATGGGCGTTCTGGACGCGCGAGGTATTCGACTGGCCCACGCTTTATATCGGCCTGTCGCTTGCGGCCTATGGCGTATTGCTGGCCATCGTTCAGGGCGGGCTGATGCCGGTCTTCATCAGGTGGATCGGCGATTACCGAACCCTGATGCTGGGTATGATTTCAGCGCTGATCGGGATGATCGGCTTTGGGTTCACCGCGACGGTCACGGCCCTAGTGGTCTTTTTGTTGCTGGCCGCATTGTCTGATCTCGTGCCCGCACTGATGACCGCAATGGCCTCGAACCAGGCGGACGAAGACCGACAGGGCGTGGTGCAGGGCGTCATCGCGTCACTTTCATCCGTTGCTGCGGTTCTGTCGCCCCTGGTGATGACCGGCCTGTTTCAGGCATCGGTCGATGGCGAGGGGATTTACCTGCCCGGCGCACCGTTCTTTTTCTCGGCCGCTCTGGTGCTGGCGATGATGCCTTTGGTGGTCCGTTTGCGCGGGCACGCATCGGTCTGAAAAGAAAAGCACCCGCAGCGGACTGCGGGTGCGTTGAACTTCAGCTACCCTGGGCCGGTTTACTGGATTTCGCCCATGCAGAGATACTTGATCTCAAGGAAATCCTCGGTCCCGTATTTCGACCCTTCACGGCCCAGACCGGATTGTTTGACGCCGCCGAACGGCGCGACCTCGGTCGAAATCAGGCCGGTGTTGATACCCACCATTCCCGATTCCAGCCCTTCGGCCACGCGCCAGACGCGCGCCAGATCGCGGCTGTAGAAGTATGAGGCCAGACCGAACTCGCTGTCATTGGCCATGGCGACGACGTCATCCTCGTCCTCGAACTTGAACAGGGGCGCGACGGGGCCAAAGGTTTCATCCTTTGCCACCACCATGTCGGGGGTCACGCCGGTCAGAACGGTGGGTTCAAAGAACGTCCCGCCCAGATCCGAGCGTTTGCCACCCAGCGTGACCGTGGCACCCTTGGACACCGCGTCCGAGATATGTTCCTCGACCTTGTCGACCGCTGCCTGATTGATCAGCGGGCCCGTGGTGACGCCATCGGCAAACCCGTTGCCAATGTTGAGACCTTTGGTCTTTTCGGCCAGCTTGGCGGCGAACTCGTCATAGACGCCCGCCTGAACATAGATGCGGTTGGCGCAGACGCAGGTCTGGCCATTATTGCGGAACTTGGCGATCATCGCACCGTCGACGGCGGCATCTACATCGGCGTCATCGAAGACGATGAAGGGCGCGTTGCCACCCAGTTCCAGCGACATCTTCTTGATCGTGCCCGCCGCCTGACGCATCAGAATCTGACCCACGCGTGTCGAGCCGGTAAAGGTGATCTTGGCGACCTTGTCATTGGTGCAGAGCTCATTGCCCACGCCGGAACTGTCGGTCCCCGGAATGACGTTGAGTACACCCGCGGGGATACCCGCGCGTTCGCCCAGCACTGCCATCGCCAGCGCCGACAGCGGCGTCAGCGTTGCGGGGCGCGCCACAAAGGTACAGCCCACCGCCAGCGCCGGGCCGACTTTGCGCGCGATCATCGCGTTGGGGAAGTTCCACGGGGTGATCGAACCGACCACGCCCACAGGCTGTTTCAGAACCACGATGCGCTTGTCGCGCTGGTGGCCGGGGATCACGTCGCCGTAAACGCGTTTGGCCTCTTCCGAGAACCACTCGATGAAGGAGGCGCCATACAGAACCTCGCCCCGTGCCTCGGGCCAGGGTTTGCCCATCTCGGCGGTCAGGATTGTGGCCAGATCGTCGGCGTTTTCGACCATCAGATCGAACCATTTGCGCAGGATCGCACCGCGTTCCTTGCCGGTTTGCGCCGCCCACTCTTTCTTGGCCGCGTAAGCCGCATCAATGGTCTGCGCGGTGCCTTCGACGCTGATATCTGTCACGTTCGCGATCAGATCGCCGGTGGCGGGGTTGTGGACGGGGAATGTCGCCTCACCCTCGACCCACTCACCATTGATGTAGGCGCGGGTTTCCAGAAGGCTGGGATCTTTCAGTTCCAGCTTGGTCACTTTGGTATCCAGCATGTTCAGGCTCCTTTGACAGCGTCGATCGAGGCTTCGAGGATATCCATCGCCTCGGCGAAGATCTCGTCCTGCACCGTCAGCGGCGCGAGGAAACGGATTACGTTTCCATATACGCCGCAGGTCAGCAGGATCAATCCGCGCGTCAGCGCCTCGGCGCGCACGGCGTTGGCCATGTCGGGGTTCGGGGTGCTGCCGTCGGTGGTGTTGAACTCAGCCGCGATCATGAAGCCGGGGCCGCGAATGTCGACGATTTCGGGCGTGCGGGCGCGGATCGATTCCAGACGCTGTTTCAGTCGCGAGCCCAACTCGTTTGCACGGGCGCACAGGTCTTCTTCTTCGATCACATCCATCACCGCATGGGCGGCAGCGATGCCCAGCGGGTTGCCGCCATAAGTGCCGCCCAGGCCGCCGGGTTGCGCCGCATCCATCAGGTCGGCGCGCCCTGTGACAGCGGCCAGAGGCAGACCTCCCGCCAGACCTTTGGCCATGGTGGTGATGTCAGCGGCCACGTCATAGGCGTCCATCGCAAACAGATTGCCGGTGCGAGCGAAACCTGTCTGCACTTCGTCCGCAATCAGAACGATGCCGTGTTCGTCACACAGCGCGCGCAGGCCGCGCATCAACTCAGCTGGCGCGGGGTAGAAGCCGCCTTCGCCCTGAACCGGCTCGATGATGATCGCGGCTACGCGGCCCGGGTCCAGATCGGCCTTGAACAGCTTGGTCAGCGCGCCCAGAGAATCCTCGACCGAGGTGCCGTGCAGTTCAACCGGGAACGGCACGTGATAGGTGTCGGGCATCATCGCGCCAAAGCCAGCCTTATAGGGCTGCACCTTGCCGGTCAGGGACATGCCCATGAAGGTGCGGCCATGGAAACCGCCGCCAAAGGCGATCACGGCGGGGCGACCGGTGGCGGCGCGGGCAATCTTGACCGCATTCTCAACCGCTTCGGCGCCGGTGGTCACAAAGACGGTCTTCTTGGTGAAATCGCCCGGCACCTTCTCGTTCAGACGCTCGGCCAAACGGATGTAGTTTTCATAGGGCAAAACCTGATGGCAGGTATGGGTAAAGTTCGCGGCCTGTGTCTGCACCGCCTCCATCACCTTGGGGTGGCAATGCCCGGTATTCACAACGGCGATGCCTGCGGCGAAATCGATATAGCGCTTGCCCTCGACGTCCCACACCTCGGAATTCGCGGCGCGGTCCACATAGACCTGTGTCTGCATCCCCACGCCCTGCGCGATCGAGGTGTTGCGGCGTTCAGCAATCTGAGCATTCAGCATCTTGCGTCCTTTCGGGTTACCGGGCGTGCGCGCCCGCAAATCTGACCGCGTGACTGTAGTGCCCACAGCCTCAGGCGAAAGCCTGTTTCTTGTGAATCATAAGCCCTTGATTTACGGTCCCGGCACCCCTCAAGTGATGCGGATAGTGAACATGAAGAACGCCAATCAGGATGATCTGACCCTTGGATTGCGCTTGCGGACCCTGCGCGAACGTGCTGGCCTGTCGCAGCGGGCGCTGGCCAAGAAATCGGACGTGCCGAACTCGACCATCTCGCTGATCGAGTCGGGTAAGATGAACCCCTCGGTCGGGGCGCTGCGGCGGATATTGCAGGGCATTCCGATCAGCATGTCCGATTTCTTCTCGTTTGAGATCGAAAGCGAACAGACCGTGTTCTACGCCGCTGAGGATCTGACCGAGATCGGCAAGGGCGGGCTGTCGCTGCGGCAGGTGGGCTCGAACCTCTATGGCCGCGCGATGATGATCCTGCAGGAAACCTATGATCTGGGCGCGGACACGGGCCGGGTGATGTATGGGCACGAGGCCGAAGAGGGCGGCATCGTGATTTCGGGTCGCGTCGAGGTCACGGTGGGCGATCAGCGTAAGGTATTGGGGCCGGGGGATGCCTATTACTTTGACAGCCGCACGCCGCACCGCTTCCGGCAGGTGGGCCCGGAGAAATGCCGGATCGTCAGCGCCTGCACACCCCCGACATTCTGACCTTCAGCACAGAAATCTCAGCACTATGCATCATAGTGTTGCAATACTTGCCGAGTTGATCCACAGTATGGTGCATAGTGCGGGAGTTGCCCCGCATGTTCCAACGGGTGACCCCCGCCCAATTCGGAGATTTGAGCTATGAAAAAGAAGCCTGCCACCCTGCCCCGCGGCTATCGCACCTGCACCGCATCGCTTGCCGTTGCCGATGTTCCTGCGGCGCTGACCTTTTATGAAAACGCCTTTGACGCCAAGATTCAGGCCTATGACGCGGAAGAGGCCCCCGGCTTTGCCGCCATCAAGATCGGCAATTCGATGCTGTTCGTCACCGCTGGCTGGGGCGCGCATGTTCCGACCGCTCCGGGCACCGTCATCCCCGTTGGTCACCACATGTATGTCGAAGACGCGGATGCCGCGCTGGCGACCGCACTGGAAAACGGCGCAACCCTGATCGCTGACGCAAATGACACCTATTGGGGCGAGCGTTGCGCCACCGTTGCCGATCCGTTCGGCCATATCTGGACGCTGGCAACCCGGATCGAGAACCTGAAATCCGAGGACATCAGCGAGCGTCGCAAGGCGCTGTTCCGTGCGATTCACGATCAGGATGCCGAAGCTGTGGTCGAAAACGCCGAAGTCACCGAACAGACCGAGGCCGCGTGAGCCCGTCAGAGGTTGATCAGAAGACGGATCGTGAGGTACCGGAATGGGTGTGTTCTTTAACAGGCAAATCATGAACGACGCACCCCTTCCCACTTTCACGATCCGCCAGAACGATCTGGCCATCCTCGCCGCTGAAAACCGGATCGGAGACTATCCGGTCGCCGTGCGCACCGCGCGCGAGGTGGTTAGCGGCGGTTTTGCCAACCAGTCGGCGCATCCCAACACCTGGACAGTCTACTTTCTGGTCGATGGCCAATGGGCGCTGGTCGAATCCACGCGCGGTCTGCGCCGGGAATGGTCCAGTCTGGACCGGTTGGAAAAATGGCTGCGCAGTTGTGGCTTCCGGTTCTTCTGGGTTCGTAACGACATCGACTTTGTGGAACCACTCGGCGAGGATGTCGCCGAGGAAGAGGCCGGATAAATCAATCGCCTGCGGACAGCGGGCTTGCGCGAACACGCGGTTTTATGTTCCGATGAAGAACGCCGGATCACCACGGCAGTCGCAATCGGCAAGAAAAAGAGAAGAAACGAAAAATGACCCCCTTTGCGATAACCGGAATCCAGATGCACGTTGGCGCGATGCATTCGAATGTCGAGGCGATGCTGCATCGGATCGACGTGATGATGGCGCGGTTCCCGTGGACACAGATGGCGCTGTTCAGCGAACTGGCCCCTTACGGCCCGCTTGACCGGTTTGCCCAGCCCTTCCCCAATGACGACCTGTCGCGGTTTCAGGATGCCGCGCGGCGCTATGGCATCTGGCTGATCCCCGGCTCGATGTTCGAAAAGCACGAGGACGGGCGGATTTTCAATACCTCGGTGGTGATCAACCCGGATGGTGAGATCGTCTCAAAATATTCCAAGATGTTCCCGTTCAAGCCCTATGAGCAGAGTATCTCGTCGGGCACCGAATTCTGCATCTTTGATGTCCCGGATGTGGGCCGGTTCGGCCTGTCGATCTGCTATGACATCTGGTTCCCCGAAACCACCCGCCACCTGACCAGTCAGGGGGTCGAGGTTCTGCTGCACCCGGTTCTGACCGGCACCACCGACCGCGAGGCCGAGCTGTCGATCGCCAAGGCCACCGCCGCACAGTTCCAGTGCTACGTGTTCGACGTGAACGGGCTGGCCGCCGGTGGCGTGGGCCGTTCGCTGGTCGTTGATCCGTCGGCAACCGTCCTGCACCAGTCGGCGGGGCAAGAGGATATCTTCCCCATCGAGATCGATCTGGATCAGGTCCGCCGCCAGCGTGAGGTCGGGTTGAAAGGTCTGGGTCAGGTCCTCAAAAGCTTCCGCGACCGCGAGGCGGATTTCCCCGTCTACGATCGCAACAGTGGTGCGGATGCCTATCTGCACACGCTTGGCCCGCTGCGCATTCCGCAAAAAGGCGACGTGGCAGGCGTTGCTGCATCCGATCCCAGAACGGCGCTGGGATATAGTGAAGACGCCGCGAAAAAGCCCGATAATCTCTATCTCTACAAAGGGCGCTCAGGGACAGACTGACACCGGGGCGGCTTTTCGGTATCGGCAGAAAGGACAAGGATTTCATGCACGGCTTATCCGACAGCGAAAAGCTCCATTCCATCTCGGACTACTACAGCGCCTCGCAACTGAGGGCGGACAGGTGGAGCGCGCTGCGGGAAACGGCGGAATCGCTTGACCAGAATGCCAGCGACAAGGACCGGGACCGCGCACGCCGTCTGCTTCAGGCGCTGGCCCCAATCGAGAGGTATTTTGCCTTTCCGGGGCCGTCCGCCTTCGACCACCTGCGCCGGCTGCTGGAACATGACAATTTCGCCGATTTCTCGACCGCCGTGCGCCGGGTGTCGCGGGCGTTGACCTCGGGGGCCTATCGCCGCCGCTCGATCCCGCTGATCGCGGATGAGGCAGATGTCGATGAGTTCGAGGACGAAACCGCCCAAAGCCTCGAAGCCCGCACCCTGGGGCGACCCTATTTCGAGGTGATGATCGTCGACAATGTCAACGAGCATCAGGAAAGGTTCCTGCAAACCAGCCTGCAGCGGATGCGCCGCAGCGAAGACCCCTTTATCTACGAAACCGTCGTCGTCCCCAGCGTCGAGGATGCGTTGATTGGGGTGTTGTTCAACCAGAATGTGCAGGCCGTCATTGTCCGCCCGGGTCTGAGCCTAAAATCGAAGAATGAAACCAATGTGCTGGGCCGCTATGTCAGCCTCTATGGCGAAGGCGCTGATCTGGATGCGCTGTCGCCCTCGGAATACGGCCCCGAGACCTGCCGCCGCATCGGCAAGCTGCGCCCCGAGCTGGACGCCTATCTGATCACCGACCGCTCGGCCGAGGATATCGCGGGCCTTGATCTGGGTCTGTGCCGGCGTGTGTTCTACAATCAGGAAGACTTTCTGGAACTGCACCTGAACATCCTGCGCGGGGTGCAACGGCGGTATAAGACGCCGTTCTTCACCGCGCTGAAAGAATATTCCAAACAGCCCACCGGTGTGTTCCATGCGATGCCGATCAGCCGCGGCAAATCCATCAGCCGCAGCCATTGGATTCAGGATATGGGGGCGTTTTACGGCTCGAACATCTTCATGGCCGAAACCTCGGCCACCTCGGGCGGGCTGGATTCGCTGTTGGAACCGAAAGGGCCGATCAAAGAGGCGCAAGAGGCCGCCGCGCGTGCTTTTGGCTCTAAACAGACGTTTTTTGCCACCAACGGCACCTCGACCTGCAACAAGATCGTGGTGCAGGCACTGGTCAGGCCCGGTGATATCGTGCTGGTCGACCGCGACTGCCACAAATCGCACCATTACGGCATGGTGTTAGCAGGCGCGAGCGTTGTCTACATGGACAGCTATCCGCTGCATGACTACTCGATGTACGGCGCGGTGCCGATCCGCGAGATCAAGCACAAGCTGCTGACCCTGAAGGCCGAAGGCAAGCTGGATCAGGTGCGCATGGTGCTGCTGACCAACTGCACGTTCGATGGCATCGTCTACAACGTCCAGCGGGTGATGCAGGAATGCCTGGCGATCAAGAAAGACCTTGTGTTCCTGTGGGATGAGGCCTGGTTCGGCTATGCCCGGTTCGCCCCCAACACCCGCGTGCGCACGGCGATGCGCTCGGCCAACCTGTTGCGTGAACAATTCCGCACCGCCGAGCACGCCGAAGCCTACGCCGCCCAGCAGGCCGAGCTGGAGGGCGCGGATGACGAGACATTGCTCAACACCCGCCTGATCGCGCCGCCGGACGCGCGGGTTAGGGTCTATGCAACGCAATCCACGCACAAGACGCTGACCGCGCTGCGGCAGGGCTCGATGATCCACGTCAACGACCAGCAGTTCAAAGGCGCGGTGGAAGAGGCCTTTCACGAGGCCTACATGACCCACACCTCGACCTCGCCCAATTACCAGATCATTGCGTCTCTGGATGTGGGCCGCAGGCAGGTCGAGATCGAAGGCTATGAATTCGTTCAGCGTCAGGTGGAAAGCGCCATGGCGATCCGCCGGGCGGTGACGACCCATCCGCTGCTCAGGAAATACTTCCGGCTGGTCACGGCGGGCGACATGATCCCCGAGGAATACCGCGAAAGCGGCATGACCAGCTATTTCGACCCCGATCAGGGCTGGGCCGATGTGTGGGATTGCTGGGCCAAGGATGAATTCGTTTTGGATGCCACCCGCATCACCTTGCATGTGGGTGCGACGGGCTGGGATGGCGATACGTTCAAGACCAAGATTCTGATGGACAAATACGGCATCCAGATCAACAAGACCTCGCGCAATACCGTGCTGTTCATGACCAATATCGGCACCACGCGCAGCTCGGTCGCTTATCTGATCGAGGTGCTGGTCGAGATCGCCAAGGAGCTGGACGATCTGATGGACGACGCGTCCAAGATGGAAAAGCGCGCCTTCGAAAAACGCGTCAAAAACCTGAGTGAACACGTCCCACCGCTGCCTGATTTCAGCCGCTTCCACGACGCGTTCCGCTGTGTTGACGGCACCGAGGCCGGGGACATCCGCACCGCGTTCTTCCTGTCTTATGACGAGGATAATTGCGATTACGTGGAACCCGACAAGGATATGCTGGATCGGCTGGAAGCGGGTGAGGAAATGGTCTCGGCCACATTCGTGATCCCATATCCGCCGGGCTTTCCCATTCTGGTGCCGGGGCAGGTGATCAGCCCCGAGATTCTGAAATTTATGCAAGAGCTGGACGTGTCGGAAATCCACGGTTTCCGCGCCGATCTGGGCCTGCGCATTTTTACCGAAGACGCTTTGAAATCAGTCAAGAAAACATAAGGGACTGGGAGGACCATATGCCAAAGAAGGTGCTGAAGAACATCTCGGAAATCCGCCGGTATTTCCACACCAACAAGGACCCGATCTATTTCGTGTCGGCGACCAATTTCAACCTGTTGGGGCTGGATGAATGGGTGATGAATTTCACCTATATCTGCTACATGGATTGCTTTGACGGGCGGCATCCGAACGTGTTCGTGCCTTCCGAGATGCCGCATGACGAATTCCAGTCCATCGAAGACATCAACAACTATCTGCTGCAGCACAAAGAGGTCATCGACCTGATCAAACGGCGCGGCGGCAAGCCCAAGTTTGTCTTCCTGATGTTTGACGAGACGACCGAGAAACTGGTCAAGGAACTGGGCGGTCAGCTGTGGTTCCCCAAGGCCAAGCTGCGCACCAAATGCGATAACAAGATCGAAACGGTTCGTATTGGCAACAAGGCGGGTGTGCCGTCGGTGCCCAATACGCTGAGTGTGGTCAAAAGCTATGATCACCTGCAGAAAATCTGCGACAAGGCCGGGCTGGGCCACGATCTGGTGCTGCAATCGGCCTTTGGCGACAGCGGCCACACCACGTTCTTCATCAAGTCCGAGGCTGATTTCAACAAGCACAAGGACGAGATCGTCGGCGAAGGCGAGATCAAGATCATGAAGCGGATCGATTGTCGCGGTGCGGCGATCGAGGCCTGTGCCACGTCCGAAGGCACGATTGTGGGCCCGCTGATGACCGAGCTTGTGGGCTTCAAGGAACTCACCCCCTATCGCGGTGGCTGGTGCGGGAACGAAATCTTCTCGACCGCATTCCCGCCCAAGGCTCGCGAACAGGCGCGGCAACTGACCTTCCAGTTCGGCGAGGAACTGCGCAAGTCCGGTTATCGCGGCTATTTCGAACTGGATTTCCTGATCGACAAGAAGACCGGAGAGCTTTGGTTGGGCGAGCTGAACCCGCGCATCACCGGGGCCAGTTCCATGACCAACCATGCGGCCTTTGCCCATGCCGATGCGCCGTTGTTCCTGTTCCACCTGCTGGAATTCACCAAGAAACCCTTCAAGCTGGATGTCGAGGAACTGAACGCCCGCTGGGCCGACCCGGATATGATCGACAGTTGGTCACAGATGGTGATCAAGCATACCGATGACAGCGTCGATCGCATCACGCAGGCGCCGCAATCGGGCATCTACAAGATGCTGGAAGATGGTCGCGTCGTGTTCGACCGCTTCGATTATCACCGCCGTGCGGTGGGCGAGAACGAGGCGTTCTTCCTGCGTATCTCGAATGTCGGTGATTACCGCTATGAAGGGGCCGATCTGGGCATTCTGGTGACGCGCGGCCGGTCGATGACCAAAGGCTTTAAGCTGACTGAGAAGTCGAAGAAATGGATTCACGGGATCACCTCGGCTTATGCGGCTGAACCTCTGCCTGCGGCGCAACCGATGGAAGACCCCGCGTTCAAAATCATGTAGAAAGCCCCATGGCGCTTGTATTTCGCTCAATCGATGAGGCGCAGCCCGGCCCCAAGCTGGCCGGGCTGTTTGCCGAATACTGGCCCGCCTACCGCAAATGGTGGGCGAAAGAGGGGTATTCGGCGCGCCCCACCTATCGCGAATGCCTGCGGGCGCTGGAACGCCACATGCCCGAGATCGTGCCGCTGTATAATCAAGTGGTCGAACTGGTCGGCGGCAGCGACAGTCAGGCGCGGTTCCTCAGCTTCTATTGCCCGCCGAAATACCTGTCGGGCTGCAGTCAGGCGATCTGGCGCGGCAAGACGCCGTTTCTGGTGCGCAACTATGACTATCACCCGAAAACCTTCGACGCGGCGATGCTGAAAACCCGCTGGGACGGGCGCGGTGTGATCGGGATGAGCGACGGTATTCTGGGTCTGCTCGACGGCATAAACGATGCCGGTCTGGCCGTATCCCTGACCTTCGGCGGACGACGCGAGGTGGGCGATGGGTTCGGCGTGCCCTTGATCCTGCGCTATGTGCTGCAAACCTGCGAGACCACGGCCCAGGCGGTTGACGCCCTCTGCCGTATTCCCTGTCACATGAGTTACAACGTCACCGTTTTGGATGCGAAATACAACCACAGTACGGTGTATCTTGCCCCTGACCGCCACCCGCAAATCTCGGACGTGCCGGTCGCGACGAACCATCAGGGCCATGTGGAATGGTCCAAACACGCGCGGTTCACCGCAACAGTCGAACGCGAGCGATTCCTGCTGAACCGCCTGAACCAGCACCCCGAAAGCGAAAAGCGGTTCATTGACGCCTTCCTGCGCCCGCCGCTCTATTCAACCGCGTTCAAATCGGGCTTCGGCACGCTTTACACCGCCGTCTACCGGCCAGCGAAAAAGCAGCTACAACTGCTCTGGCCCGGGGCGGCATGGGATCTGTCCTTCGATGACTTCCCGGAAGGCGAGCTGAGCCTGCTGCTGCCCGAAGCATCAGAGGCGGCATATTGACGTGAGCGGACCGCGCTGCCTGATCGTAACTTCGATGCGCAATGAGGGGCCGTTCATACTGGAATGGATCGCCTATCACCGCGCCATCGGCGTGACCGATTTCCTGATCTTCAGCAATGATTGCGACGATGGCACCGACGCCATTCTGGACCGTCTGCACGCGTTGAAGATCATCTGCCACAAGCCCAACCCGCGCAAGGGCAAGAAGACGGTGCAATGGCAGGCGCTCAGCCGCGCCTCGAACCACCGGCTTGTGGCGCAGGCCGACTGGATACTTGTCTCGGATGTGGATGAGTTTCTGTGCATTCACCAAGGCGATGGCCAGATCGCCGATCTGATTGCCGCGCGCCCTGACGCGGACGCCTTTGCGGTGCCGTGGCGTATGTTCGGGCACAATCAGCAGGTGGCGTTTCAGGATCAGCCGGTGACGGGTCTGTTTACCCGCGCGGCCCCCGAAACGCTGCTGTGGCCATGGCGCGCGGTGCAGTTCAAGACCCTGTTTCGCGCCGATCACCGGCTGGACCGGTTGGGCGTACATCGGCCCCGATTGCAGGAAGGTGCTGCCTTTACCATGGTCGACGGCAATGGCGACCCGGCCCCCGCCGTCCCCGGCACGGTCATCCCCAGCGTCGCCCCCCGATACGGGCTGGCGCAGCTGAACCACTATGCGCTGGGCGCGGTCGAGAACTATCTGGTCAAGGCCGAACGGGGCCGCCCCAATCACAGCGAGGATCCGATTGATCTGGCCTATTGGATCGACCGCGATTTCAATCAGGTCGAGGATGCCGCGATCCTGCGTCACGCCGATGCCATTGCCCAGGGCATGGCCGAACTGCGCGCCGACCCCGAGCTGGACCGGCTGCACATCCGGGCCGTCGCATGGCGACAGGCACGGATCCGGGCGCTGCTGCAGCAATCGGATATGTTCTACACCTATGCCCGCATCTGCCAGATCGGCCCCACCCGCGTACTGCCGATGAGCACCCAGCGGCGCATGTGGGGCCAGCTGATGTCGATCCGTCAGGCGATCCACGCTGAAAAGCAGGCGCGCGAAAACGACGGCTAGTTCGCAGCCTCGGCCCGGTCCGACAGGAAAATCGCATCCGGCTGGTCGGGCGCCGATATCTCTTCGTAAAGCCGCGCATAATCCGGCAGCGCCTTCAGCGCGGCCACCCTGCGCTGATGGGTATCGACCGCCGAGCGGTGCAGTGTCGCAACCTGCGGGTCCGCCATCATCCGGTCCAACTCGGCTCGGGCGCGGGGCAGATGTTGCTGGATCCGGTCGTCGCGTTCGCTGTTATAGTTGCGCCGATCCCAGTAGGCCCTGCCCACATCCTCATCGCCCGGCACGCCCCGGTCGCGCTTGACCAGATAGCTATCGGCCGAGCGCAGCGCGTAATGGTTCAGCGTCACCATATCATAGCCCAGCGACCGTTTGGTTGACCGCCAGCCGTTCGAACCATGCAACTGCTCGGGCATTTCTCGACCCGATCCATTGACCCAGCGCAGTTCGGCGATCCGGTCCATGTCCGGGTCCAGTGGCCGATGAGGCCCCAGTTTCCGAAACGGGGCGGATCGGTGCACAAGGGTTTTGAAGCCCCAATCCCGCCCCGGCCTTGCGATGAATTGCGGCGCACAGCGGTCGAAGGTTTCCGTCACCCAGCCGTCGGCGAACCGTGCAACCCCGGCATTGCCAAACGGCTTCCAGGTCATGGATACAAGATTGGGTTCGTTCATCGCCGCAAACAGCGTGGGCAGGGTGCCGTCGCCCACGTGGATATTGATGAACTCGTCGCAATTGAGGCAGACATGCCAGTCGGTTTCGGTAACCAGCGGCTGGCGGGCCGCGTGGTTCAGGGCCTTGCGCTGCAGCTTGGCAGGCGGGTCCGAGCGGCCCGGATTGTCCCGCCAGGTCACGTATCCCAGCGCCTGCAACCGATCCAGCAGCGCCACCGTCTCATCGGTGCAATCATTGGTGTAGATCAGGAAATCCGTCACCCCGATCGAGCGGTGATAGGCGATCCATTCCAGCACAAAAGGGGCCTCGTTCCGCATGGTCGAGACGATGGTGATCCGGTCGCGTGGCAACGGGTCGATGGGGGTCAGCGGTGCAAGCTCTTGTGCGACGCGTTTCCGCAGCCGCTCATAGGCCTCCTGCGCGGTATGTCCTGTGGGTATCTTTTCGGCGCGCGGGGCAGGGCCCGGTTGCACCGGCTGCGGCTTGGCCACGGGTTTGACTGCCGAGAGATCGAAAGCAGGCCCGGTCAGCGGCAGCCGAGGCAGCGGGACGGGGCCGGGCTGTTCGCTGTCGGGTACGCCGTGTGACAGGATATCCAGCGCAAGACATTGATACAGCTTGTTATACTCAGGCCGCTCTTTCAGCTCATTGATGCGCGCGCGATGCCAGTTGCAGCTGGCCTCGTGCAACGCGGCCAGCGCGGGGTCCGCCATCAGATCGTTGCGCAGGGGCAGCGACCGCTCGAAATTGGTGCTGATCGAGTGATCCTGCTGATCGTTGCGGTTGTGGACGTTCCAGTATTCGATGCCCTGTTCGCGGTTGATATGGTTGGTGCGTCCCCGGTCGCGCTTGACCAGATAGCTGTCCAGCGAGCGCACCGAGTAATGGTTCAGCGTCACCAGCCCATACCCCCAGCTTTCCAACGAGGACCGCCAGCCTTTTTCGCGGAACCGGTCGGGCATATGTTCGCCCGAGCCGTTGACCCAGTGCGGCATGTCCTCGGCCACCAGCCCAAGCGGGCGGTGAATGCCCAGCCGGGCATAGCTGGACGGCAGGCGCGCGAAGGTCTTGAAGCCCCAGTTGTGATGCGGGAACCGCACCAGCCGGGGCGCGCAGCGGTCGAATTGCATCGGCACCGGGCTGTCGGCGAAATCGGCAACGCCGGAACATCCGAAGAACCGCCAGGTCATCGAGATCATCTCGGGGTTGCCGGTGGCGTCCATTAGCGACCGCAACGTGCCCTCGGGGGTGTGGATGTCGATGTATTCGTCCACATCGAACACCATATAGGCATCCGCCGACTGGATCACCGGATGGTCCTGCGCCAGCGACAGCGCCACGCGCTGCGGCCGTTCGCCCTTGTCCATACGGGCAGGGTTGTCGATCCGCGTCACCAGCCCGCGCTCGGCCAGCATGTCCAGGATCTGATCCGTGCCGTCGGAACAGTCGTTGGTGTAGACAAGGAAATGCGTGAACCCCAGCCATAGGTGATAGGCGACCCAATCGATGATATAGGGGCCTTCGTTCTTCATCGTCGTGACCCCGACAACCGCGTTCAGCGGCGCGGGGTTTTCGGATGCCGGCGTGGCCGAGAGGTATTTCTTGCCGTTGATCTCTTCGCGGAAGGCCTTGGCGAAATGGCTGTCGGGATCGGGGTTCGGACAATCGCGCAGCGGCGCGTCCAGCGGGTTGATCTTGTGCTTGATCAGCAATTGCCCCAGCAGGCCGGTCGGGTCGGGGACGCCCTCGTATTTCTCGGCCAGAAACTTGCGCATCCGCCGCCCGTAAAGATGCACCGAATAGGTGTTGTCGGTGACATAGTCGCTGACCCGGACCTTGGGTTTGACGATCTTGCGGCGGTCGCGGAACGTATAAGGATAGAGCCCCTCCTGCGCGAACGCATAGCGATCCTCGCCCGTCTTGTGCAGGAAGTGAGACACCGCATGGGGCCCCCAGACCCCCCACGGCTGTTCGCCCGCGTGGACCGGGTTTCCGGCCGCTTTCTTCTCCTCCAGCTCTTTGACGTAATCCTCGCCATACCATGTTGGAATGGCAAACTCGTCCGAGCAATGATCCAGCAGCAGGCCCAGCGCCGCGCTGTCGCGGGGCAGGCCCAGTACGCCGCCATTGATGTGTTTCTTGCTTTCCCAGCCAAAGAAATGCCCGGTCTCGGTGACGAAGGGTTTGCGGCAATAGGCATCCGTGTCGGCCCAGATCATCCGCTCGGCCCCGTGCAGCATGTGATAGCGGAACAGATCGGAATGCAGCGCCGGCGAGCCCGTGCGCTCATGCACCAGAAACCCGGTCTCGGGCAGGATGTCGGCAGCGTCGCGAAACTCAACCCCGTCGGGCACGCGGTCGACATCTTCGTAGGTGTAAAGGATCGTATGATGCCCGGCATCCAGAAAGGACTGCACGCAAAGCTGCTCAAGAAAGCTCAGCGATCCGCGCATCCATAGCATTCCGATTTGATGAAGCTCTGTCATGTCACGCTCTGCAACCTCGCGGGGGTTCGCCTTGGTAGACCCAAAGCGGTTTATTTTTTGCAAACTCTATTGGATCGCGGCGGGGGCGTCCAGCAAGGCCGGGGCGCGCGATAAAACACCGCTGGAACACGACCGGCGTTATGGGTAGATATATACCGAAAATAAAGGTGCAGCGCATAGGCAACGATAAGCGCCAAGGCAAACAGAGTTGAGGGCGACATGGCAAGATCGAACCGGGCGCGGCATATCAATTTTCAGCGCACCAACAAGCACACGCCCGAATTCAGAACATGGTTTCGTGGCGAACACACCAACGCCAATCCCAACATGGCCCGGATGATCCCTGCCGATGCGGTTGGAAAATACGTGCTGAAAGGCTGGACCCCCGATCAGCCCTTCATCACCCCCGACACCCAGATCACCGCCTTCGGCAGCTGCTTTGCGGCCAATATCTCGGAATGGCTGTCGCGTCGGAACTACCGGGTGCTGAACAAGGACGAAAAGGCCAAGGATGCCTATGTCGTGACCTGCGGCGAGGGCATGGTGAATTCCTTCGTGATCCGTCAGCAATTCGAATGGGCGTGGGAGAACAAGGTTTTCGATGAAGAGCTGTGGCATGGCTACAAGGCCGAATCCTACGGCTATGACCCCGAGGTTCAGGCCGAAACCAAGCGGATTTTCGACGAAACCGATGTCTTCATCCTGACCTTCGGCCTGTCCGAGATCTGGTATGACGAGGTCTCCGGCAATGTGTTCTGGCGTACCATTCCCAAGGATGTCTACGACCCGTCCCGTCACAAGTTCCGCGTCTCGACGGTCGAGGAAAACAAGGATAATCTGCGCGCGATCTATCACCTGATCCGCAAGCACCGCCCGGATGCGAAGATCCTGTTCACCCTGTCGCCGATCCCGCTGATCGCGACTTTCCGCGACAATTCCTGCCTGACCTCGAACTCGGTGTCGAAAAGCGTTCTGCGGGTCGCGCTGGACGAGGTGGTGCGCGAATTCAAGGATGACGGCGTCCTGTATTACTGGCCATCCTACGAGATCGTGACGGATGTCTTCAAACTGCCCTATGTCGCGGATCGCAGGCATCCCAAACAAGCGCCCCTGCGGTTCATCATGACGCTGTTCGAACATACATGGTGCGTCGATGGTGACGCGCCGAAACCGTCCCTGCTGCGCGCCTGGGCCGCCGCCGGGGCCGAGGCGGGCCTGTTTCCGCCCCCCATGGCGCGCTGCATTCTGGCCGGGCGCTGGGGCCGGTTGCAGGGCCTGATCGACAAGGGTGATCTGGACGAGGATCCGGCCATCAACAAGGCGCTGCTGAAACTGGCGCAGGATCTGGTCGATGCCGCGGCATCACCCACCACCTGAGGGTATTTGCACATGGTCGCACCCAACACGTTGTCACCGGACGATTTCCGGCTGAAGGGACAGATCGGCAAGCGCGGGATGCGCACCCTGATCAACCTGCACGAAATCGCGTCGATGGACGGCCCCTACCGGTATCTCGAGGTCGGGTCCTATCTGGGGAAATCCCTGCAGCCTCATGTCATGGATGACGATTGCCTCAGCGCCCTGTCCATCGACCTGCGGCCCGATCTGACCCCGGATGAGCGTGGACCGCTGACCGACTATCAGCACATCACCACGCAGCATATGCTGGACGGCTTGCGCCAATATGCCAGCGACCGCCAGATGCAAAAGCTGACCACGCGCGAGACGGGATCGGACTCGCTGCGCAGCGATCCGCCCGATACCCGGTTCGATCTGGCCTTCATCGATGCCGAACACACGATCGAGGCTGCGTTTGCGGATTTCCTGAATGTCATAACCGTGATGAACGATCCCTGCATCGTGGCCTTTGACGACACGCATATCGTCTATCCCGCGGTCCGCAACGCGGCCACCTATCTGGCGCATGTGGGAACCGAACATACGGTGGTCCATGGCGGTGGCGGTATCACCGCGATCTTCATCGGGGCCGATGCCGGGGACCGGGCCGTGCTGGTCACACCCGAAAACCGCGTCACCCGCGAGACGATCGCGGCCAACTACGATGAGGTTCTGGCGAAAAGCCACATCAAACGCAGCATGACCCGCTTTCTGCGTAAGCAACCTGATCTTCAACGCAAAGCCGCCCGCTGCCTGCGTAACCGCGGCTATCAGGTGACCGCCCCCGAGGAGGGCTGAGATGTCCGACGGCAATTCCGCATCTGACGCCACGACTGCGCAGAAGCCCGGTCTCAGCTATGATGAGGTGATCGAGGTGCAGGGGATCAGCATCCCCTTCGTTCCCCAGATCATTACCCCCAAGATCGAACGCCCCATGCGCAACAACCGCTATGAGGGCGGCGAATGCGAAGCGGTGCGCAAACTGGTCCGCAGCGGCGACCGGGTGCTGGAACTGGGGGCGGGGATCGGCCTGATCTCGGCGGTCGCAGCCCAGGTGCCCGGGGTCGAGAGCGTCGTCGCGCTCGAGGCGAATCCGGAACTGATCGGGCTGATCGAGGAAACCCACCGCATCAACGACATCGACAATGTCGAGATCCGCAATGGCGTCGTCTGTACCGAAAATACCCCGGCGCAGGATTTCTATCTGCGCCGCGATTTCTGGGCCGCCAGCATGGAGCCCGACTCGCGCCCCTATACCCGCGTGGTCTCGGTACCCGGCCTTGGCATCGACGATCTGGTGGAAGAACTGCGCCCGACGATCCTGATCGCCGATATTGAAGGGGCCGAGCTGGACCTGTTCGACCGTTCCACGCTAGAGGGTGTGCGCACCGTCATCCTCGAACTGCATCCCAAGGTCTATGGCGAGGCCGGGCAGGAACGTATCTTTGCCACCTTCCGGGCGCTCGGGTTCGAGGTCGATCAGGACTATCTGAAAGGGTCGGTCTGGGTGCTGCAGCGCACCCCGGTCGGGGCACCCGCGGTGGTGCCTGCGGTGTCGCTGCCCGATCCCGCGCATGAACTGGAAGACCCGAACGTCACCATCGTCACCTGCATGAAGAACGAAGGGCCCTTCATTCTGGAATGGCTGGCCTTTCACCGCTCGATTGGCATCCGAAACTTCGTGATCTTTACCAATCACTGTACCGACGGTACCGACCTGCTGCTGGACCGGCTGGATGAACTGGGCGTGGTGACCCATCTGCCGAACCCGGCGGTGATGATGGAAAAGACCTACTTCCAGCCCGCGGCGCTGACATACGCGGCTCAGCTGCCCGTCGTGCGCCGGTCGGATTACGTCATCTCGATGGATGTGGACGAGTTCGTCAATATCCGGGCGGGCCAGGGTCATTTCACCGACCTTTTGCGCGCCGCCGGTCCATTTCACGCCCTGTCGATGTCCGAGCTCAACTTCTCGTCCGGCGGGCATCAGACCTATCAGGACAGATGGCTGACCGAGGATTATACCATCCACGAAACGCACAGGCCCGGCCGCTGGCGGGCACGGCGCGGCGTCAAAACGATCCTGCACGGGTTTTCCACCTTTGAACGCGTCGCCAACCACCGGCCGCAGATTCACCCGGGCACTCAGCCGGACCTGATCTGGCTGGACGGATCGGGCCGCCCGGTGCCTGAAGAGTTCGTCACCGACAGTACGATCAAAAGCTTCGATTGCCGCGGGGCCTATGATCTGGTGGCGCTGAACCACCATGCCCTGCGCTCGGTCGACTCGTATCTGATCAAGATGGACCGGGGCGATGTGGTGGCCAAGTGGCGCAAGGTGAACCGGAAATACTACCGGATACGGGCACGGGGCGGCGAATCCGGAAACTGGATCGCTCATCAACTGCCCGCCGCGCGCGCGGTCTGGGCCGACCTGCTGAGCGATGCGGAAACCGCGCAGCTGCATCAGCTCTGCGTTGACCGGCACACCCGGCGGATCAAAGAGATCGCCGATCAGCCCGATGTCCGCGACCTGCGCGACTGGATCGAAAGCAGCTACTTTGCGCCCGAAGACGAGGGCTGAACCGGCCTGACCGCGGGCGTATACGGCAAGGTTTCGGGGATCGCCGGATCTTGAACAACCCTGCGCAGGATCGGCAATTGACTCCGTCTCCGCAACAATCTCTGTGACCGGCTCCACGTGTTTCAGAGGCCGCCGCCCGATGGGGACAGTTGCGCCTCTGGGATCATGGCCTCGTCGCAGAGTGTATATAAATCAATGCGCTGGCACCGTGTTGGGGCCGCTGCGCAGATGGTACTGGGCGCGACCTTGCGGCAGACGCCCGCGGCATGAACCCGGTTCCGTGTCTGGAACGCCAAGCTTCCGAACAACTTCTTGCGTTCCTCAGGGACGGCGTATCTAATCGTCGGGATTGGACGGACAATGCAATTGGTATCGAGTGTTTTGCGGGAAAAGATGGTTTCCATGAACGGCCATAAGATCGGACTTTCCGTTGCGGTTGTCGCCTTTCTAGGGCTGGCGCTGTTCCATGCGCTCTTTGGCTATTACTTCGGCGGTCAAAGCGGCTTTTCGGTCGGAAACGACGATTCCTTCATCAGCTACCGCTATGCGAAAAATCTGATCGACGCCGGACTGCCGACCTTCAACATTGACGAGCCCCGCCTCGTCGAAGGGTATTCGAACCCGCTGCACGTGGGGCTGTCGGCGATTGTCTATCGGTTCCTGGGCACGGATCTGTTGTACCCCGCGATGGCAGCACTTGGTGCGCTGGCGGTGGCCGCCGCAATTGCCATGATCGGGGTCGACGTTGCCCGGACCCTGGACCGCCGGGCCGGGATCGCCATCGCGCTGGTTCTGGCCGCCCTGCCGCCGCTCTGGATACACGGGACGTCGGGCCTCGAGACTGCCTTTGTGTTCTTCCTGCAGGTGATCGTCTGGCTCTCGGCTGTGCGCCTGACACGGGGTGGCGGCGACGGTCTGGCCGCCCTTGTGCTGGCCTCTGCGCTGCTGATCACGCTGCGGGTCGATGGTTTTCTCTTTCCGATGATTGCCGCCGTCTGGCTTATGTGGTCGGGCCGGCGGGCTCAGGCCGCTGCGGTGGTTGCCACCTGTGCTGTCATGGTCGGGGCGCTGACGGCATTCCGCCTGTGGTATTACGGGCTGCCGCTGCCGCTGCCGGCCTATGTCAAGGCCAGTGGTCCGCTGCTGGATCGGTTCATGGTGGCGGCCAGATACCTTGCCGGGGTCAGCTACAAGAACGGGTTTGTGTTTCCCGCGCTGGGGGCCGGTCTGGCCGTCTTCGCCTATCTTCGGGGTGTGCTGAAAGAAGGCCGCGGCATTGTCGCGAACCCGCCAAGCTTTGAACTCTTCGCCTTTGCTGCGGTGATCGCCTATTACTTCATGGTGGGTGGCGACATCTATCGCGAGCGCTTCATCATCATCACCTACCCGCTTGGTCTGGTGCTGCTGTTCCGGGTGCTGGTGCCGCTGGGATCGGCCTGGGTGACCGCATCGGCGGCTGCAGCGATCCTGTGTGGTGTTGTGACCTCGGTGGCGCTGGATCCGCGCCTCGACTATCGCTTTGAATACCCAAAATATGACCGATGGCTGGAACTGGGCCGTTTTCTTGCCGACCGTCACGAGGGCGCCTATCTGGCCACCGGCGCGGCGGGGAAGATACCCTATTACAGTGGGCTGCGGACGCTGGACATGCTGGGCCTCAATACGCCCGAGATCGCCTTTACCGAGGCGCGCGGGGCCAACCCCGGCCATAACAAGTTCGACCCCGATTTCGTGTTTTCGCAGCAGCCCGACATCATCTGTTCGCATGTCTGGGGCGACGGTCAGCTGACCTATGGCATCGACCGCGACCGCTATACCGAAGCCGGATACCGGCTGGCCTATCTGGTGTCGCCGCGATGGGTGGCTCAGCCCGGCATCCGCATTCTCGATGGCGAGGATGACGCTGAACTGACCGCGCTGATCGCAAGCGGCTACGACTACGGTTGCGTGCTGCGGTAAAGGCCTCAGTCGGCCTGCACCCCGGTGGCGGTCCAATAGACATGCTCGGTGCCGGCCACCGGTTCGATATCCAGCCCGGTCAGATCATCTGCGATCTTCTCCAGCTCTTGCGTGCGGCACAGCCCCCGAAGCGGCCCGGTGGAATAGCCCGACCGTTCAAGATAGCCGCGCAAATCCGGGTGTCTCATATACACAAACGGCCGGTCCGGCGCGGCATAGACGGCGACCGCGCCCAAAGGCATCCGGTGCCGGTGGGCAAAGCCGCAGACCACCAGTGTTTCGTCCGGCGCCGTGGCCGACCTCAGCGGTGATAACATCGCCTCGAGGCTGAGGCCGAACTGCGTTTCGGTGGGGGGAAAATCGTAATCCTCGCTGCGCTTGAGAGGGCCCATCTCGGACAGGCACAGCACCGCCAACAGCAAGGCACGCAGCCACAGCCGTTTGGTCAGCAGCATGATACCGCCCGCCGCGCCCACCATCAGCATGGGCAGGATCAGCAGCGTATAGCGGTCATAGACCTTGCCGGATGCCAGCCACATCGCCAGAACGAAACTCACCGCGATCCCGGTGATCGCCAGCAGGCGCGGGCGGTTCAATGCAAAGGGTAATGCGCACAGACCGGCAAACCCGGCCAGACGCAGACCCGGGGCATTGCCCAGAATGATCTCGGTCAGTTTCTGCAGGCTGCGGTCGGACACGCTGGGCGCAAACCGGTCCAGCATCTCGGTGCGGACGCTGCCCTGGAACTCGGCACCGAAGCCCAGCCGCAAATACTGAAACAGCGGCCAGGCAAAGGCCAGCGGAATGCACAGCGCCATGGTCCACAGGAAGGTGCGGTTCGTCAGGATTTCGCTGACGGGCCGGTCCTGCCATCTGCGGGTCAGCATCAGCGTCACCAGCGCCAGCGCCAGAAAGGCCAGCGGCGTGGGGCTTTTCTGCATCCCGGCCAGAAACACGATAACCCCGAACACGGGCCACAGGCGCGGGCGTTCGAACGCGGCCAGCATGGCGGCAACCCCAAGGGTCGAAAACAGCA
Organism: Ruegeria sp. AD2(2025); assembly: GCF_056542385.1. Lineage (NCBI taxonomy): Bacteria > Pseudomonadati > Pseudomonadota > Alphaproteobacteria > Rhodobacterales > Roseobacteraceae > Ruegeria > Ruegeria sp. AD2(2025). The sequence continues at coordinate 25,473 of NZ_JBQFZS010000003.1, forward strand.
TCGCACCGCTGTCCAGCATGGCCGATGTCGCGTGGCTCCAGAAATTCTTCGAGCTTGAGACCAACAGAACCGCGGGCAGCATCAGCCAGGGCTGATCCGGCACCATGATCCGCGCCAGAAGCGCGGTGGCCACCAAAGCCCCCAGCGCAAACAGCATTGAAGGCAGATGCAGCGCCAGCATATGCGGCAGCCCGCCCTCGATCATCAGAGCCGTCATCCAGTATTGCAGCGGCGGTTTCTTCAGGCTGGGGGCGTTTTGCGAAAAGACGGTGAACCAGTCGTTGTTGCGGGCAAAGCCCAGACTGCGGTCATAGGTGAAAAATTCGTCGATCTTGGACAGCCCGCCCTCGCCCAGACCGATCATGTACCAGCACCACAACAGCATGATAACAAGGCCGGTGACCACGTAAGGCCCCCAGCCGCTTGTCTGCACATGGTTCAATGCTGACTTGTCGGTCACGGCTGCTGCCTCGTGTTTTGTTGCGCTGAAACCTGCGTTGCGGCACGCTGGCTACTTGAATTTCAGGTTCGGATCAATCACAAGCCTTCGTGAACGGAACAAGAAAACTCGTCTGCGATGCAAGCTGATCCTGCTGCCCCTGCCGATAGTCGGCCCGCCGTATCGGTCGTCATCCCCATGCATAACGAGCAGGGGGCCGTCGACGATTTGCTGCGGGGCATCTGCGACGCGGCCTCGGATCTTGCGGGGTTCGAGATCATTGCCGTCGATGATGGCTCGACCGACGGAACCTATGAGGCGCTGCGCAGCTTTCAGCGCGATTGCCCGCAGCTGCGCATCCTGCAACACGAAACCGCTGGCGGCCAAAGCGCGGCGGTGCATTCCGGGGTCAAGGCCGCGCGGGCCGAGATTTGCTGCACACTGGACGGAGACGGCCAGAACCCGCCCGCCGAGCTGCCGAAGATCTGGTCGCCGCTGATCTCGGGCGAGGATGCAAGTATCGGGCTGGTGGCCGGGCAGCGGTTGGGGCGCAAGGACACGATGTCGAAAAAGCTGGCCTCGCGCTTTGCCAACGCGCTGCGGGGCTGGATGCTGAAGGACGGCACCCGCGACACCGGCTGCGGGTTCAAGGCATTTCGGACCCAGGCGTTTCTGGACCTGCCCTATTTCGATCACATGCACCGCTATCTGCCCGCTCTGTTCCGGGCCTATGGCTGGAACATCGCGCTGGTTGACGTGGCGCATCAGCAGCGCCTGTCGGGGCAGTCGAAATATACCAATTTCGGCCGCGCCATGGTGGGCATCTGGGACCTGCTCGGCGTGGTCTGGCTGGCGCGGCGCGCGAAATCGGTCTCGGCACAAGAGGCACCCCGGTCGTGAAAGAAACCATTCTCGAAATCCTGCATGTCGAAAACCCGACCGAGGCGATCTGGGTCGCCATCGGTCTGGCTGGGCAGCTGATGTTCAGCGCCCGTTTCATTGTTCAGTGGATCACTTCGGAACGGGCCAAGAAATCGGTCATTCCGATGGCGTTCTGGTACCTGTCGATTGGCGGTGGCCTGATCCTGCTCAGCTATGCGATCTACCGCCGCGACCCGGTGTTCATTCTGGGTCAGTCGATGGGTCTGTCGATTTATCTGCGCAATATCTTCCTGATCCGCGCGGAAAGACGCTGACCAGCCCGCACCGGGCCGGGCGGAAACAAGTGATTTCTTTTTTTTGAATATTTTGTGCTACTATCGCGCGAATAGATTTGTGTATTTGTATTCGGAGGTCGTTTTCCCTTGCCCGATTCCACATCCCGGCAGTTCCGGCTGCGCCCCCTTGAAAAAGCGGATATGGACACCGTCGCCCGATGGTTTCAGGACGTTCAGGACCTTGCCTTTTTCGACCGTACATCGCGGGTTCCGCTGAACCTTTTGCAGACCGAACAGATATGGGAGGATGCGATTTGCACCACCCGCGACTGCGGTAAGTGCTGGTTTGTCATCGAATCCGGCGATGGCACGCCGGTCGGCATGATCGGGCTTGAGGCGATGTCGAACATCAACCGCGATGCGGTGGTGCCGATTTTCATCGATAAATCCGTGCGACGACAGGGGGTTGCGGTGCGCGCGATCGCGCTGCTGCTGGATTTTGCCTTCCGGCAGTTAGGGCTTAACCGCATCACCTCGTATTACCGCGCCGACAATCACAGCAGCCGCGATCTGATCGCGCAGGTCGGCTGCAAGATCGAAGGCACCATGCGGCAGGCCTGGTTCGCCGACGGTCAGTTTCACGACATGGTGGTGGTCGGTATGCTGCAGCAGGACTGGGCCGCGCGCCGGCAGGTTCTGGCCCGCGAACTGGGCCCGGAAACGGTGGTCAGCTTCGGCTCGCAATCCGCCCCGGGGTGGTGCTGGCCCCCGCAACAGGGGTGCAATGGCTGAAAGAGTGCGAAATTCCGCGCAAATTTTGCTACAACGGTTCTGTCGGATTCGACGAGACGCCATAATCGAGTATTGCCAGTGAACACGACCGGTTCGGACCCTTTCATCAGACAGAAGCTTGGCGCGGTGCTGTTTGCCGATGTCGTCGGCTATTCCCGACTGATGAGCGAGAACGAGATGGATACGTATAACGCGTTGAAATCTCTGCTGTCCCAGCTTGAAGAGCTTTGCCCGCAATATCAGGGTCAGGTCATCGAGGTGCGCGGTGACGGCATTCTGGCGCTGTTCGAGACCGCCACCAGCGCGGTTGAATTCAGCATCGAGCTGCACCGGATCGCCAGCCAGCACAATCAGGCGCGGATGGCGCATCAGCAGATCAAATTCCGCGCCGGTGTCCATATGGGCGAGGTGCTGCTGGATGAGCGCGGCATTCACGGTGACAATGTCAACATCGCCGCACGGCTGCAGGAAATCGCCGAGCCCGAGCGCGTCTATGTCAGCGCCGCGGTCTATGAACAAATCCGCAACCGCCTGCGCTATGGCTATGAATTCCTCGGCCCCAAGCAGCTCAAGAACATCCTGTCGCCGGTCGCCACCTACTGCGTCCGCAGCGAGGTCGAAGGCGCCACCATGGCCGCCACCCTGCGCCCCGAGATGCAGCTTGAGGTGCTGGAACGGCCCGATCTGCCCTCGGTCGCAATCCTGCCCTTTGCCAGCCAGGGCAGCAACGAGGATGACAGCTGGATCGCCGAGGGCCTGACCGACGACATCATCATGAACCTGTCCAAGTTCCGGAACCTGTTCGTGATTGCCCGCAACTCGTCCTTTTTCTTCAAGACCCAGTCGATGGCCCCGCAAGAGGCGGCGCGGCGGCTGAATGTCCGCTATGTGGCGCGCGGCAGCGTCCGCCGTTCGGCCAGCCGCATCCGGATCACCGCCGAACTGATCGATGCCAACACCGAACGCACCATCTGGGGCGAACGGTTCGATCGCAGGATCGACGATATCTTCGACATTCTGGACGAGGTGACCGAATGCATCGTCGCGGCCACCGCGGTGATGATCGAATCCCATGAAAAGCAGCGGATGGTGCAGACCACCCCGTCCGACCTCGAGGCCTATGGCTCGGTGCTGCAGGGTCAGCATCACATCTTCAAATACACCCGCAGCGACAACCGCAAGGCGCAGCATTGCTATGAATCGGCGCTGGAGCGGGATGGCGGCTATGCCCGGGCGGCGGCGGCGCTGTCGCGCACGCTGAACATCGACTGGCGCTATTCCTGGACCGAGGACCCAAGCAGCGCGCTGGACAAGGCCCTGACGCTGGCGCAGCGCGCGGTCGAGCTGGATCCCACCGACGCCCGCGGCTTTGGCGAACTGGGCTATGTTCAGCTCTATCGCAAGGAACATGACGCGGCGATCGAATCCTACAAGCGCGCCCTGCAGCTGAACCCCAACGATGCGGATATGCACTCGGACTATGCCGACGCGCTGGCCCATTCGGGGGATAACGAGACGGCGATCAAGCACCTTCAGCAGGCGATGCGGCTGAACCCCTATTTCCCGGATCAGTACCTGTGGCATCTGGGCGGGGCCTATTACAACCTCAAACGCTATGACGATGTGATCGCGTCGGTGAACAAGATGAATAACCCGACCGAGGGGCAGCGGATGCTGGCAGCCAGCTATGCCCAGCTGGGCCAGATGGATCTGGCCCGCCAGATCGCCGACAAGCACCGCGCGGCGCATCCCAATTTCTCGCTGACGCGCTGGGCCAGGGTTCTGCCCGACCGGCTTGAGGATGACACCCAGCACTTTGTCGAGGGGCTGAAAAAGGCAGGGTTCTGATCCACCTCAGCCACAAAAAAGGGCGCGCTGACCGCGCGCCCTGATACCGTTCCTTGCGGTGACGTCAGTCGCCATGCGCCTTTGCGCCGCTGACCTTCGCGCCACTCACCTTGGCCCCGCTGACCTTTGCGCCACTGACCTTCGCGCCGCTCACCTTGGCACCACTTACTTTGGCCCCGCTGACCTTCGCGCCGCTGATCGCCGGGCTGTCAAAGCCGAAATACAGATCCAGCAGGACCTGTTCGAACTGACCCGACATCACATCCATACGGATCGTGTAATCGGCCTTGTCATATTCCCAAACCAAGATGTCGTCGGCGATTTGATAGTCTGCGGCAGCAACGCCACTAAGCGACGGATCGTTCGGCGCTCGCGAAGCCAAATCTCCGGGTTTGTTCTTATTTGTGGCACTAGCACCTTTGCCGTGAACCAGAAAAATGGTCGGCTCGGGAAGCTCATAAAATGTGCCTTCGTACGAGAAACCATAGATGCGGGCTAGGCGCGGATCACCTGCAAATTGATCGCCGACAAAGTTGTTTTTGCCTTTTCCACGTCTACGTTTCCCCTTGTTCTTGAACAGCTGCTCCCCTGTTTTTTCCAGTCGTTGTTTCCAAAATGTTTTCTTGAAGGTCTTACCTTTTTCCACATAGACAAAACTGTTCTTGTCCACCGTTGCGCGGCCGGTAAGTGTAAAAGTGGTTCCGGATTTGGAAACCGTGTAGATTCCCGAAAGCGCCTTGTCGTCGATTTGTACGAGGACATGATCTCCATCCTTCACATCAACACCGTCAATTTCGCCGCCTATCGACGGCAGAGCGGTATCATTTGTCTCGATGGCCAGCCGCACATCGGTCTGTTGCTTGACCTCGATGTCCTCAATTTCGCGCCCGAACAAAAGCACTTCTGAAAAACTGAGCAAGGACTCAGACATATCACTATCTCCCTATGACAGGATCGACGACGTCCAGGACCTCATCTCCCCCCTTTGTTGGCCCGCGTCCAGCGCGTGCCTAATTGCAAAAAATATCACCCCGCGCGGGTAAAATGCCACAAAACATCCTAAAATCAAAGACTCTTGCAGCGCTCATGACGGAACCTGGGTGCGGACCGAATGGGCGTGGCTGTCGGCATCGGCCTCGGCCAGCCGCGGGCCGGGTTCGACCAGGCCGATTTCGCGCATCCGGAAGTTGCCCTCGATGATCTGCCGGAAGGCCCCGCCGGTGATCTCGTGATCCACCGCCAGCAGCGCCTTTTCGACCCCGAAATAGCTCAGCATATCCGCGTCCAGCATCTCCCACGCGTCGGCCAGGTACGAGCCCAGAAAGTCCCGCGCTTCGATCAGCGCAATGCGGAAACCTTCGGGGTTGGCACCGTAGGCCGCATCGAACATCTGCTGCATCACCGCGCTGTAGTCGGATGAGCCTTCCAGCCGGTCCGACAGGTCCTCCATCTCGGGGGGGATCAGATCGTGGACCAGCAGCCGTTCGTGATAGATATCGACGAAGATGTCGAACATCGCGCCGGTCAGGGGCTCGGACAGCGCGTGTTCGCTGGACCAGCCATGGGCGAACTCGGACAGCACGCGGTTGTTGGCGGCCATGCGGATCTGGGCATTGCCCGACAGTTCCGCAAACCGGCTCAGCCGGTTGAAGGTGTAAAGATTGCCGCGCGTGTTCTCCAGCAGCGTCTCGACGACCGAGCCGAAATGCAGCGACGCCAGCAGCGCCACCATGTCGGCCGCCGATTCGTGAAAGCCGTAGTATTCGCCCCCCGCATCCCCGTCCGAGGGCATCCCGATGACGCTGTAGATGATCGAATGCCCGATCTCATGGGCAACGACGTCGAAATTCAGGCTGTAGGGGCGGTATTCGTCGCCATGCTCCCAGGTGCCGCCGGTTTCCAGAAAGCCCCAGCCGATATGGGCATTGTCGAGGCTGGGCAGCAGCGACAGTTCCAGCCGGTCGAAATCGCGGGCGAAATGCCAGGGGATCGGGCGGCCGAAATACCCCTCCCATACATCCATGGTGAAATGGGCCGAGCCGAACAGATGCGCGGCCTCAAAGGATGGATCGTCAGGGTCGATATGGGCGAAATTGCCAAACACATCCGGTTCTGGCGGCGGCTGGATATAGCCGTCCCAGGGCGGCAGATACATCTGCGGCCCGCCCGGGCCGGGGATCATCGCGCCATAGGGCGTAGTCTTGCCCACCGGGTTTGACGCATACATGCGTGGCCCTGCAGGGCCTGCGCCGATGCTGCCCTGAGGGGCCGAGATCTCGACCAGTTCGGGCCGCGCATCCGGTTCCAGAAAGGGCGATTGCGGATACAGCAGGAACCGGGTGCCCGGTGTTTCAGCGTCCGATGGGTCGGGCCAGATCGTCAATGTCTCCTCCCGTTATGGTCCCGGCGGGATCTTTGCGCCTGTTCAGGGCGTCTGATCCTTGGGGTCGCCACCAGCGTGGCAAAACATGAATTCAGCTTCAATCAAATCAAGAAACGCCTCGCGCCCCTCAAGGCCAAGCGCAATTGCATAGGATTCAAGATCATCCGGTACCGTCTGGTCAAGCCGTGTTTCAAAAAACCAGATCAGCGACCGGGTCCTGCCCGTGCCGTTCACCCGGTCCAGCCCCCCGATATGACCGGCCTTGCGCCGCGCCCGGTCCCGCAGCGCGCCATAGCTGCCATGCGCGCGCAGCTCGGCCAGCAGGGCGGCATCCATCGCATCCGCGCGGGCGGTGATCGCCGCATCCTTATGGGCGCGGTCGGCCAGCATCGCCTCGTACTGGTCGGGGGTCAGGTCATTGTCCTGCAGCCACGCCATCAGATCGGCCTGCCGGGGCAGGCGGGCCTGCATCCGGTGGTCCGACATCTGCTTTAGCAGCGCATCGCGGTCGGGTTGACGGTCGATCCGATGCGCCTCGTCCCGCGCCAGCAGCTTCAGCACCGCCCGGTCGCGCAGATCGGCATAAAGCGCGGGGTTCAGCCGCAGCTCATCGACCAGCCCCTGCGCATCCGTCTCCTCGGGCGCGCGCTCGGAATCCACCCGGTCGCGCAATCCACGCCAGACCAGCGTACGCTCGACCCGCGGCGTGGCAGAAGGCGCCTCGCCCGCCGCAAGAGCCTGCGCCATCCGATCCAGCATCGCACGGGCGTCATCGCCCTTGGCATCCACCTGACCGCTGGGCAGCCAATCCCGAAACGCGCTCAGATCATCTACCATATCCGCGGCTGCCATCACCTTGTCCCAGCTCCGGTCGCGATAGTGCAGCCCCTTTGCCGCGTCCGTCAGCGCCTGCGCAACCGCATCCGGCACCACCCCGGCGGCCTGCGCCCGCGCCACGGTGGCGCGGATCGACACCATCGGCTCGCTCAGCGCTACAAAGCCCAGCTCGGCAGGGCCGTGCAGCACCGCCACCTCGTCATCATCGGCCAGCGCGCCGCTCAGATAATCCTCGAACACCTGCCCGACGCCGATCATCCCGAAATCGGCCAGTTCCGCCGCCCTCAGCGCCCCCATGCTGGCGCTGCCAAAAACCGGAATGCCCTGTTCCAGTGCCCACAGAATCTCTTTGTGCCAGACCGAGGGCACCCCGTCGAAATACCCGTCGATGATCCCGATGGCGCGAGGGCGGTCGCGCACCGCGCGGTATACGTCACCCTGCCGGACCGGGGGGAGCAAAGTGGCGTCCAGATACGTCCGCACCGCCTCGGGGCGCAGGGTGGGGCCGACAAAGATCACCACGCTCATGCCGACACCGCCCGCGCCCGGGGTCCGGCGATGAAATCGGGATCGTCATGGGGGGCCTCGAGCCCGGGGATCACGGCGCGCACCACGCCGATGTCGATCCCGGGCCGGGACAGATCGACCGTCACCACCTGATCCATGCCCGCCGCCGCCAACCGCGTCAGCAGCAGCTCAAGATCCTCGCCGAACGACGCGGTGACATAAGAGGGGCAATCACTGAAATCCCCCGTCGCCGGCGCGCCATCAATCAGTTCGCGCACATACCCGCTGCGCCATGTGCGAGCGGCGTCCGAGAACTCTTCGGGGTCCAGATCATCCCGCGCGCCCGAGATATAGGTCAGCCGCGTCTGCGCCGCTTCGGTCAGCGCGCGCAGCAGCGCAATGGCGCGGTCCGGGTGACACCCATCGCCGATGCCGATATGACCCGCCGTCTCGTTGCCCTCGCAGATCGCACAGCGAAAGCTGGCGATGCCGATATCCGAGGTCGTCTCCCACATCCCCAGATCGAGGCCCGCTGCGGTGATCCGGTCCATCGCCTGACGGCAGCGCGGATCGTCCACCGTTTCTGGATTCACCCGCGGCGTCGGCGCGCGGTGGTGCCACAGTGTTGTGGCGTCCCGCTCGATCAGTTCGCAGATCGCATGGCAACTGGCCTCGGTCACGTCATTGCCCGAGGCCAGCCCGTTCGTCGTTCGCGGAAACGCCCGGCTCGCTGCGCTGGCCGAGGTGGTGTAATCCGTATCCACCATTTCATAAGGCACCCAGCAGGCGGCCCCGGCGTTCAGATCGTGCCCCTGTACCCACAGCATCGCCGCATGGGGGTCAAACTGCCCGCCGGTCACGCGCGGCAGACGGTCCACATCAACCACGTGATCGGGGTCCAGATCGGCATGGCTGCACAGCCGCAGCGGCAGCTCGATCCGCTCGGCGTGCCAGGATTCGATCGCCTCCATCACGCCCGAGGCCTGCGCAGCGCTCAGCGACAGCCCCTTGCCCAGCGACACCGCGACTGAGCGTGAATTGGGCCGTGTCACCATCACCGTCGGCAACCCGATCCGGTCCAGCCCGGTCAGATTGGCGATCCGGGTGATGCCCATGTCCTGCAGGAACGGCTTCACGATGGCGAGGGTCTGTTCCGGGTCGCGCATCCGATGAGTATCCAGCACATATGTCTTCTGCGACGTTCCGGGCATTCAAATGACCTTGTCAAATATCTGATAAAACACCCGAACCCCAGCGCCCGGCCCAACGGGGGCAGGATGCGGGATGAAATCGAACCGGTCAACCGCGGGGTGCGTGCAAGATCCACCCTTGCACCGCCTGCGCCCTGCAGGTAAACGGCTTGCGCAGCGCCTCAATAGCTCAGCTGGTAGAGCAGGTCCTTCGTAAGGACAAGGTCGGGGGTTCGAGTCCCTCTTGAGGCACCACTCTTCTCAATCGCGCGCAAATTAAACACTGAACTCAACGCTCTCGGAAAGCCCGTGCGTGACATTTGCGCTTTCGGGCATCTCAGTTCGGCGGCGCAGACCGTGATCCGCCTCGTCAGGACCTATGGTCGGGGAGTCCGCTGGGGCACGGAGTTGATGGTTTGACGTTACGGCGTTTCAGTAGTTTCGACGAGTTCAAGCGCAAAGCTCTCTGGGCTGGTTTCGCACTTTACCTGATAGGGTTGCGGGGCAATGTAATGCCAGCCGAGATCGGCGCCGATTTCCTGAAGCGCGATTGCTTCAAATGCGACCGGCGCTGAATCCAGATAGAGAAGCGTATGGCCGTGAAACGCATGAGTTTCAGACCGAAATTGCCTGATATCCGCAAAGCGCGGCGGTGCGTACCGAAGGGTTAAAAATATGATATCTTCACCGCAGTAGTTCGCGCGATTGAAGGCCGATAATTCCAGCTGTCCCGGCTCTTGCGGGAAAGTGTGGGTAGTGCGTATTCCAACCGCTGGTTCAGAAAGTACGATCCGATAAACTGGTCCGCTGTCTTGCTCTTCAATAGTCAAAACTGCTTCAAGGTCAGGTGTTCTGACGCGTTGATCGTCCCACCCGTAGGTGAACAGCTTATGACCATTCCCCAGTGCGATTCCCTGAGCAGACAGTGCCGAAGCAGCCATTAATGACAAGGATATTACCAGAAGGATCTTCATTGGCCTTCAAACCCAAAGGGCAACGTCGGGGGATTTGCAAACATTCGAGAATCGTCCCTCGCCGCGTGTTTTTCCAACGGCGACCGTAGCTGCCTGTGTCTCGATTGATAGCATGGGTTCAAGGTCAAAGGACCAGCTTGGGGCTTCGAGCCCCTCTTGAACACCATCACCTCGCGCAATGTCTCCCTCGGTTCAGACCAGCATCTCGACCTGCACCTGCGGGAAATGTGCCAGCACGCGCGGTATCTCAGCCTCTGGTGTCAGGCACAGCGCGGTTGACAGGCCGTCGGCCATAGCCGCTTGCGGGGCCGAGACCGAGATCGCCTGATGGGTCGGCCTCTGACCCTGCGGGCCAAGGATATGGCCCTGCTCGCCCCGCAGCATCGTGCCGCCGGGGGCCGAGGTGGCAACGGCGCGGTCCTGCAGTCTGATGCGCCGGATCACGCTGCCGTCCGGCCCTGCCAGCCCGATGCGCCAGGGGTCGTGCGGTGCGCGGTGGCCGAGGGCAGCGACCTCTCCCATATCGACCAGAACGTCGCGCAGGCCGGAACTGCGCAGCAGGTCGGCGATGCGGTCGGTGATCGCCCCTTGCGCGATTCCGTTCAGGGTGATGGCCGACCGCCCCGGGTCGGGCAGGCGGACCGCATCCGTGCCCACATAGACCCGGTTCCAGCCGATAAGCCGCCGGGCGCGCTCCACGTCGGACCGGTCGGCCCCGGTGGCCAGCGCCTGCCACAGCGGCTGAACCGTGGGATCGAACGCCCCGCCCGAGGCGTCGTGGATCGCCGAACACAGGCTCAGCAGGTTCAGCAGCTCGGGCGCAGGGGCGTGCAGCAGGCCGGTGCGGTTCAGATGGCTGATTTGCGAGGTGGGGCGGTAGAGGCTGAAGATCTCTTCAAGCCGGTTCAGCTCTGCCTCGACGGCGGCGAAGATCGGCGCGGCTTGTGCGTCCGACAGACCCTCAAGCCGCAGGCTGGCCGGTGCGCCCAGCGCGATGCCGGACCAGTGCGCGGCGCTGCTGGCGGCCCAGGCGGGGACTGCCGCACAGGCGGCCGAGATGGCAAGAAAGCGGCGGCGGGACAGCTGTGTCATTCCGGTGTCTCCAGAACCAGGGTCAGATCGACGGGGCCCAGAACCTCGGCGTCGGGGATGTCGGACAGGGACAGAGGCGCGCCGCCATACTCGCCCATAAAGGCCTCGGCCGCGGTGGGATCGCCAAACGGCACAACCTCGCGCGCGCCCATGCCGCCCGCCACATTGGCACCAACGACAAAGCTGGCCTCATCCGCGTTGATCCAGTTCGAGATACCCGGCTGTCGCCAACTGGGTGCGACGCTCATGTCGCTGACATAAACGGCGGTGATCTTGGCGTCACGTTCGGGGCTTTTCAGGTAAGCCACCATGTCGCGCACCTGTGCGAAAAACAGCGGCGCGGGGTAGCCTTCCAGATGGATCTGCCCCTTGGGCCCGCCATGTTCGGCGATGTTCATCTGGCAGAAAAAGCTCAGCGCGTCAGGGGTCAGGTCCACAGGGTCGGGGGCCTCGGCGACCTCTTCCTTACAGGCACTCAGCGCGATCAGGGCAATCAGGCACAGACGTTTCATGGCTCGACCCTCCTAAACGCGGCCCGTGCAAGGGCAAAGCCAATCACCGGCCAGATCAAAAGCGATACGGGCGCGGCCCAGACCGGCAGGGCCTGCGCTGCCCCGGTCATGCCGGATGCCATGGCAACGCCGTCGGTTGCGGCGATGTTCCACAGACGGAATGCGTCGGCCGGGTTGGCTACCATCACCCAAGGAAAGACGGATTGGGTGAAGACGCCGCCCTTGTCCATGACGACGGCCCCCAACAGGCCCAGATCATAGAGGACGACAAAAACCAGCCAGAGCCCGGCCGACAGACCCGCCGCCGCCGTGGCCCCCTTTGCCAAGGCGGACAGCAGGTATCCCAACGCCAGAAAGACAGCGCCCAGCAGGATCGAGGTGAGGATCAGGCGCGCCAGAGCCATCAGGCTCTCGGGCCCCGCGCCACCAAAGAACGCGGCAACCGCGCCTGCGGTGCCGAAACCGACGGTCATGGCAAAGGCCAGCGCAGCCAGATGGGCGGTGAACTTGCCCAACAGGATTTCGCCGCGCCCCGCAGGGTAGGACAGCAGCAGCGACAGGCTGCCCCGGTCCACGTCGCCTGCGATGGCATCGAAAGAAATCATCAGCGCCAGGAGCGGAGCCAAATAGACCGACAGCGTGGTCATCGACGCGACCGAGACGGTCAGCATATCGACCCCCAGCGTGCCGGTCGGGGCGCTACCCGCAAAGGTCAGCGCCAGCGCGAACAGCACCATGATCAGTGTGGCGACCAACAGCCAGCGGTTGCGGCGCAGGATCAGCATTTCGGTGCGGGTGATGGCGAGGAAACGGGTCATAGCCTCTCCTCCTGTGCATAGTGGCGATAGAGATCTTCCAGCTTGGGTGGGGTCATTTCCACATCCGCCACCGCGTCGCCCAACTCGGCGATCCGGCGCAGGGCCTCCATCTTGTCATCGGGGGTGCAGAGCAGTTCCACAGACGCCCCGTTGATCCGGTTGCCGCCCAGTTCGGCGGCCAAGGCGTCAGGGTTGGCACTGGCGCGCACCTTCAGGCGGATCGGCAGACCGGCCAGCGCCGACAGGTTGGTCAGCGTGTCATCCGCCACCATCCGACCCTTGCGCATGATGGCGATGCGGTCGGTGCGGGCTTCGACCTCGGTCAGCGCGTGGGATGCGATCAGAACAGCGGTGCCTTGCCCGGCCAATTCGTCAATGATGGCATACAAATCCTGCCGCGAGATCGGGTCCAACCCACTGGTCGGCTCGTCCAGCAAAGCCACTTTCGGCTGGCCCAGCAGAACCTGCGCCAGACCCAGACGTTGCCGCATCCCCTTGGAATAGGCTCCGATCCGACGGTCCAGCGCGTCGCTGAGGCCAACCCGCTCCAACAGGCCGGGCACATCTGCCTTCGCGCCCGAGAGCTGCGCGAACAGCGTCAGTTGCTCGCGTCCTGTCAGAGCCGGGTGGAATGACACCGCTTCGGGCAGGTAGGCCGTCTCGCGCCGCGCTTGTGCGCTGCCGGGGGTGGCGTCTCCGATGCGAATGGTGCCACCCTCAATCGGGATCAGGCCGAGGATGGATTTGATCAGGGTCGACTTGCCCGCGCCGTTATGGCCCAGCAGCGCAACGCGCTGACCGGGGGCAAGAGACAGGGTGATGTCGTCAAGAACGCGGGTCTTGCCACGGTCCTTGCAGACTTGGTTAATCGTCAGGGCCTTATCCGTCATGAGGCACCTTTTTCATAGCTGGGGGTTCAGGGGCTTGCATCAAGGGGTTGCTGTCCATCACACCGCCCGGCAGCAGCGCCGGGAAGGCTGATTGCGACCAGCGCACCAACTGCACGGCGGGCGAGCCGAGCAACAATTTGGCTGCGGGTTGGGTCCACAGCACGTGGTCCATTGAATCGTTGGGGCGATAAGGGGCATCGGCCACGCCGTTGCCATCCACATCATAGGCGGCGAAATCGGACCAGTAATTGCCGCGCCCGTCTTCTGACCACTCGACCCATTTGGTCGAGACGTATTTCACCTGCGTCCGGTTGCCGACAAAGGCGTTGCCGACGATCCGGTTGCGTTCACTGCCGGCGGTAAAGTGGATGCCGATGCCGCAGCCCTGGAACCAGTTGTCAGTGAATTCGTTCTTGTTCGAGTTATACAGGAAGGTGCACTTCTCTTTCGCACCTTTGACCACATTGCCAGTGATGACGCTCTTGTTGGCATAGTTCAGCATCACGCCATGTTCGCGGTCGTCAATCGAGACGTTGTCGGTGACTTTGACATTCGATGTGAACATCACCGCATAGCCCAGATCGTTGCCGATCGAGACATTGTTGCTGACCTCGGAATTGTCGGCATACATATAATGCACGGCAAAGCGCAGATCGCGGAACAGGTTGCCGGTGAACAAGTTCTTCTTCGAAGAATTCACGAAAATCCCATCGCGGCCAAACTGAATGTCATTGTCGGCGACAACGGCACCCGGTGCGTTCCAGACATAGACCCCATTGCCGCGCGCGTTCATGTGGCGGTCCTGCCGCCCCTCGATCCGGTTGCGACGCACGATGCTGTCCTTGGCCCCGTGGATGTCGATGCCATAGAGATTGCCCAGCAACACATTGTCCTCGACCACCGGCGCGTGGGCCGTTTTGGTCAGCTGGATGCCGCTGTCGATCCCGTCATGGTCCGAGCCTGAGCCAATCACCGTCAACCCGCGCAGGGTCACGCCCGGCCCGGTCACGGTGATGACGCTGCCCTCAGCTTGTCCGTCAATGGTGGCGTGTCCCAGCCCGTCGATTGTGACGGGCCGGTCCAGAACAAGTGTTTCGGTGTAAACACCGGGGCTCAGGCGGAGGGTGTCCCCATCCGCCGCCTGCGCCAGTATTTCATTGATGGCCCCCGCCCGGTTGGGCACATCCCAGTCCGCCGCCCAAAGGGGCGAGCCGAGCAGGAGCGGTATGAGCAGGGACCAACGCATGTTTACGCGCTCCGCGGCTCAACGAACATCCGGCCGCGCATTTCCATGTGCAGCGCGTGGCAGAACCACTGGCAATAGAACCAGTGCACGCCCGGACGGTCGGCAATGAACGTGACCGAGGCGGTCGCCTGCGGTGCAACCTCCATCGCGATGCCAAAGTTCGATAGGCAGAAGCCGTGGGTCACATCGTCCACATCATCCAGGTTGGTGACATAGACAGTCACTTCATCGCCCTGCTTGACGGTGAACTTCTCAAGGCTGAACACCGGCGCGGTCGAGGTCATGTAGACCCGCACCTTGTTGCCATCCCGGATCGGCTCCTCGGCGCCTTCATCCAGATCGACACCATCGGCGGCGGCCTGCTGGCGTGCCTCTTCCCACATCGGGTCGTTGCGATCCCAGACATTGACCGGGTTCACTTTGGACCGGTGCACAAGGATCGAATCGTGCGGCTCGGCGAAGGTCGGGCCGTCATGGACCACCTTCATCTTGTCGCCCGAGATGTCGATCAACTGCTCGTTTTCGGGCTTCAGCGGACCCACGTTCAGGAAGCGGTCTTTCGAGAACTTGTTCATCGAAATCAGCCACTTGCCGTCGGCTTCCGCAGTCTCACCCATCGAGGTCGAGTTGTGGCCCGGCTGATACTGCACGTCCACCTTGTCGAGGATCGGATCAACGTCGGCACCACCAAAGGCTTCAATCGCTTTGGCGATGTCCCATTTCACCACCTGGCTGTCCAGGAACAGGGTGGTATAGGCATTGCCCTTGCCGTCAAACGCGGTGTGAAGCGGGCCAAGACCCAGCTGCGGTTCGGCCACGATGGCGGAACGTGGATCGGCGTTGTCGGCAAACAGCGCGTCGACTTTTTCCACATCGATCACGGACACGGTCGGCGACAGCTTGCCGTTGATCATGATGTGTTTCTTGTCGGGCGCGGCGTTCACGCCATGCGGCGAGTTCGGGATCGGGATGTAACGGGTCAGGTTGCCACCTGCCTCTTTGCGGCCATCCACGACCTTGACGCCGTTCAGCTCCTGATAGTTCCCGGCAGCCACGGCCTCTTCGATGCCTTTGAGGTTGAACACGACCACATGGTCCAGCTCATTCTCGGTCATCTCGGCCAGGTTCATACCCATTTCCGAGTTATACGAGGTCGAGAACGCATATTTGCCCTGATAGTCGCAGTCGGTGTTGTCGAGGTTGCCCGACACCATCACCTGCCATGCGACTTCCATCGTGTCACCGTCAATGGCGGTAAAGATGTTCACATATTGCGACGGATCGTCGAGGATCTGGCCGTCATTGACCAGCGGAGCCTCGTGTTCGCCATTGGCGAAGACATAACCAGTGCGCGGGTATTTCTGCGGACGCAGACCGTGGATGTCATGCGCGTTCGGGATCTCGATGATCTTGTCGCATTTCATCACGTCACAGCGCACACGGGCTACGCGGGTGTTGGCCTTGTCGTTCATGAACAGATAGCGGCCGTCATAGGTGCCATCGGTAAACGACATATGCGGGTGGTGCAGGTCGCCATTGTCATAGGTGACCTTGCCGTTTGCGGCCAGAAACTCCTTGGTTTCGGGCAGCAGACCTTCGGTCAGAACCTTCAGCGATTCATTGGTCTGACCCCAGCCGGTGGCCGAGCAGCGGTTGAACACCGGCACCCGCATCAGCTCACGCATCGAGGGCACGCCCAGAATGCGCAGCTCGCCGGTTTGGCCCGAGGACCAGAAGCCGTAATATTCGTCCAGCTCACCCGGCTCAAGATGCGCATTCGCGGCGGCACTTGCCTCGCGCGCGGTCATCAGGGTCGAGCCCAGCCCGGTCCCGGCAATCACCGCACCGGTTGCGGTTGCGCCCAGCATCCCGCGGCGTGTGATGTTCAGTTTCTTGTCATGTTCCGACATGATCGTCCCTCCTTTTAGGAAACGGTTTGCGGTTTGGCGTTCGGATGGTTCGCCGGTGGTTGTCCGAGCGGGGTCTTCATCTGGACCGACCCTGTCTTGGCCCGCCGTTTCAGCTGGCGGATAACGACGGGACATTTGTCCTCGGACTGATAGAGCACCTGACAATGCAGGCAGGTGACGCACTCGTTCGGATTGATCTCACCCGTGGGGTGGATCGCCTGAACGGGGCATTCATTGGCGCAGGTCTGACAGGGGGTGCCGCAATCCTTGTAGCGGCGCAGCCAGTCGAACATGCGAATACGGGCCGGGATCGCCAGCGCTCCGCCCAAGGGGCAGAGATAGCGGCAGTAGAACCGTTCCACGAACAGCCCGATCCCCAGCAGGGCCAGCGCAAAGACCACAAATGGCCAGTCGCGCATGAATTTCAGGATGATCGCGGTCTTGAACGGCTCGACCTCGGCATAGGTCTCGGCCAGCGGGATCGAGACAAAGCTGATCCCGAACAGCACCAGAAAGATCATGTATTTCGCAGGCCAGAGGCGTTCGTTCAGGCCCCAAGGCAAGGTCCATTGCGGCACCTTGAAGGCCCGCGCGATCTTGTTGGTCAGTTCCTGCAACGCGCCGAACGGGCACAGCCAGCCGCAATAGGCCCCACGCCCCCAGAACAGCAGCGCGGCAGCCACGGCGAACCACTGGATGAACACCAACGGGTCCAGCAGGAAGGCATCCCATGAAAAGCCTGTGCGCAGGCTGCCCGCCAGCGCCATCAGGTTCACCACACTCAACTGCGCATTGGCATACCAGCCGATGAAGAACAGCGTCATGGTCAGATATCCGATGCGGAACCAGTAGAAGACCCGCGCATTCATGGTGGCGTGGAACTGGAAGAAGAAGGTCGCCGTCAGCACCAGCAGCATCGCGCCCAGCACCCCGATCTCGACCGTGCGGTCCTTCCAGATGCGTTTCCACAGCGCAGCCTTGGCTGCTGCCTCGCCGGTGGCGTCATCGACGACTACAGGGGCCGTAACGGGCAGCAGATACTGCTCGGGCAGTTTGTAGCCCAGATCGAAGGTCAGGAACGTTTTCTCGACCGCGCCCACGGCCCGCTGCGCCAGCAGTTGCAGGCGGAAAGGCTCGGCCGGGTCGAACTCGGCCTCGGCGGGGATTTTGAAGATGTCCAGCTCCGTAAAGCTTGGGGCATCGGGGGCGGCAACCTCGCCCAGACGGCGTTGTTGCTTGTCAAAGAACCGCACCGAATTGTCGCCCTGGATCAGCTGAATCCGGTCGAAAATCCCGCCCCGGACGTAGCCTGAGCCCTTGAAGCTATAGGCCCCGCGACCCAGCACCAGAATGGCTTGCTCGCCTTCGTCCAGCCAATTGACCATGTTCTGATATTCGGCCTCGCCCAGCAGCGACTTGCCGATCGACGGCACCGAGACCAGCGCCATATGCATATCGATATAGGTGTCGTCGGGTTCGCCGGGTTCGGGGCGTCTGATCGCCCGCTGATCGCCCGTGGCCTCGAACGCCGCGTTGACCTGCCCAATATCCAGCGTCAGCCGCCGGACCGAGCCGTCGCCCGACAGCGTCGTCCAGTCATAGATGGCGTCCTGCGCCAAATCGACCTCGCGCTTGGGCCCATCGGCCTGCGCCGGTGCCAAGCCACCCAGCCCCAGCGCGCGCGCCACCTTGATGCCGCCCCGCACAAGACTGTCATCGATCACCATGATCGTGACGGTTGCGCCCGAGATGATGTCGAGGTCGTGCCCTTCACCGCCCGTCTCGGCCTCAATCTTCAGATCAAGCCCGGCATAACCTTCGGTCAGTTCTACCATGCGGGAATTGGGGATGCCGATCAGCACGATGGGTTCCGAGTGCTTGACCAGCTGCACCCCGGTCAGCACCGCCTGATCATCGATGGCGGCGACCACATGAATGGGCTTGCCGGAATAGCCGGTGGTGCCCACCAGATCAGAGGTTAAGAAAGCCCAGGCGATGCGGTCGCCGTCTTTAAGAACGGGGGCCACCGGCACGTCCTCCCGCACCGGGCCAAAGGCATCGGCACCGGGGGCCAGATCGGCGGGCTCAATCTCGGGCAGGAAGCTGGCAAGGCTGTCGGCCTGGGCACTGATCGCCATCAGGCAGGACAGGACAAAGGCCAGCAGGAAATGGATTGCGCGACTTACGACCACGGCGCACCTCCGGGAATTTGGGTGAACGCCATGGACGCGCGCAGGGCGCGTTCGGTTGTGATTTCGGGCGCGCACGGGGGCCCTCGGGTCTCGGGCCACAGCCGATGAGTTTGGTACAAAACGGAAGAAGCCCCGATTTCCCCATGTACAAAACGGAAGATTCCCACCCGCGCCACCTCTGGCAGCTCAGGGATCGGTGCGGCGCTGGTGACAGCGCACAGCGCGCAATCGGCGCATTTCGGGCAATACGCGGCCGGGTCTTCGGCACCCTCCTCAAGGTCAACCTCGACCCAGACCGCGCCGCCTTCCGAGCAGATCTCCACCCAGACACTTTCATCGGGACTCGCCAGCGCCGGCCCAAAGGTCTGCAACAACAAAAGGACGATGCCCGCCAACCCGACCGCCGCGCGAACCGCGCGGGCAGGGAGATTGTGCAATGGGTTCAGGGCAGGCATGGAGTCTCCGACTCGGGAAGCTATGCCTCTGTGGTAGGGGATTCGTCCGGGTGGATACTTGACTTAGGTCATTTGTTTTCAGGGCGATCAAAAATTAATCGTATTCCTGAATTTGCATTTATAATCAAGTATCTGCCTCATCCATCAACCCACGTACCCACCGTCCGGCCAGCCACGCAGCGGGTATGCCCAGAGGGATCGACCACAGGATTGCAGGCACCGGCGCGATGGCGCTGAACCCCGCGCTGTGCAGGATCAGCCCGGCCAGAAACAGGTTGATGGCCACGGTCAGCGCCGTGGCCGGATAGAGCAAAACGGCCAGTTTCCAGACCGGCCATTTGCCCTCAGTGGCTGGTGCCTTCCGAGAAGGTGATTTTGTTCCAGACATTATACTTCCCAGAGGGTTTGCGCATCGGTAGACGCCGCACTTCCTCAAGCGTCTGCGCGTCATAAACGATCACCGCACCGTCATCTTCCCAGATAGAAACCAGCGCATGGCTGCCATCCTTGGTGAACTCCACATGGGCCACGGTTTTGCCCGGCGCAGGACGCAAAGTCTTCACGATTTCAAGGCTTTGCTTGTCGATCACATGCATCGCATCCTTGTTGGGGCCAAAGAACACATCGGCCCAGACATAAGGCGAATTCTCATGGCTGCGCATGAAGAAACCGGGCCCTTCGGTCTTGATCCGCTTGACCGTTTCCCAGCTTTCCATGTCGATCACCGACACCGTGCCATCGGTCAGATGCGGGGTTGCCATCACCGTGGTATCCCCATGTTTCCATGTGATCCCCGAGCCTAAGTGAGGCATCCCCGGCAGGTCCAGATCCGCCACTTTTTGCCCGATCACCAGATCAATCACCTGCCCGCCCTTGCCATCGCGCGAGGCGCCCATGACGTATTCATAGCTCTGGTCGAAAAAGAAATCGTCCAGATAATCCGGCGTCGTGATCTTGCGCACCGGGAACGGATCGGGGTTTTTGAACTGCCCCTCGATGCGGAAATCGTGCCCCAGCCCGGATTGCGGAGGGTTATCGCCGTAGAACACCTCCCAGATCTCGGGCACATCCTTCAGCGCCAGCACAAAGCTTTCGCGCGGCGGGGCCTGGTAGACGGCCGAAACGCGGCTTGGATTTCCCTTTTTGCTTTTAACATCAATGACTTTCGCAACCGACAGATCCTCGGTCGACAGCAGCGTCAAAGAGTTCGGCAGATAGTTCGCCACGGCGACCCATTTGCCATCGCCCGACATGGCGATGTTGCGGCTGTTCAAACCGGCGCGCACGCGGCCCACCTGTTTCAGCGCCCAGATGTCATATTTCTGCACCCAGCCATCGCGCGACATGATGAAGACATAGCGCCCATCGGGGCTGAACTTCGGCCCGCCATGCACGGCAAAAGGCGTCTCGAACCGGTCCAGAACCTCGAACGTATCCCCATCCAGCACGCTGACATGGTGATCCCCGGTCTCAACCGCCAGCGTGATATTCATCGGGTCGCTGTCCCAGACGGGCGCGTCCACCGGCGCATACTCCTCATCCAGAGTACGGCTGGCCATGATCTCGGCCTCACCCCAATCCGGGTTTGTTTCCAGCGGAGATTTCAGCCACCCCGCCAGTTCCTCGATCTGCAACGCATCCAGTTCGTGCGAAAACGCCGGCATCTGCGTCGCCGCGCGTCCCTCGGCGATGACGGCGGCCACACGTGGCCCACGCATCCGTTTCAGCGTCTCGGGTATCAGCGCTGGGCCAACCCCGCCCAGCCGGTTCTCACCATGGCAAGAGGCGCAGAATTCGGCATAGTCCGACGGGGCATCGGCCCACGCTGCGCCCGCCAGCAGGAGCGAGCAAAACGTGCTGACTTTCAGGGTGTTAAAAGAATTGATGCGCTGGATCATGGCTTTTCCCCCGGAACGGTGTGACCTGCAGGCGCTCGCCCGCATCCTCAACACCGATCTCTTGATTTGACAGATAGCAGGCCGGGTCTTCGGCCCACGGATCGCCAGTCAGTTGCAGCGCCCGGATACGGGTGTTGCCGCCGCAGACGTCCTTAAGCTGACAGGCCCCGCAGCGTCCCTTCAGCGGGCGCGGACGGGTGCGCAGCATCGCCAGCATCGGGTCATCGCCGGTCCACAGCTCGGAGAACGGTTTGGTCTTCACATTGCCAACCGTGTAATCCGACCAATAGGTGTCGGGATGCACCCGGCCCAGATTGTCGATATTGGCCACACCCAGCCCGCTGGAGTTTCCACCCCACGCCGCCAAATGCTCTCGCACATGCGCTGCCTTATCGTCGTCGAAATGCGCCCGGACCCAGTTCAGGAAATACCCGGCATCGGCATCGTTGTTGCCGGTCACGATGTCCAGCGGGCGGCCACCGCTTGCGGCTTCCCACGCGCGTTCCAGTAGCAAATCCAGACCGGTGCGCGTGCGCAGATGTTCGGCATCCTCGCCCCGGTTCTTGTCGCCGCGCCCGGCATAGACAAGGTGGGAAAGGTAGAACTTGTCGACACCCTCGTCATCACACAGCTTCAACAGGTCGGGCAGATGGTGCTGGGTGCCTTCGGTCAGGCAGAACCGCAGGCCGACCTTGATGCCGCGTTTCTTGCATTCACGCACGCCGCGCAGGGCATCGGCAAAGGCACCCTCGACGCCCCGGAACCAGTCATTGGTGGCCCCGATACCGTCCAGAGAGATTCCGACATAGTTGAACCCTACATCGGCGATCATGTCGGCGGTTTCATCATAAATCCGGGTGCCGTTCGTGGACAGCGCCAGCATCGGCACCAGGTCACGCGCACGTTTGGCAATGTCGAAGAAATCGAACCGATCCAGCGGTTCCCCACCCGAGAGGATCAGGGCCGGGACGCGAAATTGGCCCAGATCCTCAAGGGTTACCATGGCTTGCTCATGGCTGAGCTCGCCGGGGAAGGCCACATCCGCCGAGACGGTGTAGCAATGGCGGCATTTCAGGTTGCAGCGCCGGGTCAGGTTCCAGATCACCACCGGTTTCACAGGGCCGGGGCGGCGCTTGCGCACCGGGGTCGGCTTGACCAGCTGGTGCATGTATTCGGTCAGGCGGAACATATCTCAGCCTTTCGTTTTCAGGCGCAGCCCGGTCTTTTTCAGGATGCGCGTGGAATAGAGGATATCTTTCGCCCGGCAGGCATCGCCCAGAATGGCCGCGATCTCGGCGCGCTTCTCCTCGACCTCGGCCCGGTCGGTGCCGTGGACCATGGCAAACAGGTTATAGGGCCAGTCAGGCAGCGCGCGGGGGCGTTCATAGCAATGGGTGACAAAGGGCAGAAGGCCGATTTGGGTACCCATCTCGGCCACCTGATCATCCGCCACATCCCACACGGTCATCCCGTTCGATGTCATGCCCAGCTTGTAGTGATTGGGGGCCGCCGCAATGCGCCGGATCACGCCGCGCGACTTCATGTCGGCGAGACGGAACATCAGGGTGTCTTCATCCAGACCCAGCCCCTCGGCCACCTGCGCGTAAGGCGCGGGCACCAGCGGCAGGCCGGTTTGCAGCGCCGCGATAATCTCTCTGTCTTTTGCGTCGATCATGCCGCCACCCGGAAGCCGATGAAAAATTCCTGAAGTTTGGGAAATTGCAGGACTGCGATCCCGGTTTCCCGTTCGATGGCCTCGGCCGCGGTTGCGATCCCCTCGGGTGTTTCGGTCGCCAGAACGAACCACATATTCAGCCGGTGCGTGCGCTCATAATTATGCGCGACCTCTGGATGCGCATTGACTTTGGTCAGGACGGTTTCGAAATCCTTGGGAGGTACGGCCATCGCGCACAGACAGAAGGCCCCACCCATGGCGGCGGCGTCAAAAAACGGGCCGAACCGGGTGATAACGCGGTCCTCTTTCATGCGGGTCAGACGGTTCAGAAGCTCGGTTTCCGCGATCCCCAACTCCTCAGCAATCGCTGCATAGGGGTGTGAGATCAGCGGCAAATCATCCTGCATCCGATTCAGGATCGCGCGGTCGGTGTCGTCCAGTATCATGCCGCCACCTCTTTCGGTTGGATCAGCGCGCCGGTCTGTTTGAAACACCGGGTCGAGAATAGAACCTTGTGCCGCGCACCAGCCAGTTCCGGCAGGGTGGCGGCATTGGCCAGAACTTCAAGCGCTTCGGGGCGTGAGCGGGCGTGGATCATGGAATAAAGGCGATAGGGCCAGACGCCTTCGACCGGGTTGCGCTCATAACAGAGCGTCACGCCTGGATGAGCGGCCAGCGCCGGACCTGCGGCGCCAACCTGATCGGCCGGCATATCCCAGACTACCATCGCATTGGCGGACCAACCCAAAGCGCGGTGGCGCACGATGACGCCGAGGCGCGAGATGATCCCGGCCGCGTGCAGGGCCTCGATCCGTCCCATCACATCGACTGTGCTGCGGCTCAGCGACCGGGCCAGTGCTGCATAGGGTTCTGCGACCAGCGATAGCCCGGAACTGAGCGCCTGCAGCAGCGGCCGGTCGCCGTCCTTCATGGCTGAACAATCCACTTTGCGGGGGCCGGGGACATTGCGGGTTTCGCCCGACATCCGGAAGCCCAGATCGACGTTGAATGGGCGCACCAGCCGTAAGTCCAACACGCGCAATCCGGTGCGGCGGCTGATCCGTGCAAGCGTTTCGTTCACATGCGCGCGGTCCGGGCCGGTGGCCACGAACCACAGGTTCCAGTTGTCCTCGCGCTGGTAATTGTGGTTCACGCCGGGTTCCGCATCGATCAGGGCTGCGACCTCTTCCAGCCGCGCGTCAGGGGCGGCGACTGCGGCAAGGGTGCTGGCGGAGACCGCGCCGGGCGCGATGGTCGCGCCCACCCGGGTGATGCGCCCGGTTTTGCGCATCCGCGCCAGCCGGTCGAGCACTTCGGCCTCGTCCAGACCAAGCGCATCGGCCAGAACCTGAAACGGACGCGTGGTTATGGAGAAATCGCGCTGGAACTCGTCCAGCAGACGGCAATCGATGGGGTCAGTGATATGTTGCATCGGTTACAGCCCCGTTCTGTGCGCGCGTGCGGTGAAGAAGATGCCCGAGGGGCTGTCAGCCTCAATCTCGCGCAGTTTCTCGAAGCTCTGCGTGTCGTAGACCATGACCTTGTTGGCATCGCGCACGCTGATCCAGACCTCATGCCCGCGCGGCGTGAACTCCATATGCAGCACGGCGGGGCCCGGTTTGAATTCGTGGATGATCTCTTTGCTGACGCTGTCGATCACTTGAATCGTGTCGTTCAGCGGGTGGGCGAAATTCACCCAGACCTGCCGCCCGTCGGGTCGTGCCATGGCAAAGACCGGCTGGCCATGGGTCTGGGTACGCCCGGTCTCAGACAGGGTGTCGGCGTCGATCCACAGAACCTCATGATGGCCGACGGCGGGCAGGACGAACTCGCGCCCCGTCAGCGCCCAGCCCTCCAGATGGGGCATCTTGTAGACCGGCATTTCCTCTTGCCCGCGCCCGTAGTTGGGCAGCACGCGGATCGGTTCGGGCGTCTCAGACCACAGGTCCAGCGCGGTCAGACCGTCCTCACCAAACAGGCCTGTGATGTAAGTGCGGCCATTGGCGGTGATCAGCGCATCATAGGGGTTCTTGCCCATGTCGGGGATCTTGGTGATCGCAGGGTCGCCCTCGGCGAAGTCGGCAATCCAGGTCTCACCCGTGTCCCACATGGTGAACACGAACCGGCGACCCGGCGCGTCGACCAGACCGATGGTTTTGCTGTCGGTGGGAATGTCAGCGACCATTTCCAGCGTGTCCGCATCAAAGACACGCACGCCGCCGGGTTCATAGTTCGACACGGCGACCAGTTTACCGTCATCCGAAATCGCACCGCCGATGGCATTGCCAGCCTGCACCACGCGGTTCACGATCTGACGGGTGACGATATCGACCTTGGTCAGCCCGCCGTCACGGCCGAAGACATAAGCAAAGCGTTCATCGGGCGAATAGACCAGCGAGGCATGGGACAGGTCGCCCAGCCCTTCGATCCGGGCCAGCGCGACACGGTCGGATTGATCGACCAGAAGGACCGAGCCTTTGGCGCGTTCGATCACAAGGCCCAGATCTCCGGTCGCTGTGGGTTCCGCCTGTGCAGTGGTCATCAGCAGGGTGGCGGCAAGGGTGAGGATCAGCTGTTTCATTGTGCCTCCTGTGCCAGCAGGTAACGGGCGATCCATTCGGCCTCTTCTTCGCTAATCAGGGGCCGCCAGGGGGGCATCGCGGTGTCGGGGATGCCATCGAGGATCACGCCGGTCAGAACCTCGGCGTCATAATGTTCAAGGGTTTGGGATCGCAGATCGGGGCCAAGGCCGCCCTTCAGCGACAGCCCATGACACGAGCCGCAATCCTGATGGACAAGGCGTTTCAGGGCGTTGGGGTCGAGCGTGTCGGCAGCAAAGGCTGTTGTGGCCAAAAGCACAGCCGTTGAGAGGGTGGCACGCGCGGTCCAGCCCTTGTGCCCCGCCGACGGTCGCTGTGTCGGTTTTCTACGGCCAAGCTTAGCCATGAGCCTGCTCCAATAACTCAGCCACAGGCTGTTCCGAATAAAGCGAAACCACCTTGCCGATGATGAACAATGTCGGGGCTTTCAGATCAGCCTCGCGCACATCCGCCGCCAGCCTGTCCAGCCGGGACACCATACGGCGTTCCTCGGGGGTGGTGGCTTTGCCAACGGCCAGAATTGGGGTCGAGCCGGGCAGGTTCTCGGTCATCAGCCCCATTGCGATCTGGCCGATATTGGCAACGCCCATATAGACGACCAGCGTCGAGTCGGGATCGGCCAGGCGTTTCCAGTCCAGATCCAGCACCTTGTCGGCCTGCCGATGCCCGGTGACATATTGCACCGAGGTCGCCAACCCGCGATGGGTCAGCGGTACACCGGTAGAGCAGGACGCGCCCTGCGCGGCCGTGATCCCAGGTGCGTATTCGACCGGGATGCCATTTGCCATCAGATACGCGGCCTCTTCCGAGCCACGGCCAAAGATCATCGGATCGCCGCCCTTTAGACGCGCAACCGTATGGCCTGCGCGGGCTTCTTCGACGAGGATGTCATTGATGCGATCTTGCGGCACCGTATGGCACTTGGGGGCCTTGCCCACAGGGATCAGCCGCGCACCATCCGCATGCAGATTCAGGATATCGTCCGAGACCAGACGGTCATAAACCACCACATCCGCCTCTTGCAGCATCCGCAGGGCGCGCAGGGTCATCAGTTCGGGGTCGCCGGGGCCTGCGCCAATCAGAAAAACCTTACCGCTCATGTGTGAACTCGCTTGGTCTGAATGTTCCTTGAGCCCGAAGGTCCTGCGCGATCCGGTGACGTTGCTGGGTGAGCCGGGCGTGTCATGGGGTCAGACTGGCGCAATCCAAAACAAACCTCCTTGACTAAAGTTAAGGAGCGCGGGTTTTGCGCCCGCGCTCCTCTTTCGCGCCTGTATGGTTGCCTCGGCTTAGGGTTCGACGGTGATCATTCCGATCATGTTCTGTGTCTCCCAATGCGGCCCGCACAGGTAATCCTGCGGGCCGGGAGTGAGGAAAGTCATGTCCACCGATTCCTCGGGAAACAGCCGGTCGCTTTCGGGTTCGCTGCCGTCTTTCAGCAGAACCGAATGGCTGGTGCGTTTGTCGACATTCACCCAGCGTACCGTGGTGCCTGCCTTGACTGTCAGTTCAACCGGGCAAAAGAGGTATTTGTACATCAGCACCACCTCGGCATCTTCGACCGCCGATGAGGGCTGGCCGAACAGTTCGACATAGCGCTCTTCGGCCTCGGCGCAGGTGGCGGCGATGTCGTCATCTGCGGCCAGCGCGGGGGACGCCAAAAGCAACAGCGCGGGAAGAAGGTGTTGGGGTTTCATCGATCACTCCTCTTCTTGTGGAAAGGGGCCGGATTGCCCGGCCCCATCCTTTATTGTTTGACCACGTTAATGAAGGCGCTGTCATCATCCAGCGCCAGGCTGGTATCCAGTGTAACATGGTGGAACCGCGCGGCGGCAAAGTCATCGTGGATGGCAAACCCAACCGTGTAGGTTTTGCCCGCCTCCAGCGGCACGTCACCTGCTGCGCCCGAGTTCAGCGGGCGCGTGAAGACCACAGTCCAGATGCCACCATCGAGGCTGGCCGAGGCAGCGATCTCGCCGTCATTGACCACGCGCTGTTCCAGCAGATACCCGTTGGTGGCGCTGCCGTCGGCGTAGACACGCATCAGGTCCAGATAGGTGCCGTCGGCCAGATACTGCTCAATCTGTTCGGCGGCGTGCAGCTTGTCCCAGCCGCCCATCGGCTTGCCGCGGCGACCTTTGGTGTCGACCTCGGTGCGGCTTTCGCTGATGTATTTGGTCACCGTGTCCTGCGCGGTCAGACGGCCCGAGACATCTCCGTTGGCGGCAATTGCATCCGCCTCGGGCGCGAAGGGCATGTAGGTATTGTCTGCGTGGCACGAGGCCCAGCAACCCACCTGATCACCCATCTCGATGCCAGTGCCGGTGATCATCATCGCCACTTTGATCTGGTTCTCGGGGTCCATCTTGCCGCCATCGACGAAGGGTGCCGGGTTATGGCCCGCATCCGGCCATTGCAGACGGATATACAGGTTCTCATCATCATGGGCCGCCTGCACGGTCGCATCGATCACGCCACGCTTGCCGGGGATCGGCGTTGGTTCCAACTCGCCACCGGCGACGATCTTGTTGCCGATCGTGTCCAGTTCCTTGGCGTGACAGGTGGTGCATTGATCACCGCCCTTGGTCAGAGGACGCGCACCGCCATGGAACTTGCCGTTTTGCACCCATTCAAACGAAGCCTGACCGGGGTAGAACAGTTTCAAGTCGGCGCTGGCAACCGCGTTCCAGTCGAAACTGGTCGCGACTTCGCCGCCGCCACCGCCGCCTGCGGGCGCTGCGGCTTCATCGCCAGCGGCCTTGGCGCGTTCTTCGGCCACAGCTGCATCAACAGCGGCTGCAATCTGTGCCTGCACGGCCTCTTGCTGCGCTGCACGGGCGGCTTTCTCAGCCTCGGCCTCTGCGGCTTCCTTGGCTTCGATCCGCTCAAGGCTGGCCAGATATTCGGCCGGGATCTCGCGGATAAAGTCAGGATTCGGGGCTTCGAGTTTCTCCAGATACTCTTCCTCGGCCCGGTCCCGCGCATCCGAGTGTGCAATCCCCTTGTGACAGTCGATGCAGGTCTGACCCACGGTCATCGCGTTCAGGTGCTGCTGCCGTGCGCGGGGTTTCTGGAACTCGGGCATCATCGATTCGAAATCGTGACAGTTGCGGCATTCGCGCGAGTCGGTGGCCTTCATCCGCTCCCACTCATTCATGGCCAGATGCACGCGCTTGGCTTCGAATTTCTCGCGGGTGTTGATGGTGCCGACCATCTTGCCATACAGCTCTTTGCTGGCCTTGATCTTGCGGATGATCTTATGCGTCCAGTCCTTCGGCACGTGGCAATCGGAACAGACGGCACCGACGCCCGACCGGTTCACGTCATGGATCGTGCCGGTATATTCCTCGTAGACGAAATCGCGCATCTCGTGGCACGAGATGCAGAAATCCTTGGTGTTGGTCGCTTCCATGGCGGTGTTGAACCCGCCCCAGAAGATGATGCCGGCGGCAAAGGCTGCGGCGATGCCGGCCACGGGCATTCCCCACAGGAAATACCGGCGCCAGATTGGTTTTTTCTTTTCCGGTTCGGAGGTCATATCCGGTCTCCGTTGGCTTTCTTCTCTGGCCTTCGGTGTCAGGCCTGTGGATTGGCTGATGTCTAATACGGGGAAAGGGCGGGCGAGGGGCCCGCCCTTTCCGGTGTCAGGTGCTGAACCCGTCAGGTGACGTGGTTCGAACGGTTGTAGACGTTGAACTTACCGGTCGGAGCGAACAGGCCCTTGATGCGTGTTTTCTCTTCCAGGGTTTCCGCGTCAAAGATCACGATCTCGCCGTTGGGCTCTTTCGAGTCGGCCAGGTTCCACTTGGAAACCCAGACCTCGGTGCCGTCAGCGTTGAATTCGAAGTGAACGGCAGCGTTGCCTTCCTCTTCGGTGATCTGGATCGTTTTCACGATCTCACCGGTTTCCTTGTCGATGACCTGCACCGATTGCTGAATCTCAGGCTCGGGGTGCTTGGTCTGGTCCGCCCACACGTATTTCGAATTGGGGTGTGTACGGATGAACAGGCCGGGGCCGTCGGTTTCAACTTCGTAGCAGACCTTCCAGGCGTCGTCCGGACGGCCTTCGGGGTCGTTGCCCCAGACAGTCACGGTGCCCACGCCAAGGTGAGTCGTACCGGCTACAGGACCACAGTTCGGATCGTTCCAGTTGGCGCCGGGGCCGGGGTGCGGCAGGGCGGCAACGTCGATCAACGCTTCCAGTTTGCGATCCTTGGTGTCGACAACAACCATCTTGTTCGACGCGTTTGCGGCGATCTGGAAGTACCGGCCTGTCGGGTCGAAGAACCCGTCATGCAGGAACTTGGCGGTGTCGATCTTGTCGATCCGCAGGTTGTCGAGGTCGGAATAGTCGACCTGCCACATCTGGCCCAGCTCTTTCACCGCAACCAGCCAGCTCGGCTCGTTCGGGGTGGTGTAGATCGCAGCCACGCGGCTTTCTTCGACATAGTCGCCATCCACGTTCACGCCACGGGTCGAGACGACCTTCAGCGGTTCCATGGTCACGGCATCGACGATCGCGAAGTGCGGCGGCCAGTAGCCCCCACCGATCACGTATTTGCCGTCGCCGGAAATGGCCACGTCACGCGCGTCGTAGGCGATCTTGACTTCGGATACCAACATCTTGTCCGGCGTTTGCCAGAGGTCGATCTTGGTCATCTTGCCGTCGCGGCCCATCGTGTACCAGAAGCGGCCCGGGTTGTCGGGTTCTTCCAGCTTGTGGTGCTCGGACGCTTTGATCACGTGCACCGCATAACCGGTCGGGATGTGAACCAGAACTTCCTTGGTGTCGCCGTCGATGATGGCAACTTTACCCACGTCACGTTCGATGACGACAAAGAAGTTTTCCCAGTTGCGGCCGTGCAGCGGCTCGGTCGGATAGTCGGCTTCTTCGACATAGACCTTGCGGGTGGCCTTCATCTGATCCAGCGACATTTCAGGCGGCTTGGGGGCCTCCATCATGATGTAGGTCGCCATATCCTTGATTTCCTGCTCGGTCATGATGTCCGAGAAGTTGTTCATCCCGCCTTCGGTACCCCAGGCGATGATCTTTTCAAGACGTTCCTGCCCAAGGGCAAGGGTGCCACCTTCGGTCACGGTGCCGTCGGCTGCGGTCTTTTTCCAGTGCGGCTCGAGGTTCTTACCGGTCGCACCTTTACGCAGGACGCCGTGGCAGCCCGCGCATTGTTCAAAGTAAAGCTGCTTGGAGGATTCAAAGGCTTCATCGCTCAATGTAGGCTCTTGGGCCAGGACCGGTGCGGCCGCAGAACCCAGCAGCATCGCCAGACCAACACCCAGAGTGCGGCTGGCTTTTGTGTAGCTGATTCCAAGTGACATGATCACTCTCCGTTTGCTGGTGAGGCAGGTCCTAGGGTGGGACATCACGCGGATGTCATCCTTGACGAAAGTCAACGGAAGGCGCGCAAACTGGGCTGCGGGACCAAAAAACGGCCCCGCAAAACAAAGGTTTTTGAGATATCTTTTGCCCTTCTTGATCTTGGTTAAGTCAACCCGATCCGATCCCCGCTAGGGTTTGCGCCAACGCCATCAGGGCCGAGGAGAGCAGGCATGTCGGCAGTCATCGCACGCGTTTTGGGCGAGGGGTTTCGGGTGTTTTTCCTATCCGCCGGGCTTTATGGCCTGTTCGTGGGCGGCGTCTGGGGTATCTGGCTCATGACGCAGACCGGGGCGGTGCCCTACGCTGATCCTTCTTATGCGATGACCCCACCGATGTGGCACGCGCATGAGATGATCTTTGGCTATTCGACCGCCGCGCTGGGCGGGTTTTTCCTGACTGCCGTGCCAAACTGGACCGGAGCGCCCGAGGCGCGCGCCCGGTTCATCACCCTGGCCGCGGGCCTGTGGCTGCTGGGCCGTCTGGCGATGTGGTTCTCGGGCGTGGTGCCGCCGGTGCTGGTAGCTGTGCTTGATCTGGCCTTCGTGCCGATTCTGGCAGCGAAGATCGCGACTCAGCTGATCCGACGCCCAAAACCGCAGAATATGGTGTTCCTGCTGCTGCTCAGCCTGATCTGGGTTGCCAATCTTCTGACCCATCTGGAATGGATTGGGGTCACCGATGATACTTTGAATCTCGGCCTGCGCGCAGGGTTGCTGACCTTATGTTCGATGATCGCGATTCTGGGCGGGCGGATCACCCCCGCCTTCACCCGCAACGCAATGAAACGCGACGGCGCGCCCGAGGCGGCGTGGCCCGTCTCGGTGGCGGCGCTGGACAAGGCCGGAATGGTCATTGCCCTTGTGCTCCCGCTGAGCGCGCTTGTGCTGGGCCTCGGCCCGGTAACCGGCGTGGTCGCGCTGCTGCTTGGCGCGGTGCAGATCCTGCGGATGGTGCGCTGGCGGTCGGTCTGGGCGCTGCGTCAGCCGATCCTGATCGCCCTGCATGTCGGGCTGGGGATGCTGGCGCTGGGCCTGATCCTGTGGGGCCTGTCCCTGCTGGGCATCGGCAATGAAATCGCGGCGCTGCATGTTCTGGGCATCGGCTGCGTTGGCGGCATGACCCTGGCGGTCATGAGCCGCGCCGCGCTGGGCCATAGCGGGCGGGCGCTGATCGCGCCGCCGCCGATGGCGGTGGCCTATGGGCTGATGGCGCTGGCGGCGATTCTCAGATGGGTGGGATCGGATCTGACCACCGGCTATCTGACCGTGATGTTGCTGGTGGACGGGCTGTGGATCGGGGCCTTTGCGCTCTATCTGATCGCCATGTGGTCGGCCCTGACCGGTCCGCGTGCGGCCTGAATATTCATATATTCCAAGGTTGTAACCATTCCCTCACGCAGTCTTGACTTTCGTTAAGGAAGCCCCGCGGCCCAACCGCCATTGTCACCATACGAACTAATCTGCGCAAAGGAGAGCGCAATGCGAGAAGTCATGACAAAGAGCATGGCTCGCAACATATTCTATGGCGGGTCACTGTTCTTCATTCTTATCTTTCTGGCCCTGTCGGCCCATTCGCACTTGTACATCGTGAATTCCGAAAACTCGGCAAAGCTCGATGAAAGTGTGGTTCGGGGCAAGCATGTCTGGGAAAAACACGCCTGCATCAACTGTCACACGATCATGGGTGAAGGGGCTTACTATGCGCCTGAAGTCGCGAATGTAATGACCCGTTGGGGCGTCCTGGACGACCCGGAATCGGCCTTTGAATCGCTCAAGGGCTGGATGGAAGCACAACCGACCGGCATTCCCGGTCGCCGGCAAATGCCCAACTTCAACCTCAGCGACGAAGAGATCCGCGATCTGGCAAACTTCCTGATCTGGACCGACAATATCGACGCGCAGGGCTGGCCGCCCAACGAGGCAGGCTGAGAAAGGGACAAGGACAATGAAATACGAATCCCAAAAAATCGCCTACGCCTACTTCGCCGTAGCCATGGCCCTGTTCGCGATACAGGTGATCGGCGGCCTTCTGGCCGGTCTGATCTATGTCTTCCCGAACTTCCTGAGCGAGCTTCTGCCGTTCAACATCGTGCGGATGCTGCACACCAACTCTCTGATCGTCTGGCTGATCCTGGGCTTCTTCGGGGCGGCCTATTTCCTGATCCCGGAAGAGGCCGAGCGTGAGATCCATTCGCCCAAACTGGCCTATCTGCAGCTGATCATCCTCGTGGTCGGCACGCTGGGCGTGGTTGTGACATATGTCTTCAACCTGTTCGAAGGCAACTGGCTGCTGGGTAAAGAGGGGCGCGAGTTCCTTGAACAGCCCAAATGGGTCAAGGCGGGCATCGTCGTTGCCGCGCTGATCTTCCTTTACAACGTGTCGATGACCGTTCTGAAGGGCAAGAAGACCGCCATCACCAACATCCTGTTGTTGGGTCTGTGGGGTCTGGCGCTGCTGTTCCTGTTTGCCTTCTATAACCCCGGCAACCTGTCCTTGGACAAGCAATACTGGTGGTACGTTGTCCACCTGTGGGTCGAAGGCGTGTGGGAGCTGATCATGGCCTCGATCCTCGCCTACCTGATGCTCAAGCTGACCGGTGTGGACCGTGAGATCGTCGAGAAATGGCTCTATGTCATCGTCGCCGCGGCACTGTTCTCGGGCATCCTTGGCACAGGGCACCACTATTACTGGATCGGTACCCCCGGGTATTGGCAGTGGATCGGGTCGATCTTCTCGAGCCTCGAAGTGATCCCGTTCTTCGCGATGATGGCCTTTGCCTTCGTCATGGTCTGGAAGGGCCGTCGTGACCACCCGAACAAGGCCGCTCTGCTGTGGTCGCTGGGTTGTGCCACATTGGCTTTCTTCGGGGCCGGTGTCTGGGGCTTCCTGCACACGCTGCACGGTGTGAACTATTACACCCACGGCACGCAGATCACCGCAGCTCACGGTCACCTGGCCTTTTACGGTGCCTATGTCTGCCTCAATCTGGCGATCTTCAGCTATGCGATGCCAATCCTCAAGAACCGCGATCCCTATAATCAGGTTCTGAACATGGGCTCGTTCTGGCTGATGACCAGCGGCATGGTCTTCATGACCTTCGTGCTGACCTTTGCCGGAACCGTTCAGACGCACATGCAACGGGTCGTAGGCGACTACTTCATGGATGTGCAGGATCAGGTCGCCATCTTCTACTGGATGCGCCTTGGCTCTGGCATCGTCGTGGTCCTTGGGGCGCTGCTGTTCATCTACTCGATCTGGGTTCCCCGGAAAGAGATCATTGAACCCGGCGCAGCTGAAACCCCTGCGGAGTGATGACTATGGACGGCTCCATGAAACAGACAGAGGGGGCGGCAAGCGCCCCCTTCTACCTCGCCCAGGGCGATGAATGCGACGTCTTCTGCGCCGCTTACACCAATGACCTGCCGGTTCTGCTGAAAGGCCCGACAGGCTGCGGCAAAACCCGCTTTGTGGCGCATATGGCCGCCAAGCTCGGCCGCCCGCTTTACACCGTGGCCTGCCACGATGACCTTGCCGCCGCTGACCTGATCGGGCGCTATCTGCTGAAAGGCGGAGAAACCGTCTGGGTCGATGGCCCCCTGACCCGCGCGGTGCGTGAAGGTGCGATCTGTTATCTGGATGAGGTGGTCGAGGCCCGCAAGGACGTCACCGTCGTGCTGCACCCGCTGACCGACGACCGGCGCATCCTGCCGATCGACCGTACGGGCGAAGAGCTTGAGGCCGCACCCGGCTTCATGCTGGTGGCATCCTACAACCCCGGATACCAGAATATCCTGAAAACCCTGAAACCCTCGACCCGTCAGCGCTTTATCTCGCTGGAATTCGACTTCCCGTCGCCTGAGATGGAGGCCGAGGTTGTCGCGCAGGAAAGCGGCTTGCCGCTGGAACGCTGCAAGCCGCTGATCCGGCTGGCGAACAAGCTGCGCGGGCTCAAGGGTCAGGACCTTGAGGAAGGCGTCTCCACCCGTCTGGTCGTTTATGCCGCGACGCTGATCGCACAGGGCATGTCCACCGACCGCGCCATCCTTGCCGCTATGGTTGAACCTCTGACGGATGATGAGGACATCAAACGCGGGCTCCTCGATCTTGTCACGGCTGTCTTTGGGTGAGGCCGGCCGATGGTCAGGATCGATTTTGAGCCATGGGAACCCGAAGAAACGATCGGGAAACTGTGGCACACCCTTGCCAGCCGCCTCGATGCACCTGAGGTGCATGTTGGAGCCGCGGTCGACCTCTCAGAGGTCGCGGGGCGGCTGGCCGTCCTCTTCCGAGGACTTGGGGGTAGCCCGGGCGTTGAATTGCGCCCGGTCTCACCCGAGATTTCACGCCACCGCCTGAGCTGGCGTCGCAAACTGGCAACCGAGGCCGAGTTGATGCCGCGCGCGTCCTTCGATGGCGAAGTTCTGCGTCTGCCCGACCGGCTTGCCGTATTCCCCGCGCGTGAAGCCAACGGCGCGCTGTATGTCTGGCTTGCCGCTGCTGCCGCCCATGCCGGAACACGAATTGACGAAGATGATCCACTGCGCGCCGATCTGCGCGCGTTGATGGCAGCGCAGGACATGGTAGCGGCGACGCTCGACGACGCCCCCGGCCTGCGCCCGCTTTATACCGAGCTTTGCAAGGGCGTCCTGCACCACCGTGACATTCCCGGCCTGCCGCCGGTTGAGGCTGCGGTTGAGGAACTGGTTCGCCATATGCTGGGCGACCCCGCGCCGCTGTCTGAGAAAGCCGAGCAGCTTCTGACGCTAGACGACGACCTGACCGCCCCCGGCGGTTATCAGCCGATGCGCCCTGTGCCCTTGTGGCCCGAACTGCGCGCGGTTGGCGTTTCCGAACATAACGAGGTCGAAAACCCTGACACGGAAGGTGAACCCGAGGAGTCGGGCGAGAAAACCCACCGCGCCCGCCGCCGCAAATCGGATCAGGCGAACCGCAGCGACAGTTTCATCCTGCATAAGTTCGAAGCAATCCTAAGCTGGGCCGAGTTCCTGAATATCAACCGCCGCATCGACGACGACGACCCCGATAACGCCAAGAAAGCCGCCGACGATCAGGAAGAGATCGGGCTGGGCCAGATCTCCAAGGCCCCGCCGACCAAGCTGAAACTGCACTTGGACCTCGCGCCCGAGGACGTGAACCGCGAACGTCTGTCTGGCCGCATTCTATATCCCGAATGGGATGTGCGCACCGGACAGTACCTGCCGGAGCATGTGAACGTATTGCTGTCCGACGCCGACATCCGCGAAGACGCGGCGGAATTCGGCAAGGACCCCGCCACCGCCCGCCGCATCCGCGCCGTCAAACGCCAGTTCGAGGCCCTGCGCCCGGGCCGCGTCATGACGCGTGGCCATCTGGACGGTGATCAACTGGATATCGAGGCCGCCGTACGCGCCGAGACTGACCGCCATGCCAGCGGCGAAGGCAATGAGCGCATCTGGATGCAATCCCGCCCCGAGGCGCGCGATCTGGCGGTCTCAATCCTACTGGATGTCAGCCGCTCCACCGAAAGCGCCGTCACCGGTCGCGCTGTAATCGACATCGAACGCGAGGCGCTGGCCGCTTTGGCGTGGGGCCTGAACGCCTGCGGAGACGATTTCGCCATCCACGCCTTCAGCTCGCTGAAACGCCAGCGCGTCTATGTGCAGCGCTGCAAGCAGTTTGATGAGCCGATGGGGTCAACTGT
This sequence comes from Ruegeria sp. AD2(2025), assembly GCF_056542385.1. Taxonomy (NCBI): domain Bacteria; kingdom Pseudomonadati; phylum Pseudomonadota; class Alphaproteobacteria; order Rhodobacterales; family Roseobacteraceae; genus Ruegeria; species Ruegeria sp. AD2(2025). Next base: position 61,987 of record NZ_JBQFZS010000003.1, read on the forward strand.
CGAACAACGCATCGCATCCCTCCGTCCCGGCCACTACACAAGGCTTGGCGCAGCGATCCGCCATTGTTCTGCCGATCTGGCAGAGCAATCCCGCAAACGTCGCCTGTTACTGGTCATCACTGATGGCAAGCCCAACGATCTGGATCACTATGAAGGTCGCCACGGTATCGAAGACACCTGCATGGCCGTCCGCGAGGCCCGCCGCGCCGGGCAATCGGTCTTTGGCGTCACCATCGACAAAACCGGCAAAAGCTGGTTCCCGCGCATGTTCGGTCAAGGCGGTTTCGCCGTCATCCCCGACCCGCACCGCCTGACCATGGCGCTGCCGCAGATTTACCGCCAACTGGTCGGCGCATGAGCAGCACTTCCCTCATCGACGAGCTTCCGGGCGAGTTGCTGATGTGGGTGCTGATCATCTCGGAATTGCTGGTCTTCGGCGCAGGGCTGATCGCGTTCATGGGCGTGCGCCTGACCGACCCCGCGGGTTTTGCCGAGGCACAATCGCATCTCTACCGCACTGGCGCGGCGCTCAACACCGCCGTCCTGATCACGTCCGGCTATCTCGCCGCGCAGGCCCTGCACTGGCGGCAAGCCGCGCGCCGCGCCGCCGCCCGAATGGCGCTGATTGCGGCGGCTGCGCTGGGCGTTGTGTTCCTGATCATAAAAGGCGCGGAATACGCAGGCAAAGCCGCGCAAGGCATCACCTACGAAACCCATCCGTTTTTCCTGTTCTACTATCTGCTCACCGGCTTTCACGCCGCGCATGTGCTGGCCGGCATCGCCATCCTGCTTCTGGTCGCATGGCGCGACGATCCCCGGAACATCGAGGCAGGCGCGCAGTTCTGGCACATGGTCGATCTGGTCTGGATCATGCTCTTTCCCGTGATCTACCTGCTGGGATAAAGGCGATGCCCGGACCTTCATCTTTTCGAAAATACTCCCGCCGGAGGCTTTCGAATGCGCTCACACGCGCATGGCTCGCCCTTCTGGCGCTCAGCATTGCATCTGCGATTCTGACACTTTTGCCGATAGCCCCCAAAGCCCTCGGCGCTTGCATCCTGATCCTCGCATTGGCCAAATCCCGCATCATCCTTGCGCGCTATCTGGACCTTGCCGCCAGTCCCGCCTGGCTGCGCGGCTTCACCCTGGTGCTGACGGGCTTCGCGCTGACCGTCTTCGGCCTCTACCTGATCTGACCAAAGAAAAACGCCGCCCCTGAAGGGCGGCGCTTTCCCAAGCGAAGGGGCGCTTTGGTGTTATTGTGCAGCCATCGGCATCCGCGCGATCTGGCAGCGCTGCCACAGCGCCGACAATGCGCCGACCAGATGATCGATATCCTCATCCGTATGCACCGGCGAGGGGGTGATCCGCAGGCGCTCGGTCCCTTTTGGCACGGTGGGATAGTTGATCGGCTGAATATAGATTCCGAACTCTTCCAGCAGCGTGTCCGAGATGAACTTGCATTTCACCGGATCGCCCACCATCACCGGGATGATATGGCTGGGGTTGGGCAGATGCGGGATACCTTCCGCATCCAGCCGCGCGCGTACCTCGGCCACGCGGGCCTTCTGCAGATCGCGTTCAGCGTTCGATTGCTTCAGATGGCGGATCGACGCAGCGGCCCCGGCGGCAATCGACGGCGGCAGAGCAGTGGTGAAGATGAACCCGCTGGCAAAGCTGCGCACGAAATCGCACAGCGCGGCCGACGCGGCAATATAGCCGCCAACCACACCGAACGCCTTGCCCAGCGTGCCTTCGATCACCGTCAGGCGATCCATCAGACCTTCGCGCTCGGCAATGCCGCCACCGCGCGGGCCATACAGGCCAACGGCGTGGACCTCGTCCAGATAAGTCATCGCGCCGTACTTGTCGGCCAGATCACAGATTTCCTTGATAGGTGCGATGTCACCGTCCATCGAATAGACCGATTCAAACGCCACCATCTTCGGTGCATCGGGATCGGCGGCGGCCAGCTTCGCCTCGAGGTCTTCCAGATCATTGTGCTTCCAGATCACCTTCTGCGCCCGCGAATGGCGGATGCCTTCGATCATCGAGGCATGGTTCAGCGCATCCGAGAACACGATCAGACCGGGTATTTTCGACGCCAGCGTTCCCAGCGCCGCCCAGTTCGACACGTAGCCCGAGGTAAACAGCAGCGCGTCTTCCTTGGCGTGCAGATCGGCCAGTTCACGTTCCAGCAGGACGTGATCATGGGTCGTCCCCGAGATGTTGCGCGTGCCCCCCGCCCCCGCGCCGCAGCGGTCCAGCGCGTCATGCATCGCACCGATCACAGCGGGGTGCTGTCCCATGCCCAGATAATCGTTCGAGCACCAGATCCGCACGTCACGCTCGACCGCTCCATCGGTCTGGCGCGCATTGGGGAAGGCACCGCAGCGGCGTTGCAAGTCGATGAAAACACGGTAATTCCCTTCATCCCGAAGGGCATCAAGGCTCTGGTTAAAAAATCGCTCGTAGTCCATCTTGCGTGCTCCCCGGAATACTGGCTTTGAGGCGAGTTTAGGCCAGCGGCAGACCCCGTAACATGACAATAGTCAAGTTCGGGCCGTATAATGGGATGGCGAACGCAGGCAGGTTCTGTCATAGCAGAAACAGGGATGGACCCACCGCGCATCAGCGTCGGCAGGAATAAGGGGGGTGTTTTCATGTCTCATGAGGCACAAAAGGCGATCGCGCGGCAATCGCTGCTGCTGCGCAGTCTGCCGGATCAGCATGTCGAGACATTGCTGAGCCACGCGATCTGGCGCCAGTATGACCGGGGTGAGACCATCTTTCTGCAAGAGGAAGAGGCACAGGCCATTCACGTGGTTCTTGACGGCTGGGTCAAGCTGTTCCGCATGACCCCCACCGGGGCCGAGGCGGTGGTCAGCGTGTTCACCCGCGGCGACAGCTTCGGCGAGGCGGTGGCGCTGCGCAATGTGCCCTACCCGGTCTCGGCCGAGGCGGTCTCGGCCTGCGATGTGATGCACATCCCCAGCCCGATCCTGACCTCGCTGATGAAAGAGGACCCCGAGATCGGGATCTCGATCCTGGCGGCCACCTTTACCCATCTGCATTCGCTGGTGGCGCAGTTGGAACAGCTGAAGGCGCAGACCGGCGCGCAGCGGGTGGCCGAGTTCCTGCTTGGGCTGTGCGATGATCAGCAGGGTGCCTGCGATGTGGCGCTGCCCTATGACAAGATGCTGATCGCGGGGCGTCTGGGGATGAAACCCGAGAGCCTGAGCCGGGCGTTTTCGCGGCTCAAGGCGGTGGGCGTGAAGATCAACCGCAACCATGCCGAAATATCGGATGTTTCGCTGTTGCGGGACTATGCAGAAAGCGACCCGGCTGAAAACTGGGGCCGCTAAAGGCTGGCCCGGCGGTGCCGCCGGACCGGTCTGTTTCAGGCGGCGACGGTGCCCTTGCGGCGGATGACGCTGCCCAGGCTGCCTGCGCACAGGCCGACAGCGATGGCAATCCCCAGTTCCAGCCCTTCCACATGGGAAAACTGCCAACCCGCAAAGACCAGCGTTTCCAGCACTCCGACCAGACCGCCCAGCAGGGCCCCCAGCCAGATCTGACGCGTCATCATGCCAAGGCCGAGGCCCAGGATGCCCGGCAGGCTCAGGATGTTGCCGCCGATGGTTCCAAGTAATTCAAGCATCTGTGCCCCCGCCTTAATCGGTACTGGTGTTCAGGAAGGTGCGGATGTCGTCTCCGTCCACCGCGGCCTGCTGCTGCAGGGCCTTGCCTTCGGCATTCAGCGCCTCGGTGACGTTCTGGTATTCCTCCAGATAGTCCGGCGGCAGGCTGTGTGCGATGCCCTGATGGCAGTCGATACAGGTCATATTGTTGTCGATGGCGCGCTGGTGCTCAGAGGCGGCGCGGGTTTCCTGAATGGTAAAGTCCATATAGTCGAAGTTGTGGCAGTTGCGGCATTCGCGGCTGTCCGACGCCTTCATCTTTTTCCACACGGCCGAGGCCATGCTCAGGCGATGCTCTTCGTATTTCTCGGGCGTGCTGATGGTTCCGGCCAGTTCATGATAGACATCCTTGACCGCCATGATCTTGGCCTTGATCTTGTGGTTCCATTCATCCGGCACGTGGCAGTCCGAACAGATCGCGCGTACGCCCGAGTGGTTGTTGTAGTGAACCGTCTCGCGGTATTCGCCCAGATTGGTTTCCATCGTGTGGCAGGACACGCAGAACTCTTCGGTGTTGGTAATCTCGAGCGTCCAGTGGAAACCGCCCCAGAACAGGATACCCGCCAGAAAGCCGGCAAGGATTAAGAACCCCGAGCTGAACATCACCGCCGGTGTCCAGAACCCGTTCCAGAGACGGCCAAGCCAGCCGCGTTTTTCGGGGGAGTCGGCCATATTGGTGCTCCTTTCAGACAATCAGTGGATCAGTTGGACGGCTGGAAGACATTGTCGACCAGCGGGGGTGCATCGGCCTGCGGCACGTGGCACTGGTTGCAGAAATACCGGGTGCCGGCGATCTGATCCAACTCGTTGCCGTCGCGGTCCAGATAGTGGGTCATCGACAAGGTGGGCGCGTTGCGCTCGCCCGCCTTGGTCCAGTCATGGCATGACAGGCACTGGTTGGTACGCAGGTCGATCTGGTACTGGTCCGCCTTGTGTGGGATCACTGGCGGCTGCTGGCGGTAGTTGCGCTGCACGCGGCCTTCGGCATTGCGGTGAACCTGATCCAGAATGACCGGTTCGTCGACTTCTGCGCCGCGCAAGGTCGACACCCCGCTGGACTGCGCAAGGGCCAGGCCACCGAGGAGCAGCGGCGGGATCAGGGCAAGGCCCAACAAGATCGATTTCTTCATCTTCTCACTCCTTCAAAAAGGTCTTGAGGCGCGCGGCTCGGGCGCGGCGGTTGATTCCGGTGGCGCGACGGTCAGCGCGTCGAACCGATGGGTGAATTTGAAAACGTCCACGGCGCAGATATCTATGCAGCGGCCGCAATTGGTGCAGTCGGGCGACAGGATCAATGGGGTGCTGTCCTCCATGCCTTTCAGCGCCGGAGAGATCACGTGGTTTTCCGGACAGACGGCGTAGCAGTCCATGCAGTCGTTACAGGCCGAGCGGTTGGTCGCGCTGACCCGTAGCATCGCCTTGTGCCCCACCAGCCCGTAGAAGGCACCGACCGGACAGACATGCCCGCACCATCCATGGCGCGAGACGAACAGGTCGAACAGGAAGATGGCCGTGACCATCGCCCAGACAAAGCCCATGCCAAAGACCAGCCCGCGATGCAGCATGGTGATCGGGTTCACCAACTCCCACGCGATGACGCCCGTCAGGCCGGATACGATCAGCACCGTTACCATGATCCACAGTCGGGTGGTGCGCTTGGGCTGCCAGCCCTTTTGCAGCCCCAGCTTGCGGTGCAGCCAGTGCGCCCCGTCGGTCACCGGGTTGATCGGGCACACCCACGAGCAATAGACGCGGCCCCCGATCAGCGCATAGGCGACCAGCACGATGGCCGCGCCGAGGGCGGCGGTCAGTTCGGGCCAGTGCCCGGCCACAAGGCTTTGCAGGAACACAAACGGGTCGGTCAGCGGCAGCACACCAAGGGTCAACGAGCCCGCCAGCGTGCCCTGCACGATCCAGATGCCGAACCACGGGCCCAGCAGGAACAGCAGCAGAAAGAACAGCTGACTGGCGCGGCGCAGCAGCAGGTATTTATGGGCTCCAACCCAACCCTTGACCTCGATGGCCTCTTGTCCCAGCGGCAGATGTGTGCGGGCGGTCATTGCGTGACCTCCGGCAGTTTGAAGCTGGGCTCGAACCCGCCCGGCGTGACCAGATTGTCGGTGCCCGGTCCGGGCAGGCGGTCGGGCAGGTCGATGATGCCTTCGACAACCGGCGCGCCCTTGGCCTCTTTTTCTTCCCAGCCCTTGCGGTAGTGTTCGGCGCTGCTGCCACGCGCCAGACGCGTCGGCAGCACCTTGATCGCGGCCTCGGGCAGAACGCAGCTTTTTTCGCACATGCCGCAGCCGGTGCAGTGGTCGGCATGGACCGTCGGGATGAATACCGCATGGTGGCCCGAGCGGGCGTTGTGTTCGGTTTCCAGCGTGATTGCCTCGTCGATGACGGGGCAGACGCGGTAACAGACGTCGCAGCGCAAGCCGAGGAAGTTCAGGCAGTTTTCCTGATCGACCAGCACCGCCACGCCCATCTCGGCGTCGTCGATATTGTCCAACCCGGGGTCCAGCGCCCCGGTGGGGCAGGCAGCGACGCAGGGGATGTCATCGCACATCTCGCAGGGCACGTCGCGCGCCGTGAAATAGGGGGTGCCGGTGGCAACCGCATCGACACCCAGTTCGGCCAGCTTCAGCGTGTTATAGGGGCAGTCCCGCACGCACAGACCACAGCGGATACAGGCGGACAGGAAGTCCTTTTCCGGCAGCGCTCCGGGGGGGCGCAGCGCCTCGGCGGGCAATGCCCGTGCGTCCCGCGCCAGCCAGGCCAGCAGCGACCCGGCTGCAACGCAGCCACCCGCAGCGCGCGCCGAGTCCTGCAGGAACCGGCGCCGCTGTGGCGAGAGGGGAGGGCCAACACGAGACATGGGGACAACCTTTGCCTTGTCTGCCCGTTACGCGCGCTCGATCTTACAAGCGCATTTCTTGAAGTCGGTCTCTTTCGACAGCGGGCAGGTCGCGTCCAGCGTCAGCTTGTTGGTCAGCTGGCCTTCGTCGAACCACGGCATGAAGACCAGACCGCGCGGCACCTTGTTGCGGCCCCGGGTCTCGACCCGGCTGTTGACCTCGCCCCGACGTGTGGACAGGACGATCTCCTGACCGCGGCGCAGACCACGTTCCTTGGCGTCTTCGGGATGCATGTAGACTACGGCGGCCGGATAGGCGCGGTGCAGTTCGGGAACCCGGCGGGTCATCGACCCCGAATGCCAGTGTTCCAGCACACGACCGGTGCAGAGCCACAGATTGAATTCGTCATCCGGCTCCTCGGCCGCCGGTTCATAGGGCGCAAAGATGATGTTCGCCTTGCCATCCGGCTTGCCATAGAACTGCACGCCCGCCCCGGCCTCGACATAGGGGTCATAGCCTTCGCGGAAGCGGTACAGCGTTTCCTTGCCGTCCACGACCGGCCAGCGCAGGCCGCGGGCCTGATGATAGACCTCGAACGGGGCCAGATCGTGCGCATGGCCGCGCCCGAATTCGGCATATTCCTCGAACAGGCCTTTCTGCACGTAATAGCCAAAGTGTTCGGATTCGTCGTTGTCGAACCCTTCGGCGGTTTCCGACAGCGGGTATTTGTCGATCGTGCCGTTGGCGAAGATCACGTCATACATGGTCTTGCCGCGATGTTCGGGCATAGTGGCCAGCAATTCCTCGCCCCAGACTTCCTCGACGGTGAAGCGTTTTGAGAACTCCATGACCTGCCAGACATCCGACTTGGCCTCGCCCGGGGCCTTGACCTGCTGACGCCAGAACTGTGTGCGGCGTTCCGCGTTGCCATAGGCGCCTTCTTTCTCGACCCACATGGCGGTGGGCAGGATCAGGTCAGCCGACAGCGCGGTCACGGTCGGATAGGGGTCCGACACGGTGATGAAGTTTTCGGGGTTGCGGTAGCCGGGATAGCCTTCTTCGTTGATGTTGGGCGCGGCCTGCATGTTGTTGGTACACTGTACCCAATAGGCGTTCAGGTCGCCGTCTTTCAGTTTGCGGTGCTGCAGCACGGCGTGGAAGCCGGGCTTGGCCGGGATAGTGCCGGCGGGCACGTTCCAGGCTTTCTCGCAAATCTCGCGGTGCTTGTCGTTCATCACCACCATGTCGGCGGGCAGACGGTGGGCAAAGGTGCCGACCTCGCGCGCTGTGCCGCAGGCCGACGGCTGACCGGTCAGCGAGAAGGGCGAGTTGCCGGGTTCCGAGATCTTACCCACCAGCAGGTGCACGTTATACATCAGCGAGTTCACCCACGATCCGCGGGTGTGCTGGTTGAAGCCCATGGTCCACAGGCTCATCACTTTGCGGTTGGGATCGGCGTATTGCTGGGCCAGACGTTCGAGTGAGGCGGCGGGGACGCCGGACAGCTCGGACGTATATTCCAGCGTGTATTTCGAAACCGCTTCGGCATATTCCTCGAAGCTGATCGGTTCCATCTTGCCGACATTGGGGTTCTCGGCGGCCTCTTGCAGCGGGTGATTGTCGCGCAGGCCATAGCCGATATCGGTGGCGGTCTTGGTGATGTTGACGTGGTTCTTGACGAATTCCTCGTTCACCGCGCCGTTCTGGATGATGTAGTTGGCGATATAGTTCAGGATCGCCAGATCGGTCTGCGGCGCAAAGATCATGCCATTATCGGCCAGCTCGAACGAGCGGTGTTCATAGGTCGATAGCACATGCACCTCGCAGCCCGGCTTGGTCAGGCGCGTGTCGGTCAGGCGCGACCACAGGATCGGGTGCATCTCGGCCATGTTCGAGCCCCACAGCACGAAGGTATCCGCGTGCTCAAGGTCGTCATAGCAGCCCATCGGCTCGTCGATACCGAAGGTGCGGATAAAGCCCACCACGGCAGAGGCCATACAGTGCCGCGCGTTGGGGTCGATATTGTTCGAGCGGAAGCCCGCCTTCATCATCTTGGCGGCGGCATAGCCTTCCCAGACGGTCCACTGGCCCGAGCCGAACATACCCACGCTTGTCGGGCCTTTCTTGGCCAGCGCTTCTTTCCATTTGGCGGCCATGACGTCGAAGGCTTCGTCCCACGAAACGGGCTCGAATTCGCCGTTCTTGTCGTACTGGCCGTTGGATTTGCGCAGCATCGGTGTGGTCAGGCGGTCCTTGCCGTACATGATCTTGGACAGGAAATAGCCCTTGATACAGTTCAGACCCCGGTTCACCGGCGCGTCCGGGTCGCCCTGCGTGGCGACGACGCGCCCGTCCTTGGTGCCGATCAGGACCGAGCAGCCGGTGCCGCAGAACCGGCACGCGGCCTTGTCCCAGCGGATATCCGGGTTGCCGATCTGCGCGTTGGCCTGCCCGGTCGCAAGCGGCAGACCGGCGGCTGAGGCCGTCGCGGCGGCCGCGGTTGATTTCAGGAATGTCCGGCGGGATTCAGAGATGGTCATGACATGGGTCTCCGGCTTTATATCTGGCGGGAAGCGTTGAGGTGCGGACGGGTCTCCGCAAGGTCTTCGAAATGGTGATAGGTCAGGGACAGAGAGATCACGCCCGGGATCTGGTGCAGATCCATGATCGTCTCGGACGCCAGTTTTTCCGGCGTATCCTCGACCACGACAACAAGGCGGCCATCCTCGGCCGCCGCGTGAACTTCGGCCCCGTTCGTACGCGCGATCGCGTCCTGCGCGCTTTGGGTGGTTTCGGGGGTCACATGCACGAGGCATCCACAGATGTTCATAAGGCAACCTCCGGTGCGGGTGGGGTGTGGCGTTCAAAGCTGACCGATCCGGCGGGGCAGGCGCTGGCGCAGGCTCCGCATCCGGTGCAGTTGTCGGTGTCCAGAACGGGTTCGGCGCGGCCGCCTGTCTGAAGACGGAACCGGATGGCGTTGTGGTCGCAAACGTCCTGACAGACGCGGCAGCTGACACGGTTCATCGACAGGCACGAGGCGGACACCTTGGCGCGCCATGGCCAGTCCGCCATCAGATCGGCGTTGAGCGCGCCGGTGGGGCAGGCGCTGACGCAATCGCCGCAAAAGGTGCAGGGACCCGCTTCGAGCTGAACCACGGGCCAGCCTTGCGCGTCGAAGGTGATGATATCCTCGGGGCAGGCCTCGCGGCATTCGTCGCACTGCGTACACAGCCCGGTAAAATCAGGCTCTGCCCCCGGGGGGTAGATGGATGCCTTGTCGGACCGCAGCACTTCTCCCCGTAGAAATGCGCGGCGGCTGGCTAGCTTACTCATACGCTTGCGACCTTGTGCGGTGGGGCGGTGGTTGGATGCACCCCGAGTCTGCTGTTAGCGCAGGTGGGAAGGCTGCTACTTGACTTATGTCATTTCTGAAAAAGTTTATTTTTCAGGCAGGTTTGCATAATGGTGAGTCGAAAATACGTATTTCCGGGTGTTTTCAACGCCTCACACCAATCCGGGAATCGGCCCCGGCACCGCCTAGGCGCGTTTTTCGCCGATGGTCGTGACACCCAGAACCGAGAGCACCTTGGCCTCGATCTGTTCCGCATTCATGCCCGCGACCGCGTACATATCCGCGGGGCTGGCCTGGTCGATGAAGATATCCGGCAGCACCATCGAGCGGTATTTCAACCCCGCATCAAAGACGCCCTCATCCGCCAAGAGCTGCGCCACATGGCTGCCGAACCCGCCCACAGCGCCCTCTTCGATGGTGATCAGCGCCTCATGGTTCGCGGCCAGATCAAGGATCAGGTCCCGATCCAGCGGCTTGGCAAAGCGCGCATCGGCAATGGTGGGGGTGATGCCGCGGGCTGACAGAGCCTCGGCCGCCTTTTGCACTTCGGCCAGACGGGTGCCGAAGGACAACAGCGCCACCCGTGCGCCGGTCTGGATGATCCGGCCCTTGCCGATCTCAAGCACCTCGCCACGTTCGGGCAGGTCGACGCCCACGCCCTCGCCCCGCGGATAGCGGAACGCGATGGGGCCGTCATCATGGGCCACGGCGGTGACGACCATATGCATCAGTTCTGCCTCATCGGCGGCGGCCATCACCACCATGCCCGGCAGATTGGCCAGATAGGCGATGTCGAACGAGCCCGCATGGGTAGCCCCATCTGCCCCCACCAGCCCCGCGCGGTCGATGGCAAAGCGCACCGGCAGGCGCTGGATCGCCACATCATGCACCACCTGATCGTACCCGCGTTGCAAGAAGGTCGAATACATCGCGCAGAAGGGCTTCATCCCGCCTGCAGCAAGCGCCGCCGAGAAGGTCACCCCATGCTGTTCCGCAATCGCCACGTCGAAACAACGCGACGGGTAGCGCTCGGCAAACAGGTTCAGCCCGGTGCCATCCGGCATTGCGGCGGTGACGGCCACGATCTTGTCATCGCGCGCCGCTTCCTCGACCAGCGTCTTGCCAAAGACAGACGTATAGGACGGCGCGTTAGAGGGTGCCTTTTTCTGCTCACCCGTCACCACATCGAATTTGGCGGTCGCATGGCCCTTGTCGCGGGCCTGCTCGGCGGGGGCATAGCCCTTGCCCTTCTTGGTCAGCACATGGATCAGGATCGGCCCGGTCGCCTTCGCCTTGACCGCCCGCAGCACCGGCAGCAACTGGTCCAGATCATGCCCGTCGATGGGGCCCAGATAGGAAAAACCCAGCTCTTCAAACAGGGTGCCGCCCATGGCCATGCCTTTTAGCATCTCCTTGGCGCGCTTGGCCCCTTCGCGGAACGGTTGGGGCAGCAGCGACACCGCGCCCTTGGCGGCGGCCTTCAGCTCGTGAAACGGTTCCTCGGCATAGATGCGCGACAGGTAGTTGGACAGCGCGCCTACGGGGGGCGCAATGCTCATTTCATTGTCGTTGAGGATCACGATCAGGCGCTTCTTCAGATGGCCTGCATTGTTCATCGCCTCAAAGGCCATGCCCGCCGACATCGAGCCATCGCCGATCACCGCAATCGCATCCCCCAACCCCTCGGGCGTCACACCGCCCAGATCGCGCGCCACGGCAAACCCCAGCGCCGCACTGATCGAGGTGCTGGAATGGGCCGCGCCAAACGGGTCATAAGGGCTCTCGCTGCGCTTTGTGAAACCGCTGAGGCCGTCCTTCATCCGCAGGGTACGGATACGATCCCGCCGTTCGGTCAGGATTTTGTGCGGATAACACTGGTGGCCGACATCCCAGATGATCTTGTCCCGCGGCGTATCGAACACCGCATGAAGCGCCGTGGTCAGTTCCACCACGCCTAGACCCGCCCCCAGATGCCCGCCAGTGACGGAGACAGCCGAGATCGTCTCGGCCCGCAACTCCTGCGCCACCTGATGCAACTGCGCGTCCGAAAACTGCTTGAGGTCCGCAGGGCGGTTCACAAGGTCCAGCAGAGGCGTATTCGGGCGGTCAGACATATGGCGTTCCTGGCTTAGCTGTCCCGGGCAATAACGAAGCGGGCGGCGTCCTTCAAGGTTTCGGCGCGCGCGCCATAGGTGTCCAGCGCAGCGCAGGCTTCGTCGACCAGTTCCGTGGCACGGGTCCGCGCCGCATCCAAACCCAGCAGCGAAACAAAGGTCGCCTTGCCCGCATCGGCATCCTTCTGCAGCCGCTTTCCGGCCTTTTCGGCATCGCCCTCAACATCCAGAATGTCATCGGCGATCTGAAAGGCAAGGCCAAGAGCTTGGGCATATTGGCGCAACGGTTCCGGATCGACCTGTGCCAGCCGCGCGCCCGCGCAGGCCGCCCATTCGATCAGCGCACCGGTCTTCCCGGCCTGAAGCCGTGTAATCTGCTCCAGCGTCAGCGGCGCTGCCGCCGTTTCTGCCGCAATATCCAGCGCCTGCCCCAACACCATGCCCTGCGCACCGCTCGCCTTGGCCAATGTCAGAGCCAGTTCGGCACGTATTTCAGCGTCCCCGACCTGGGGCCGGGTGCAAAGCTCAAAGGCCAGCGTCTGCAGCGCATCACCCGCCAGAACAGCGGTGCCCTGATCCCATTTCACATGCACGGTGGGCCGTCCGCGCCGCAGGTCGTCATCATCCATGCAGGGCAGATCGTCATGCACCAGCGAATAGGCGTGCAGCGCCTCGATCCCTGCGGCAAGCCAGATCGCGCGGGTCCCGTCAACATCATGCAGTCGCGCGCTTTCCAGCACCAGAAACCCGCGCAGCCGCTTGCCGCCTTGCGCGGCATAAGCCATCGCGCGCGTCACATCCAGATCGTCAAACGCCCCCAGAACCAGATCAAAGTGATCCTGAATCCGCGCCGCATCCTGCGCCAGTTGCTCACGAAACATTTACTGACCGTCGACAGGTGTCGTCCCGGTCGGCTGCCCTCCGGCATCCAGAGTGATTGCGGCCACCTTTTCCTCGGCCCGCTTCAACTCATCTTCACAGCGCTTCTTCAGCGCCGCGCCGCGCTCGTACAAGGCAATCGACTGATCCAGAGCCACATCGCCGCGTTCCAACTGGCCGACCACGGCCTCAAGCTCTTTCATCGCCTGTTCAAATGTCATCTGATCTACGGGAGTATCGGTCATCGGGCTGCCTTCATCAGTTCTTCTACATGGGCGCGGGACGCCTCGGCCAGCGCGTTCAGATCATACCCGCCTTCCAGAGTCGAGACGATACGGCCCTCACACATCTCATCGGCGATCTTACACAGCTCGGCGGTCAGCCAGGCAAAATCGCCGGTGGACCAGTTGAGATTGGCCAACGGATCGTCCTGATGCGCATCGAAGCCGGCCGAGACAATGATCAACTCGGGCCGGAAAGCCCGCAGACGCGGAAAGGCCTGCGCCGCGTAGACGGCCCGCATCTCGGCCCCGCCGGTGCCGGGGGCCAGAGGGATATTCAGAACAGTGTCATGCACCCCGGTCTCATCCGGTCGCCCCGACCCGGGCCACAGCGGCATCTGCTGGCTGGTGATCACCAGCGCGCGGGCCTCATCCCACAACAGGTCCTGCGTGCCATTGCCATGATGCACATCGAAATCGACCACCGCCACGCGACTCAGCCCATGGTGATCCAGCGCATGTTTCGCGGCCAGCGCGGCATTGCCGAACAGGCAGAACCCCATCGCCGTCTCGGATTCCGCATGATGCCCCGGTGGACGAATGGCACAGAACGCATTCTGCACGTCTCCGCCCAGTACAAGATCCACCGCCCGCACTGCCGCCCCCGCCGCGCGATAAGCCGCATCGACCGAGCCCGGTGACATAAACGTATCGCCATCAATCTGCGTGAACCCGTCAACCGGCCTGCTGCGCCGTATCTCGTCGATATGGCTCTGCGGATGCACCCGCAACAGATCGTCCTCGGCGGCCAACGGGGCGGTGACGCGCTTCAGGTCCAATCCTTCCAGCGCATGCAACACATGTTCCAACCGCGCCACCCGCTCGGGATGTCCATCCGGTGTCACATGGCCCAGACAATCGGCATGGGTCAAAAGCGCGGTTGCCATCGGGATCCCCTCTTCATCTGGCTAAAAATATCCTCGCCGAAGGCAAGAATCGCCGCGCAGCGGCAAATCAATCAGGCGCCAGCATATACCCCGCGCCCCGAACGGTCTGCAAATAGCGGGGTTGCTTGGGGTCCTGCTCGATCTTGCGCCGCAGACGGGTGATCTGCACATCCACCGCCCGTTCCTGCGCCTGCCCCTTGTCGCGGCCCAGATCCTCAACCAGCTTGGCGCGGCTGATCGGCTCGCCGGGCCGGGCCGAGAAAATCTTCATCAACTGGCTCTCGGTCGCGGTCAGACGCACCGGATCCTCGCCCTGCCACATCTCTCCGCGCTCGATGTCATACCGGATGGGCCCCAGAGTCAGGATCTTGGCCGCGGTCTCCTGCGCCGGGGTCTCGGGCATCCGCCGCAGGATCGCATTGATCCGCAACAGCAACTCTTTGGGCTCGAACGGTTTGGCCAGATAATCATCCGCCCCGGCCTCAAGCCCCGCGATGCGATGCTCGGTCTCGCCCTTGGCGGTCAGCAGCAGGATCGGCGTTGCGTTGCTGTCGCGCAAGGCGCGGGTCAGGCTGACCCCGTCCTCGCCCGGCATCATCACATCCAGCACGATCAAGTCGAAATCCAGCCCCGACAGCACCCGTCGCGCATGGGCCGCATCCCGCGCGGCCGTCACCAGAAAGCCGCTGCGCATCAGGAACTTCTTGAGCAGGTCGCGGATGCGTTCATCATCGTCGACGATCAGCAGATGGGCGTCCATATCGCTCATGAGGTGGTATCCCGCAGTTTGGTATATGCACGACGCATATCAGCATCCATCATCGCTTCAAGCACTTTGCGAAACCCGGCCACCGCCTCGGGGCCCGCATCCTTGTAGGCGGCGCGCATCCGGGCGCGCTGGGCGTCCGACAGGGTGGCCTCCAGCGCGCTGCCCTTCTGAGTCAGAAATAGGTGTCGTTCGCGTTTGTCCACCGTTCCCACCCGGCTTTCGACCAACCCGTCCTCGATTAGCGCCCGCAATACTCGGTTCAGAGACTGTTTCGTCACCCCCAGGATCGCCAGCAGATTATTGACTGTCGTGCCCGGCGCGCGGTTGATGAAGTGAATTGCCCGGTGATGGGCGCGGCCATAGGCCATCTCGGCCAGAATGCGGTCAGGGTCGGCGGTAAAGCCGCGATAGGCGAAAAACATCGCCTCGATCCCCTGACGAAGCTGCTCATCCGTCAGAAACAAAAGACTTTCGCCGCCAAAAACCGGGGCAGGCCGGGTGTCGGACATGATGGGCCTCATGTGTTGCTGCGCCCGAGTTTATGTCAGTGTTGTTGACATTCCAAGAGCGAACAGGTATCGAATCGCAGAATTTGCGCAATTTTATGACCAGATCGGACTTAATTTGCGCAATAATTGTAAATCTAACCCGGCGCAGGAGGTTCGCATGGCGGGATATGATGATCGTGACGGTGTCATCTGGATGGATGGAGAGCTTGTCCCCTGGCGCGAGGCCAACGTGCACATCCTGTCGCACGCGATGCACTATGCCTCATCCGTGTTCGAGGGTGAGCGCGCCTATAACGGCAAGATCTTCAAAAGCCGCGAACATTCCGAGCGTCTGATCGCCTCGGCCGAGGCGCTGGACATGCCGATGCCCTATGACGTGGACCAGATCGAAGCCGCCAAGGACGAGGCGCTGAAAGCCAGCGGGTTGCAGGACGCCTATGTTCGCGTGCTGGTCTGGCGCGGCTCGGGCGAGGATATGGGTGTCGCGTCTGCCAAGAACCCGGTGCGGATGGCCATCGCGGTCTGGCCGTGGGGGGCCTATTACGGCGACGCCAAGATGCAGGGGGCCAAGCTGGACATTGCAGAATGGAAACGCCCCAGCCCCGAGACCATCCCGGTTCACGCCAAGGCGGCGGGCCTTTACATGATCTGCACCATCTCGAAGCACAAGGCCGAGGCTAAGGGCTGCTCGGACGCGCTGTTCATGGATTTCAACGGCAATGTGGCCGAGGCGACCGGCGCGAACGTGTTCTTCGTCAAGGATGGAGAGGTGCATACCCCGCTGGCCGATTGCTTCCTGAACGGCATCACCCGCCAAACGGTGATCGGGATGCTGAAAGACAAGGGCATCACCGTCCACGAACGCCGTATCAAACCGGAAGAGATGGCCGATTTCGAACAATGCTGGCTGACCGGCACCGCCGCCGAGGTCACGCCGGTCGGGCAGATCGGTGACTATACGTTCGAGGTCGGCGACCTGACCCGTGAGATCGCCGAAGACTACGAAAAGCTGGTCCGCGCCTGACCAACGAACCCCCGCCCCGGCGGGGGTTCTTGTTGCAGCCCGTGCAATTTTACGTGCAGAGCGTCCCGCTGGCTGGACGAACGCACGGAAACGCCTAACATGACGCCCATGTTGGACCTTCTCAGCGATATCCTCACCCGTCTGTCCCTGCGGGGCACGTTCTATTTCCGCACCTCCTTCACGCCGCCCTTCGGCATTCAGGTGCCTGCGTTCGAAAACGTGGCGCGGTTTCATTTCGTCCAGCGCGGCGAGATGAAAGTATATATCTCGACCACGGGCGAGACCCTGCGCCTGCGGCAGGGTGATCTGATCCTGATCCCCCACGGAGCGGCCCATGCCCTGCTGTGCAACGAGGTCAAGCCCGTCGATGCCCTGCCGCTGGAACAGGTGCTGGAACTGGCGGGTTATAACGGGGATGGCGTTCTGATCTATGGCGGCAACGAAGAAGAGCGCGATACGCAGCTGATCTGTGGCCATTTCTCGTTCACCGGTCCGGCGGGGCGCGGCGGCACCGGGCATATGCTGATCGACCGCCTGCCGCCCTATATTCTGATTGAGAATTACGGCGAAGAGGCCGGCGCCTGGATCGAGGCCACGTTGCGTATGATCGGATCCGAGGTATCGGGCGCGCGCATCGGCGGCGACCTGATCGCGCTGAAACTGTCCGAAGTGCTGTTTGCGCAGGCCATCCGCGCCTATCTGGAACACCAAAGCCCCGACGGCGCGGCGCTGGCCGGGTTTGCCGACCCCCGCATCTCGCGCGCGCTGACTGCGTTTCACCAGTCCCCGGCCGAGGATTGGAGCGTGGCGACCCTCGCGCGTGAGGCGGGGATGTCGCGCACCGCCTTTGCCCAGCTTTTTGCCGAGAAGATGGGCACCACGCCGATGCAATACCTGACCGACTGGCGGATGCAGATCGCCTGCCACGGGCTGACCGAAAGCCGCTGGAACGTGGCCGATGCGGCGGCCGAGGTCGGCTATGCGTCCGAGGCCGCCTTTTCGCGCGTCTTCAAGAAACAGGTCGGCCTGTCGCCCGCCGCGTACCGGGCGATGCATTGATCCGCCGGAACTTCTGAACGATCGGCAATATCTCTGAAACGATCTGGCCTGCACGGGTCCCGAATCCGGGCCTATCTTTGGGGTATCACTGTTTCAGGAAAGGAAGTTCTGATGTCCCTGCGTTTCGTCACCCGCTCGGTCCATGCGTATCTCGATTATCCCGTCGCCTTTGCGCTGATGGGGCTGCCGTTTCTGCTGGGGCTGGGTCAATCCAACCCGCTGGCGCTGTGGCTGTCGGTTGCCACCGGCGTTGCGGCTTTTGTGCTGACCGTGCTGACCGATCACCATCTGGGGATTTGGCGCGTCCTGCCCTATAAGTTCCATCTGGCCGTGGATCTGACCGTGGGCATCGTGTTCCTGCTGACACCCAGCCTGTTCGGCTTTTCGGGTCTGGATGCGTGGTTCTACTGGCTGAACGGTGCCGCCGTGGTGGCCGTGATCTCGCTGAGCGCGCCCGAGCAAACAGCGGCGGCGTGAGCCATCCCATACACTGCCCGTCGTTGTTTCGAGCCGCGCGTTGCCCACGCGCGGCTCATCATTTGGCACTAATACCGGCTTTTTTGGTGCTGAAACTTCACCCTTGAAAATTCCGACAAAAACAATCAGATATAACGCAACGCCAGATGCCCCGGCATCAAGCCCCGGCTTTCGGGGCGGTCAGTAGGCTTAGCAATGACGCGTGACGGCCCGCCACCGCCCCGGAAACGACCCTAAGGAGGCCCGCTTGCGCGACCGTTTCGAAGAACTGCTGGCTGATCCCTGCTGCACGTCCTGCGATTGCGATGGGCTGGCCTTGGACGTTGCGGCCTATCTGGATCACAAGACCTGTGACGCCGAACGCTGCCGCAGGCGCGATCACCAGAAACCGTCGACAGATCCAGCCGCAAAAGACGGATCGAAAGGTTAGAAATCCACCCCGCGCTGCGCCTTGATCCCGGCCTGAAACGGGTGCTTCTCTTCGGTCATTTCCGTCACAAGATCGGCGTAATCGCGCAAGTCCTGTGGTGCATCGCGCCCTGTAAGAAACACGCTGGTCTTGTCCGAGCGGGCCTTCAGCCCGTCGATCACCTGCGCGACCGAGAGGTACTCGTAACGCAGCGCGATGTTAATCTCGTCGAGAACGACCAGATCATACTCTCCGCTCTCCATCAGCGCGCGGGCCTTGTCAAAGGCGGCGTTGGCGGCAGCGATGTCGCGCTCGCGGTCCTGTGTGTCCCAGGTGAACCCTTCGCCCATCGTGTGCCATGTGACCAGATCGCGGTCCTCGAAGAACCGCCGCTCGCCGGTTTTCCACTTGCCCTTGATGAACTGCACCACGGCGACCTTCTGACCCCAGCCCAGCGCCCGGATCACCACGCCGAACGCGGCCGAGGATTTGCCCTTGCCCTTGCCGGTGTTGATCAGCACCAGACCGCGGCCGGGATCAACGGCCTCGGACACTTTCTTGCGGTGCTGGGCCTGCACCTTCTGCATCTTTTCCTTGTGGTCCTGCGCGTCGCTCATCGGGAAACCTCTGTTGATTGTCCGGCCCAAGGTAAGCGAAGTTCGGGAAAGGTAAAGATCAGCCTTTGGGATCGGTGACCGACCGCGCCTTGCCGCGTTCCAGCCCCAGTTGCCGTTCGCGCAGGATCACCAGCACATTGCCCGCGATCACCAGCGCCGCCCCCGCCAGCATCACCAGAGTCGGCAATTCGTCGAACCAGACATAACCGATAACGATGGCAAACAGCATCGTGGTGTAATCATAGGGCGCCAGCATCGACGCCTGCCCGAACCGATAGGACGAGGTGACAAGGATTTGCGCCACACCCCCGGTCAGGCCCATGGCGATCAGCGTGGCGGCGTGCTGCCAGTTCGGCATCGTCCAGCCCCAGAACGCGGTCAGCCCCGACAGCAGCGTGGCGGTCAGGGAGAAATAGAACACGATGGCGGCGGGGTGGTCGACCTGCACCAGCTGGCGGATGTGAATCTGCACAAAAGCGCGCGCGATGGTCGCCGCCAGCACGCAGAGCGCGCCGATAGTGGCCGTAGCCTCGATGTTGTTGCCCCCCAATCTGGGCCAGATCATGATCAGTACCCCAAGTAGGCCGATGGCCACCGCGCCGATGCGGATCAACCGGATACGCTCGCCCAGCATTACGGCGGCAAGGATCAGGGTGAAGATCGGCGTGGCATAGCCGATCGCGGTCACCTCGGGCAGCGGCAGCAGGCTGAGGCCGGTGAAGGTCAGGCCCATGGCGCTGGTCCCAAGAACGCCGCGCCAGAAATGGCCCATGGGTTTCCTCACCACAAAGCCCTGCGCCAGTTCCCCGCGCAAGAGCAGCCAGCCGATGATGACGGGAATCGCAAACAGAGACCGGAAGAACACCATCTGGCCCGGCGGGAACTCGGCCGACAGCGCCTTGACCAGCGCACCCATCGAGGTGAACAGGAACAAGGCACACAGCTTCAGGACCACGGCCAGGACGGGTCGATGCGATGTTAAGGGTTTTGCCATTGGCGCGAACCTGCGCTTTTACGGCCAAAAGATCAACGGTTGGCTAGGGGGCTTTCCAATCCGCTGGCAGCGTGGCCGCGATTTCCCGGGCGAATTGCTCCAGAAACCGCAGCATGACATCCACCCGGTCCTGCGCCATGGCCCGCCCCGCATCGGTCAGCATGTCTCCGGGCAGCGTCAGCAGTTTCACCTTCCAGTGATCGATCGAGTAACGCAGATCATCCAGCGGGCGGTTCTCGGCAAAAGGATCTGCAGAATCGTAAAGTGCTCGCCCCAGCGCGCCTGCTACCGAAAAAGTACGCGCGATCCCGACCGCGCCCAACGCGTCCAGACGGTCTGCGTCGCGCAGAATGCGGGCCTCGGGCGTTTCCGGGGGGATCTGGGCCGAGAAACTATGCGCTTCAATCGCGTGTTGCGCGGCAGCGATGCCGGCCGATGAATAGCCCAGTTCCCGCAGAATAGGCTCTGATTTCACCGCAGATTGCCGTGAGGCCAGATGGTTTTCAGGGTCGTTCTTGGGCAGGTTCACCAGATCATGCAGATAGCTGGCCGCCAGCAGAACCGCCCTGTCGGTATCTGCATCCGCAATGGCCTGCGCGTTGATCCAGACCCGGTCCAGATGCGCAAGATCATGCGCCGGATCGGTTTCCATCCGCTGGGCAACAATGCCGCGCAGGCGGGTGCGCAGATCAGCCGATATGCCCACGATTCTCGCCGATCTGACCGCGATGCAGCAGCAGGTGATCGAGGATCACGCAGGCCATCATCGCCTCACCGACCGGCACGGCGCGGATGCCGACGCAAGGGTCGTGGCGGCCCTTGGTGATGATCTCGGTCTCTTCGCCGGACTTGGTGATGGTCTTGCGGGTGGTCAGGATCGATGAGGTCGGTTTGACCGCAAAGCGCACCACGACATCCTGCCCGGTCGAGATGCCGCCCAGAATGCCGCCCGCGTGGTTTGAGCTGTATTGCGGGCCGTTCTGGCCCATGAAAATCTCGTCTGCGTTGGCCTCTCCGGTCAGTTCGGCGGCGGCCATGCCCTCGCCGATCTCGACGCCTTTGACCGCGTTGATCGACATCATCGCGGAGGCCAGATCAGTGTCTAACTTGGCGTAAACCGGCGCACCGATCCCGGCGGGAACGCCGCGGGCCACGACCTCGACCACGGCACCGACCGAGTTGCCGGATTTGCGCAGGTCGTCCAAATAAGCGGCCCAGTTCTTGGCGGCCTGGGCATCTGGGGTCCAGAAGGGGTTCTGTTCGATCTGCGACCAGTCGAAATTGGCGCGATCAATCTTGTGCGGGCCAATCTGCGTCATATAGCCGGTGATCTGCACATTCGGCGCGATCTGTTTGATGGCCTCGCGGGCCAGCCCGCCAGCGGCGACGCGGGATGCGGTTTCACGGGCCGAGCTGCGCCCGCCACCGCGATAGTCGCGGATACCGTATTTCTGCCAGTAGGTGATATCCGCGTGGCCCGGACGGAACTTGTCCATGATATCGCCGTAGTCTTTCGAGCGCTGATCGGTGTTCTCGATCATCAGTTGGACCGGGGTTCCGGTGGTCTGGCCCTCGAACACGCCGGACAGGATTTTCACCTGATCGGGTTCACGCCGCTGGGTGGTGAACTTGTTCTGCCCCGGTTTGCGCTTGTCCAGCCAGTGCTGGATCGTCGCTTCGTCGATTGTTACGCCCGGAGGGCAGCCATCCACCGTCGCGCCCAAGGCGGGCCCGTGGCTTTCGCCCCAGGTGGTGACGCGGAAGAGATGTCCGAAACTGTTCATCGACATGGGGCGTGCTCCTTTGCGGGGTTGTGATTAGCGGGGAGAGCCCTTGGCCTCAAGTGGATTTGCATGTGGAAAGCGGGGGAGGGGGCGCTGCCCCCGTCGCGCAGGCGCGACTCCCCCGAAGTATTTTTGAACAGAAGAAGGATCAGGCCGCTTTCAGGGCCAGCCGGGTTCTTGTGATGCTGAGCGCAGCTTGCGCGGCCTCGCGGCCTTTTTGCACGAAATGATCGCGGTAGATGGCGTTGTGGTGGTCGGTTTCCTGATACTGGTGCGGGGTCAGCGAGACCGACAGTATGGGTATGCCGGTGTCGAGCCCCGCGCGCATCAGGCCGTCGACCACGGCTTGAGCCACGAAATCATGGCGGTAGATGCCGCCATCCACCACAAAGGCGGCGCAGGCGACCGCGGCGTAGCGTCCGGTTTGGGCCAGATCGCGGGCCAGAAGAGGCATCTCGAACGCGCCCGGGACGTCAAAGACGTCGATCTGGTCGGCGGGGATGAGTTCTAGGAACCCATCCAGCGCGCGGTCAACGATGTCGGAATGCCAGTTGGCTTTGATGAAAGCATAGCGGGTGTGTGTCATGGTGATCTCCTTTCGCAACAGACACGTCACCCAAGGCGATCACGGGCAGACGCGCCGCTGTGCGACGCGCTGCACGTTCTCTTTCATCCGGACTATGACCGTCGGCTCTGGCGTCTCACCAGATCTGCTGACACCTCGGATGATCCGAAGCCGCTCGCGGGCTTACGGGTCGCAGCCCGCATACCGCCGGTGGGGAATTTCGCCCCGCCCTGAGAACAGAACGGACCTTGCCAAGGACCGCTGTGCTCTGCAAGAGATTTGACAGGAGGACCGCCGATGCACCCCAACCCTGCCTTCCGCGCCGAGGACCGCGCGCGTCATATCGCCTTTGCCCGCGACCGGGGTTTTGGTGTGTTGGCCGTCTCTGGCACCGAGGCGCCATTGTTGAGCCATGTGCCGTTTCTGCTGAGCGAGGATGCAACGCTGGCCGAACTGCATCTGGTGCGGTCGAATCCGATTGTACGGGCGCTGCAGCAGGCCCAGCCTGCGCGGATCGCGGTGTCGGGGCCTGATAGCTATGTCTCGCCCGACTGGTACGGGATCGAGGACCAGGTGCCCACCTGGAACTATGTGGCGGTGCATCTGGCAGGCCGTTTGGAATTGCGGCCCGCAGAGGAGTTGAGGGCGTTGCTGGATCGGCAGTCCGCGGCGTTTGAGAACCGTCTGCTGCCTAAGCCGCCCTGGATGACGCGCAAGATGACCGCAGAGGCGCTGGACAGGATGATGCGGATGATCGTGCCTTGCCGTCTGGTGATCGGGGATATTCAGGGCACCTGGAAGCTGAGCCAGAACAAACCGGATGCGGTGCGGCAAGCGGCGGCGGATCAGGTTGATGCCAGTGGCATCGGATCGGAGATCGGGCAATTGGCCGCGCTGATGCGCGACCTTTGATCGTCGCCCGGTGGTTCGGGCTTATTGGTCGCTGAACGTGACCAGATAGGCCGCGATATCCTCGGCCCCTTTCTTCAGCTTGACGCTCATGTTCGGGCGGGCCTTCTCGTCGTCGAGATAATCCTTGATGAACCCGATCGGGTCTTTGGAATAGGCCGCGATGTTTTCTTCGGTCCAGACCAGCCCTTCTGCGCCCGCGCGGATCATGTCGTCGGTGAACATGCCAACAGGCAGGCGTTCACTGCCGTTCAGGTAGTCATATTCGGTGCCAGCTGTGCGCCCGACCACCCCATAGAGATTCGGGCCTGTGATGCCGCCTTTGACCAGAACCTCACCGTCCTTGATGATCGCGTGGCAGGAGGAACAGCGATTATAGAGCTTTTCGCCTTTCGCGGGGTCGCCTGCGGCCTGAGCATGACCGGATGTGACGAGCGCAAGCAGCGCGGCGATGGCTGTGATCTTTGACATGGCTTTTCCCGTGTTGCGAGTTGGAGTTGCGGATCGGGTTGGACGGCTCGCGCATAAAGTGCAACAGAAATCTGGAGGGAACCGGGACCCGTGAAATATCTATTTTGGACTAGTTATTTACGAGGCCCTTCTTCGTCTGAAAATTGAAAACACGCTGGCAAATCCGTGACGAGACCTGGGCGACACCGCGCCATTTTTAAGGCCCCGCGATTGCCGGATGAAAGATGCGGCGTCGCCGGTAGGCACGTGCCGAATCATCTGCCGGATGATTCGGTGGTTTTTGTGGGGTCCACCGCCGAAACCGGGCGCAGAACTTGAAATTTCACCCCTTCGTAGTGACATGAATGCCCGGATGCGGCGTAGTGCGCGCCTTTGACCGCTGGACGAACCGATTTCTCCCGGCTAGATAGCCGCGATATGATGCCGCTTTGATGCGGTGCTTATGCATGTTTGCCCGAAACCCCGGGCGTCGGAATCGGAGAAAACCTCGTGTCCCACGCAGAAGACCACGAAGGCACCCGCAGAGATTTCCTCTACTACGTCGCTGGCGGCGCAGGTGTCGTTGCGACGGGGGCAGCCGTTTGGCCCCTGGTGAATCAAATGAACCCATCGGCAGACGTTCAAGCGCTGTCGTCGATCCGCGTGGATGTCAGCGGGGTCGAGCCGGGTACGCAGCTGACCGTGAAATGGCTGGGTAAACCCGTCTTTATCCGTCACCGCACCGGTGCCGAAATCCAGAAGGCGCAAGAGCAGGATGCCGAAGGTGTCGATGCGCTGCCAGATCCGCTGGCCCGCAACTTCAACCAGCCGGCGGATGCGCCTGCGACCGACGCCAACCGCGTGATGCCCTCGCCCGAGGGCGAAGCGCCCGGCGCGTGGATCGTTCAGATGGGTGTCTGCACCCACCTCGGCTGTGTGCCGCTGGGCGATGCCGGTGATTTTGGCGGCTGGTTCTGCCCCTGCCACGGCTCGCACTATGACCTTGCCGGTCGTATCCGCAAAGGCCCCGCGCCTGAAAACCTGCCTGTCCCGCCCGCCGAGTGGGTCGACAACAGCACCATCAAACTCGGCTAAGGGAGACCCAGATGTCCGGAATTCCCCACGATCATTACGAGCCGAAGACAAACGGCGAGAAGTGGCTGAACAGCCGCTTGCCCGTTGTCGGCCTGATTTACGACACCATCATGATCCCCACCCCCAAGAACCTGAACTGGTGGTGGATCTGGGGCATCGTCCTGGCGTTCTGCCTGGCGCTGCAAATCGTCACCGGTATCGTTCTGGTGATGCACTATACCCCGCATGTTGATCTGGCCTTTGCCAGCATCGAACACATCATGCGCAACGTGAATGGCGGCTATATGCTGCGCTATCTGCACATGAACGGCGCGTCGCTGTTCTTTGTTGCGGTTTACATCCACATCTTCCGTGGCCTGTTCTACGGCTCGTACAAAGCCCCGCGTGAGATCACGTGGATCGTCGGGATGCTGATTTACCTGATGATGATGGGCACCGCCTTCATGGGTTATGTTCTGCCTTGGGGCCAGATGTCCTTCTGGGGTGCGACCGTGATCACCGGCCTGTTTGGCGCGATCCCCTTTGTTGGTGACGCGATCCAGACCTGGCTGCTGGGCGGACCCGCGGTGGACAACGCCACGCTGAACCGCTTCTTCTCGCTGCACTACCTGCTGCCGTTCGTGATTGCGGCGCTGGTCATCGTGCATATCTGGGCCTTCCACACCACTGGCAACAACAACCCGACAGGTGTTGAAGTGCGCCGTGGCTCGAAAGCCGAGGCCGAGAAAGACACGCTGCCCTTCTGGCCCTACTTCGTGATCAAGGACCTGTTTGCGCTGGCCGTGATCCTCGTGGTGTTCTGGGCGATTGTGGGCTTTATGCCGAACTATCTGGGCCACCCCGATAACTATATCGAGGCCAACCCGCTGGTCACGCCTGCACACATCGTGCCCGAATGGTACTTCCTGCCGTTCTACGCGATCTTGCGCGCCTTCACCGGTGAGGTCTGGGTTGTGCAATTCGCCAGCTTCATCACTGGTGGCATCATCGACGCCAAGTTCTTTGGTGTGATCGCGATGTTCGGTGCCATCCTGGCGATGGCGCTGGCACCGTGGCTGGATACCTCGAGCGTGCGGTCGGGCAAGTACCGTCCGATGTTCAAATGGTGGTTCTACCTGCTGGTCATCGATTTCTTTGCCCTGATGTGGCTGGGTGCGATGCCCGCCGAGGAGCCCTATGCGACCTTCTCGCTGATCGCGTCGGCTTATTGGTTCGCCTATTTCTTCGTGATCCTGCCGATCCTTGGCGTGATCGAGAAGCCCGAGGCGCAGCCCGAGACCATCGAAGAAGACTTCAACGCGCATTATGGCAAGGCTGATGCCGACGCCACGCCGGCCGAGTAAGAAGAGGGACCGGAATCATGTTCAAGAAACTTGCAATCGGTGCCGCGTTTGCCTTGGCCCTTGCGCCCGCCTCGACCTTTGCGGCAGGTGGCGGTGAGCAGCATATCGAGGACTTCCAGTTCTCGTTCGAGGGCCCGTTCGGGACCTGGGATCAGAACCAGCTGCAACGTGGTCTTCAGATCTATACCGAGGTCTGCGCGGCCTGCCACGGCCTGCGCTATGTGCCTCTGCGGGATCTGGAAGCGCTGGGCTATTCGGAAGAAGAAGTGATCGCCTATGCGGCGGGCAACTTCGAAGTGTTCGATCCCGAGCTGGATGATTTCCGTCCGGCCATTCCGACCGACCACTTCCCAGCCAATGACGGTGTTGGCGCGCCGGACCTCAGCTTGATGGCCAAGGCCCGCGCGGGCTTCCACGGGCCCTACGGTCTGGGCATCAACCAGCTAGTCAAAGGTATGGGTGGCGCGGAATACATCGCCTCGCTGCTGGATGGCTATACCGGTGAGGAAAAGGAAGAGGCCGGCACGGTTCTTTATGAGAACAAAGCCTTCCCTGGCGGCTGGATTTCGATGGCCCCGCCGCTGTCGGATGAGCAGGTCGAGTTTGCCGATGGCCACTCGAACTCGGTCGAGCATATGTCGGAAGACGTTTCCGCCTTCCTGATGTGGGCGGCCGAGCCGAAGATGATGGATCGCAAGAATGCAGGCTTTGTCGGTGTTCTGTTCCTGACCGTTCTGTCGGTGCTGCTGTATCTTGTGAACAAGCGTCTGTGGGCACCCGTGAAGGGCAAGAAAGACTAAAGCGTTCTTCTATCCGCTTGATGAGAGCCCCCGCGCCGCTGGCCGCGGGGGTTTTTTGTTGAGAGCGAGTTGAAGGGGCCAGCCCCTTCTTGGCCTGCGGCCAATTCATCCCCGGGATATTTTTGGCCAGATGAAGGGTGGATCAGGCCAGCAGTTGGGTTGCTGTGTGTCCGGTGATCGGGGCGTGGACGATTTGGCCTTCGGGTTGGGGGGTGGTGAATGTGACCTCGGCGAATTGTTCGGTGCGGCCCATATGGGGGTTTTCCATCAGTATGTGATGGGTCTTTCCCGTCTGGGCTGCGAGGTGTTTGGCGATCTGCTTGTCGCCGGCTGCGCGCAGGCGAGCGGCGCGGGCTTTGATGATGGTGCCGTTGATCTGCTGCGGGATGCGGGCGGCGGGTGTGCCTTCGCGTTTGGAGTAGGGGAAGACGTGCAGCCAGGTCAGGTTGCAATCGGTGACGAGCTTCAGCGAGTTCTCGAAATGCGCCTCGGTCTCGGTCGGGAAGCCTGCGATGATGTCGGCACCGAAGGTCATGTCGGGGCGCAGCTTGCGGGCCTCTTCGGTAAAGCGGATGGCGTCG
The DNA here is from genome assembly GCF_056542385.1 of Ruegeria sp. AD2(2025). Lineage (NCBI taxonomy): Bacteria > Pseudomonadati > Pseudomonadota > Alphaproteobacteria > Rhodobacterales > Roseobacteraceae > Ruegeria > Ruegeria sp. AD2(2025). The sequence continues at coordinate 89,444 of NZ_JBQFZS010000003.1, forward strand.
TCGCGCAGGTGGCGGCGTTTCATGCGTTTGAGGATCAGGTCATCGCCATGTTGCAGCGACAGGTGCAAATGCGGCATCAGGAGCGGCTCGGTCGCGATGGCCTGCATCAGGTTCTCATCTACTTCGATCGAGTCGATGGAACTGATCCGCAGGCGCGGGAGGTCAGGCACCAGCCTGAGGATGCGCATCACCAGATCGCCCAGTTTGGGCTGCGCGGGCAGGTCTGCCCCCCATGAGGTCAGATCGACCCCGGTCAGCACGACCTCGTTATAGCCCCGGTCCACCAGCCGTTTGATCTGATCCACCACCACCCCCGCAGGCACGCTGCGCGAGTTGCCGCGGCCATAGGGGATGATGCAGAAGGTACAGCGGTGGTCGCAGCCATTCTGGACCTGCACATACGCACGCGACCGCGTGCCGAAGCCATCGATCAGGTGGCCTGCGGTTTCGGTGACGGACATGATGTCGTCGACCTGCACCGCCTCGGTCTGGCCGATGAAATCGGCGGCCATGCCCTGCCAGGTTTCCGGGCGCATTTTTTCGGTGTTGCCGATCACCGCGTCGACCTCGTCCATCCGGGCGAAGGTTTCGGGTTCGGTTTGAGCGGCACAACCGGTCACGATCAGGCGCGCATCGGGGTTGTCGCGCCTTAGCTTGCGAATCTCCTGCCGGGCCTTGCGCACGGCCTCGGCGGTGACGGCGCAGGTGTTGATCACCACGGCATTGCCCAGACCGGCCTGCTGCGACAGTTCCTTCATCGCCTCGGTCTCATAGGCGTTCAGACGGCAGCCCAAAGTGGTGAATTTGGGCGGATTCATCCAAGCGCCCTCAGAAAGTCCGGCGTCAGCGTGCCCGAAAAGACATGCGCCGTGGGTCCGGTCATCCAGACGCCATCCTCACGCCAGTCGATCCGGATTGTGCCGCCATCCAGATCAATCCGCACCTTGCGCCCGGTCAGCCCGCGCCGTGCGGCGGCCACGGCGGTCGCGCAGGAGGACGAGCCCGAGGCCAGCGTGATTCCAACGCCGCGTTCCCACACGCGCATACGGATGTGGTCGGGCCCGATCGCCTGCGCCACCTGCACATTGGTGCGCTCGGGGTAGAGCGGATGATATTCGTACCGCGATCCGAATTCGGCCAGTGGGATGGCCTCGGCGTCCTCGACGAAAAACGTGCAGTGCGGGTTGCCCATGCCGGTGGCCGTGGGGCCGCCCTCAATCGGCAGCTCCAGCGTATCCACATCTTCGGCCAGCGGGATGTCGCGCCAATGGGTCTGCGGCTGGCCCATGTTGACCGAGGTCAGCCCATCGCCCGCATCCCGGGCGTGCAGGGTGCCGCGTTCGGTGGTGAGTGTCAGGTCGGATGCCCCGGTCTCGTCCATCAGGAACCGCGCGATGCACCGCGTGGCATTGCCGCAAGCGGCCGAGCTCGAACCGTCGGCATTATAGAACACCAGATGCGCATCAGCCTCGCCGGTTTCGATCACGGCGAGCTGATCGAACCCTACTCCGAACTGCCGGTGCCCGATTCCCTTTGCCAGAGCCGGGGTGATCGGCACAGACTGGGCCCGCGCGTCGACAATGACGAAGTCATTGCCTAGCCCGTGCATCTTCATAAAGGGCAAACCGGTATCGATTGAGCGTTGCATGGCGGGCATATAACGCCGGGTCTGAAATGAATCCACCCCGCCGCGCAGATTCCTGAAAAAAGGGCTTGACCCCCCCGCGCCACCTGCCTAATTAGGCCGCCTATCGGGGCGCTGGTATCCTGTTGAATGCTGGCGAAACGAGGTGCAAGTTAAGGTCTTGAACCCGGTCGGGGAAATACCTTACTGAGTGCTACGGATCGCGCAGATCCATCAAAAAGAGTGGGCCGTTAGCTCAGTTGGTAGAGCAACTGACTTTTAATCAGTGGGTCGCAGGTTCGAATCCTGCACGGCTCACCACTGAAACACCGATCAAATACCGAGTTTCAAACAAGTTTCCTCAATAGTTTGAGGTGCTTCCTGAAACTGTGGTTGGGTTTGAGTGTGGTTAGAACATAACATGAACCTTGTAACGAAACGGTCATTACAAGGATCACGACTATGGCTAAAGACAAGCACGGATTCGAAGACTTCGGTATCGACGAAGACCAACAGAGCCTCGAATTGAAGCTCATCAACATGCGGCTGAGTATGCCGCGTGACGCCTACAACAACTTGCTTGAAGGTATCGCCGAAAAGCATGGTGCACTGGTTGCCGCAGGCGGCATCGCAGGTTGGTCTTGTCTGATTTCGTGCAAAGGCGGTGAGTTGGAAAACAGGTTTCGCGCCGCTCTCCGCGAACTCGCCTCAAAGAAGGAGGCGTGAACGATGCCACAGATCAAGTTCAAGGATTCGACACTTGGCAAGTTGTCGGCGGATAAGACCACGTGGTTCACAGACCCGACCGTCAAAGGTCTGCGCCTCTGCGTCACCAAAGGTGGCGTCAAAACTTGGTGGGTCAGCAAGTGGGATCCAGGCGCGCAAAAGACACGGGCTGTTAGGCTTGGCCAATGGGCAAGCAAAGGCACACACTGCGCCTGGGCGAAGAAGCAAATGGGCGCAGCGCTGCTCGATATTCAGGAAGGCAATGTCCACACGCGCAAGGAACGACAAGCTGAAAAGAATCGACTCGGCATCCCGACCTTCGCGGAGGCGCTTGATCAGTACATTGAGCACCGCACGAGTGAGCGTGCATCTGGCAAGGCACCGATGGTCGAGAAGACGGCGCAGGATTATCGCAACTCGTTCAACCTGCATTTCAAGCGCTGGACCGACACATACGTGGACGAATTGCCGATCCTCGAGATCAATCAATATCTGAACACGCTTCAGCTGACGCGCCCGCACGGTGCAAGAACAGCGTCTGTTGTTGCGGGCGCGGTCGTCCGGTTCATCAATCGCCTCTGCGCGCTCGCCTTGCCGATTCCGTCGCTGCTGGACAACACAACGATCAGGAGCCGTGTCGAGACTGGCAAACTGGATATGTCGGTTCCGTGGACGGATCGCTGGGCCGAAATCGAGCAGATCGGCAATGAGCACATTCGCCTTTGGTGGATGCTGACCTGGTACACGGGCTTCCGGCAGGAGACATTCCGCACACTGACTTGGAATCAGGTTGATCTCGAAACAGGCGCGATCACATTCCGGCGCAGCAAGCACACTTATGACCGGGAGATCGCAATTTCGGATGACGCGGTCAGGCTGTTTAGACGCCTGTCCAAGATCAGATACGACGATTGCGATTGGGTGTTTCCGTCTCGCCGTATAGTCGGTGATCGCCGCGGGCACCTCGGGCAGATGGATGCTCTGAGTCTGACGAAACCTGGCGACCTGCGCCACTTCTGGATGACCGCCGCGCGCGAAGTCGCGCCGCGACATGTTCACAGGTGGCTTGCTCAGCAAACGATGACTGACAACGATCTTCGAATGCTCGGCCACTACGGCGAACCGACCATGGACGAGCAGAAGTCGGCGGCAAATGCGATTGCGGCGGCGATCAATTCGCGGTTGGGAATGGCACCTTCATCCGTTGTTGAATTGCGCCGAGACAGTGCCTAAATCAAACTGATAAGCCTCCACGCTTGGGTGTAGTGACCTGACCAGACGTGAGGCCGACGCGTGAGCGGGCATTGCGCCCAGGAGCAGGAGACGCGGCGGTCATGTGGGTTCCACACAAGGAACAGAAACATGACCCTCGACGACCTCGCGTCGCAACTCGACGCACTCCGCGCGGACCCGATCCGCTCAAACCCACCACTAGTAATGACAAGCGCAGAAGCCGCTGCTTTCCTCGGCGTCTCGGACGAAACGATGCTCCGGTGGCGCAAAGACGGATTCGGTCCGTCATACTCTCAGCCAAATTGCCGGATAGTCCGGTACCTACGCGATGACGTGGTTGCGTGGTTGGAGGAGAGTCAGTGATGCGAGCGACCAGACATCACGAGACGCGGTTTGAGCACAAGGACGAGCTCCTGAAGTTCAATCGTCGCGAGAAGCACATCATTGCGCTTGTTGACCCAGAAGACGATCCCGTGGTCGACCAACGCGCACAAGGCTCATGGAACAAGGCGCTCAACGGTAAACCGGCACCCGATGAATTGGTCGGCGACCTCGAGTATCTCCTGTTCGAGCAATGTTCCGACCCATCCCAGTACATGCCTGAATCTCCAGGCGAGGATTTGCGTGCCTGGATGATGGAAATTGCGGCCGTCCCGTGGTGGTCCGAGACACTGCAAATCGACAAGGCGAAACTGCAAGGATGGTATGCTGGTCGCGCGAAGAAGATCGAGGCTGACATTGTTGCCGGTGTCCAGGATTGGTACGCGCAATTGATCGAGGCGGCGAATGAAACGTCTCTCTTGTCCAGATATGCTCGCGCCTGGGCATCATCAGATGAGAAGTTACTGAACCTCCTGAAGCAGCGACACGAAGACGGTGAACCGATCAACGACGAACTCCTGACCAAAGTCGCGTCCGTTCACTGGCATGATCCAGAAGTGATCGACTGGCAGAATCCGAAGTGCGGTCACTCGTATGACCCAGCGCCTCAGAGCGTCGTCGATGAACTGCGCGAATTGATCCCAGCAGATTGGTCAACCGTCGAGTCTACATTGCCACCCGACGACGTGTGGCAACAGGAGGAGGTGGTCGACAAGCAGTGGAGCGGTCCGTGGGCAGATCCCAAGAACTACAATATCCCGCTATACCGCAAGCACTACAAAGTGCGCCAGGTGAAGTCCTGGAATCGAGACTACCGCGCCTATCTCGTCACCGAGGAGACGGTGATCGAGGTCGAAGGTCGCGAGCCGACCAAGCGAGAATCGAAAGGCTGGGAAGAGGGTTTCTGGGCGGAGCTGCGCGAGGAACGTCGTCAGCAGATAAGCGCCTACTACGCCGTGTAGACCGATCCATACAGGTTGGTGAGTATCGCGTTGCGGACGTCGCGTGTCGTGCGCGTAGTCAGCCAGCGTCGCAGTTCGCTTTGAGTAGCGCCTGCGGCGTGTTTCGTTTGGGCGGTGGTCAGGACGAGGTTCGGGATCATGTCGAATGGCATTGGCGCGGTCTCCGTTGTCACTGTCGTTGCATTGCAACGATGGTGTGCGTTTAGCATTTCAGGACGGCGGTATCCGAGCGGCGAACACAGGTGGCGACAAAACAGTTATAGGTGCCAGGATCCAGAGGCAGGATTGGTGCTGCACCATATTCGCGCGCGTGCGCACGTAAATAATATTATGATGATGTATTTCTGGTCGGTTTCTGCATCATCATATTATTATTCACGCGCGCGCGTACGCGTAAGCATGCAGCATTCCGAGGCCTCACTCCCGGCAGAAATCCGTCCTCTGACGCGTTCGATGCTGCTCAAGTGATCAGCAATACCTGGCGCTAGCCAAAAACACGCTGGTTCATCAACCGGTTGGCGGGCGCATCGCCTTGTAAACTGCGCGAATTACAAGGCAGCAAAGATGCTGCGCCTCGACCACCCTCTTTCTGACCATCGGCCCTCCGGCCCCGGGCAGATTTAGAAGATCACAATCTCCGAAATATCCCGCCGCCGCCTCAGCAACGCGTACAGGCGCGCAAATACCTCTGCCCCACCGTCGTGCCCGAAAACCGCACAAACCGCCTTAGCGATGAGCTCTGCCGAGCTCTGTCCGGTTTGCTTTCAGCATGCGCAACACGCCCGACAATGCTGTCCGAAAATTCCTCAAAAAGACCTGAAACTCCGGTAACAGCAACCCGCATGTTCCACTTATGTTCTGCATGTGCGTGCATGGCCCAGTCGGCGGGTCGCTCGCACCAGGCATACCTTTCCGCCTGATCACATGGGCCCGCCGACAACGCCTCAAAGGAACTGAAAGTGAAATCTGTCCGCATCCTACCAACTCCCCACGGTTCTCGCCTACTCGGCGAAGAGCTTCACACCGTCTTCCACTTGGACGTGCCAGTCTCACCGACCGACCTGCACACCATGATCAAGGCCGCTTTCCGGTCTCCCGACGACCAACCGCGCGTCGAACTCAGTGGCGTGATCGCCGACCGGACCCAAAGCGGCGTCCGCCTCCGCGTCGTCGCAAACAACTCCTGGTTCGACATTCCCTGGGAGATCATCGCACGAGGAATCCATCTCAAATGACCAAGATGCAGCACCGCTCGTATGCTGAGAACCGCGCCGCCTACGACAAAATCAGGGACGTTGTGGCAGGTGAGGATCGCCTCAAGAAGCAAGGCACAATCTATCTGCCGCAACCGGAAGGCATGACCCAAGCGCAGTACACGCGGTATCTGGCAGGCGGATCGTTTTATGCGGTCGCCGAGAGAACGCTTCGCGGCATGGTCGGTGCGATCACCCGCAACGAGGCAGTCCTGGAATTGCCACCGCGCCTCGAACCGATGCGCAACGCGGCGAGCTTCGAAGGCAATTCAATGGACGTGCTCGTCGAGGATTGCCTGCGCGAAACGATGTCCCTGGGTCGCTATGCAATGGTTCTCGACTACCCGAAGGAGCAAAGCGCACCAGGCTCTGCGCCATTCATTTCGACTTTCAACGCCGAGTCGATCCTCGATTGGACTGAGAGCTTGCTCGATGGTCGGCAGAAGCTGACCTACCTACGCCTGCACGAGTTCAACGCAGACCTCGAAGACACGGGCGTCGAGCAGCACCTGGTTCTGACACTGGACCCGGCCTACACCGTGCGCCGCTATCACGTTCAGCACGACCGTCAGGTTGGAACCACCACAGAAGTCCAGGTCGGCGAAGACATCATTCCGACAGTCAACGGCTCTCCTCTGTTTGACATTCCGGCGGTCGTCGTCAGTCCCTACAACCTGAAAGTGGACGTCGAGAAGCCGCCGTTTCTCGATCTCGTCAACGTCAATCTTGCCCACTGGCGCGTATCGGCGGACTACTACTGGTCGCTGTATTTGACCTCCCAACCAACGCCGTGGATCGCAGGCGCGATCAACGAGAAGAACAAACCGACGCAAATCGGCAGCGGTGCGTTTTGGGTGTTACCTGAGAACGCGAAGGCGGGGATGCTGGAATTCAGCGGGGCCGGTATCGCCGCCCAGAAGACGGCGCTCGACGATCTGACGGCGCAAATGGCGACCTTGGGCGCGCGCATGGTCTATGACGGCAAAGGCCGCAATGAGACGACCGACACGGCGAAACTGCGCACACGCTCCGAGCTCTCACTGCTCGCCTCATCCGTAAACATGGTCGAAGCGGCAGTCGTCAAACTCCTGCGCCTCGCGGCTGAATGGACCGCGCCCGGCACGGCCGATCAGGTTTCGTTCAAACTGCACCGCGACTTCGTGACGGCCCAGATGGACCCAGCTGTTCTCACAGCCTTGGTCAAAGCATGGCAGGCCGGAGCAATCAGCCACGACACGCTCCTGATGAATCTCAAGAAGGGAGAACTGATGGACGTGAACCGCGCGCTCGACGCAGAGCGTGACTTGATCGAAGAAGATGAAAACGTGCTGCCGTTCTCGACACTGCCAACGGCGACATGACAATTCTCGATCCAGATTTTGGTAGTCACGAATCCCGCCGCCAGCCCGAGATCGACTTGATCCTGGCTGTGCTCAGTCGCGCAGTCCTCGATCTGTTCGGTAGTGTCGCCCAGTTGAGCACGCAGGAAGAAGGCAGGACCGTCAGACAGGATGCGCTCCTGTTTCTCACACGCGAAACCGGACCTTGGGCGAAACGTAGGACGGAACTCTGCGACAGCGTGGGTATTGACGGCAACGACATGCGGAAGCGCGTCATCAAAGTCCTGGAAGGCGAAATAAAAGCGCTCGCTGTATATGACGAGCGGCAGCTCCTGACCCACATCGAGGCGGCGCGAAAACTCTGGTTCGAGGAGAAGCGCAAACCGATTCTTGCCGCCGCCGCGCGCAAGCAGCAGGCGAAGGTCGTGCAGATGAAAAGAGAGAAAGCGCTGAACAAAATCCGCGCAAAGGAAGAAATCCGCGAAACCATACTTTCCCTGCTCGACGCGCGTCCAATGAAGTTCAAGGACCTCATGCTCGCGGCAGACGGCATGTCCGACAGCGTCGCGCGCATTGTGCTGAAAGAAGAGATCGAGAGAGGCACAGTCGAGCAAGACCCGAAGTCGTGGGAATACTCGCTTACTCCACCTCAAACTGCGCTTGCAGCCAACTGCGGATAGGGCCGAACGTTGTTCTACAGAGTGCCGGGTTAGGCTCGAATTCTGCTCCTTTGTGTGACCTGGGAGCGGGGCTGACTCGCTCCCAACACAAGGACCAGAATCATGGCAGAAGACAATGACAAGCAAGCTGAGGCGCTGATTGCGGCGCTTGCTCCAAAGATCGCCGATGTGATCATTCCCCAAATCACCGAGAAGGTCGAAGAACAGATTGGCGGCGTTCTGAAAAAGAACAACGAGCTCCTGGACAAGATCGCGAAGCAGAAAGCTGACGACGACCACAAGAGCCTGGTCGCTTCGGCTCAGAAGCTGCTCAACAACGCGGAAGCCGCACACCAGAAGCGCCTCGACGCTGATGGCAATTACCGTCCGCCTTCACCCTCTGACTCGATCAAAATCTCCCGCACCGACGCTCGCGACGTCACGAAGTATCGCGACGCCCGCGCCTTGGCCGAGAAAGAAGGCCGGAAGCTCGAGATCGTTGCCGACGAGTGATGGGCGCGCGCGGTCAACAGTCAAAGCTCGACAAACTTCCACGAGGCCGGCGCGACGCCATCGTCCGCGATATTGTCCTCGGGCGGTTGTCGATGCACGCGGCGGCGAAGCGGCTTGAAGTATCCGACACGACAGTCGGGCGCTACATGGCGACGGTCGACGAGGACGAGCGCCTGCACATCATCTCGACCGCCATGGGCGAGGCGAAGATGGCCGAGCTGCAGGAGAAGGCAGACCTGGTCAATCAGTTCGGCGAGGACACGGACAAGGACTTGAAGTGGGTCCTGCGTGAACTCAAGGTGCTACTGACCGACGCGAAAGGCGACGACGACAAGACCTTGGCGCTCGGCACGCTGAAGGAGCTGCGGCAGAGCCTCATGGCCTTGGCTGACCTCCACGGCAAGCTGAACAAGAAGATGGACATCCATCTGAACCTGAACGAGTCACCGCAATTTATCCAACTGCGCCAGATCATCATTCGAGTCCTGGAACGCCACCCGGAGGCGAAACACGACTTCCTGAACGAGATGGACGCTTTGGGCGTGATCCAAGAGCCCGTGCTTGTCGATGACCGTCCATAACCCACACCTCCTATCCTTCCTCCAGGGGCTGACTGTCAGCCTAGACCCGGTGCAACGTTTCCGGATGACAATCGGTGAACCCGATCCTTGGCAGGTGGAGCTGCTCCGCACAGATCCTGGCACCAACGAGGAGGACCGAATGGTCCAGGCTCTGTGCGGGCGGCAATCCGGCAAATCGACGACATGCGGTTGCCTCGCCTATGACGACTTCTCTGTTGGCAAAACGGTGATCCTGACCGCGCCGTCGCTGCGGCAATCAACTGAGTTATTCCGGCGCATCCTGGAATTCAAAAACACCGATCCATTCTGCCCGCCCATCGTGCGCCAAACGCAAACCGAACTCGAGGCCCACCCGTCACACGGCGGGCGGATCATTGTCGTGCCCGCGACCGATCAGGCGCGCGGCATGACTGCCGACACGATCCTAGCCGACGAGGCATGTTTCCTGGACGACGACGCGCTTACCGCGTTCTTTCCGATGCGGAAGGAGTCAGGTCGCATTTTCCTCCTGTCCACGCCGAACCTGCGCCAAGGCTATTTCTATGAGACCTGGACATCAGGAAAACAGGTGCGACGCATCACGGCGCGATCCATCGACATTCCGAGGCGTCGGGCGCAGGTCGAGTTCGACCGCGCAACGATGTCTGAGACGACGTTCCGCCGCGAGCACCTTTGCGAGTTTGTCGGATCAGGATCGCCGCTCCTGTCCTGGGAGACTCTCGAGAAGACGAGCAACAAGGAGGTGTCCGCGCTATGCCTGAATTGACCTTCCACAAGGACGGGCGCGTGTCGCTCCCGTCGAATGCCGATCCCGCCGCCGCAGGCACGTCCGTCCTTGGTTGGGTGCGGCATCACGTCGGCATGGACCTTGGGCGCAACGACCCGTCTGCCATCGTCGTCATCCGCGACGAATGCTATCCGCAATTCTCGGGACGCGGTTTCGAGCAGGAGCTCGGCGAACGCCGCTGCACCATCGTGTTCCAAGAGTCGATCCAACTCTACTCCTACACCGACCTCGCCGACTTCCTGGCAAAGCGCCTCGGGCAGATACCGAACTGGACGCTGACCATCGACGCATCAGGCCTTGGCGCGCCGTTCTCGTCAACGCTCGACCAAGCCGGGATCGAGCACCACGCCGTCGTGATGACCGCAGGCGCGAACATGTCGAAGAAGGGAAAGAACGTCACCGTCGCGAAAACGATCCTGCTCGAGAACATGGCCGTGGGCCTCGAGACCGGCGCACTGACCGTCGCGCACGATCTCGAAGGCAAGCAGGACCTGCTCAACGAGATCGCCAGCTTTGAACTCGCGTCCACGTCGGCTGGCAACCTCGTCCTGCAAGGCGGAGGCAAAGGACACCACGCCGACCGCGCCATCGCGACCGCGCTGGCGTACCTATCCGTCACGCACCTTGAAACGCAACTCAGCTCCGTTGCTCACCGAATACGTGGTTGGGCGTAAGGCCACAGAATCAGCCAGCATGCAAAAAGGCACTCAGTGTTTAAACGGCACAACTAGAATTCAAGTATCTGTTATTTAATGGAAACTTAGCTCTTGCGCGAACTTACAATCGTGTTGTTTTTGAAGTGTGGGTACAGCAAAGGGAAAGGACCCACACAATGGCAAATGACTTCATAAGCGCTCTCCGATTTCTGTCCGAGCCTGATGGCGCAATCGAACTTACCGAAGCAAGTTTTGAGTACTACTGCCCGGAAAGTGAGCAACTTCTGACTTACCGATACATGCAGTGCGCGAGCTCGATGGAATGGATGTGGGTGTTGGTACTTTGACACCCAGCGTGGGTGGCCGTTGTGCCACCCGCTCCACAATCCAAAAACACTGTTCCCGCGCGAAACTCGCTGATCTTGGTGGCCGTGAGGTAGCTGCCTCGTTCGACGTGCCTTGAGTTCGACGAGCGACCCGGATTTTTTGCGGCGCTGACCGGCGACTCGGGATTTTGGGCATCGACATACCTTAAGCTACGTCGTCCCGCCTCAACGCCGTGCTGCTTGCCAGGATGCCATCGGCATCGAAACAAGCGCCAATCGGATTGAAACGGCAGTTGCCCTTCGGACTCATTTGCGAGTCACTTCGTCGCGGCACCTTTCCGAAAAATTGCGTTTTGCCTATGTTCGATGTATGTTCTCAATTATTCGGGAGGACCAACCATTATGCTGTTACAGTTGTGAAGGCTTTGTGCTTACCAAAGTGCAGATACTGCGGACGTGTGTGGCATCCACAAGAGGGTATTGTCGCCGCAAAGAGCTACTGTGGAGCGTGTGCTGCGGAGCGCCGCAGCATCGCCAAAAGCAAGTTTGACTTGCGGGAGCTGAAACCCGCAGATGTCGAGAACGGATACCTGCTACCTAAGAACCTTCGAAAAACCGCTTAGGTGCTATTGGCGAAGAAGTTCTCTAACTGCTTGATTGCCATTCGGCGCCCAATAACGCCAGCCGATCCACCAAGTTTTCGCGTCCTACCGCTTGTCGTCGGCTCGCTGCGCGCTGACCATTCATGCCTAGTTGCCGAGTGTCGCAACCAATCAACTACGATCCGGCGACCTTTTGCACGACGCTCCCAGACTACCTTGTCTGTCTCGACCTTACAGTTCCAAAGCGGCGCGACCGGCAGGTTTGCAAACTTTGCCTGAACCGCACTTACATTTTGGAGCCGTGTCGACGTGTCGTCACGCAACATCTCTCTTATCACACGCCGCCAGCGCTTTGGGATGTGAGGGAGCCATTCCAAAGTGTCCGCAAAACCGCCGTTGACAATTTCCCCGCGTGGTTTCGGTGCATACTGGTACCAATCGTGACCGTGAAGCAGACGGAACATCGTCATACCAAACGCCCATACATCGCTCTTTTCGCTGGTGCCGCGCCCATGCCAGACTTCATAGGCGAGATGGTCAACGTAGATGTAGCCTCCGACATCAGCATAGCCGAGGATCAAGTCATCCGTGACCAAACCGAAGTCGCCGATTTTGATTTTCCCATGTTCATCCGCGAGGATGTTTCCTGGTTTCAAATCTCGGTGGAGCATTGCCCTCGCGTGCAAAGCGCCGAGGCCGAGTAACACTTGCGATCCAATATCGCGAACCTGCAAGAGATTCATCGGACCTGCCTCATAAGCGCCTTGCAGCGATCCTCCCCGACACAACTCCATGCAGATTCTTACACTATTGCCCCCATCGGCTTCCTCAAGGTGGAAAACCCGCACTGTGTTTCGATGCGTCGCCTTGGCGAGGTTCTGCGCTTCTTTTAGAAAGCGATCTTTCTGTTCATCCCATTTGGCAGAAGGTTTGCTGGCGTCTCGTTCGATTACCTTAACAGCAACTTCTCCGTGCACCGGGTCGTTTGCCAGGTAGACTTTTCCAAAGTGACCGGCACCAAGCTGCTTTCCAAGCGTTGTTTTAGGCACAGTCAATTTAGCTTCCTATCCGAAAGCAGCATCAGTGCCGCCTCGCGACTACCAATTCGCATTTTAACGCCGTCGACATTTTCGTCCCAAAAATCACCATCAGATATGTATTCATCGGCCTTTCGTTTGCCGAAGCGCTTACTGACTTGAGCCTTTTGCAAAACACTTACCACACAGCTCTCAGAAGCTGCTGCCATAACGACGCCTCGAAGTTCCGCGCTATGAAGATGTGACAAGCCACCACCTTTGGCCACCGCGCTCGCCTTCACCACAACTCGAGAAATCTCGTTTTCTCGAAAGTAGTCGGAAAGCTGATGGAACAGATGATTCAAGGCAGCGGATTTTTCACCTTCTTGAAGTTGAAACGTCTGGTCAGCTTGCAGAACAATGGGACCATCATCTGGGATTTCTGCATCGACAGCGATCACCTTGTCGCCACTCACAACAATTCCAACCCATCTTTCAGGCATCTACTCGCTCTTTCATTTTCGATTTCTCGCCGATTCCTAGATACCTGAAAAGCTGTGTTCATGGAAGGTTCTACCACTCGAATCTTCTACTTAGACCTGTTTTCCACTACTCGCAGAACCGCATCAGGCGCGTCGGTTGTGAGTGCAAACGCTGCCCCATGTTGATGCCTACTCTGCTGCTATCGCGCGTCTCTGACGCGCTCTGCAGGGCATACGCCGCATCTTCACCGACACGACCATCTATCCGACGCTGGTTTGGTCGACAATTATAGATGCCGTGCTTCCATTGTCTGCGCTTACCGGGTATCTCATTGAAAAGAAGTTAGAGGTGGTCGATGGCATCGCACAAAACAGAAGTCGTAGAGCACTTGTTCCAGAAACACTGGGATAAGAATGCTGGGCGGTTGACCAAATCTCTAATGAGTCTTGAAGACGTCGCTCAAGCTATTCGTGAATGTAACAAGCTTCTGGGCCGTTCACTGAGTGATCGAAATCCAGCGAACTTTATGAAGGACCTCATGCGAGGTGCCAACGCTTCAAAGAATTGGCCTGCGTCAGTCGCAGCTCTTGGCTACACCGCAGTGCAGCGCACCGGCACCGGAGATGTGTTTGAGTTCATCCCTTACCGCCCAGGCCAAACCGAGCCTTTTCCAGACGCGTTCAAGGTTCGAGAAGACGCCGAGACGTTCTTTGTTCAGTCCATTAGCTTACCGCTTGTCACGAAATCGCTGGGCCGCGTGGACGAAACTTGGTTGGTGCAAACAGCAATCAATCTGCGCGTTGTAGAAACTCACTTTTCGGTGGCAGCGGCTTTTCCGCTCCTCGAACTTGCGCACCTGCAAATGGGGATTAAACTACGCCAAACTGAAATTGACGCATTGTTCCTAGGAAAAGCTGGCTCTGAAAAAGACAACTATCCGGTTTTGGTGACTTGCGAAGCAAAGCACTATAATGACCCAATTATTCCACAGCAAATTATAAATCAGGTTCAGGCAGCTTTTGGTGAAACAGAGGTGTCTACCGTTGTGCCAATAGGGCTGAGAGCGATTAAAGATATTGGGTTCTATCTGACCGAATTTGAAGCTGTAAAACGGGAAGACGCCGACAGCTTGCAAGAATTAAAGCTAGCGAGTGACGCTATCTACCAACTTAAACCATCGGTAAAAGGCATCTAGGCAGCGGCCTCGATCTCGGATTGCTTGCGCTTCTTCGCGCCGCTCTTCTTGTCGCGACGACCGATTGGGTTCTTTACCCCAAAGTGCGCTGCTGCCTCTGTATTGCCCATCGTCAGCAACGCCACATCGCCAAGGTCGAGTGCCTCCGCTGGGCGGGTGCGGCGTTTGCCCAAAGCTGTGATGATCGAGTTCGCAACGGCGCGGGCAAGTGGTGGTGGTACGGCGTTTCCTATCTGCCGTGCCCCGTGCCACTTCGTTGTGTTGAAGCGGAACCAGTCGGGAAAACCGTGTAGCCTCGCCATCTCGCGGACGGTCACACAGCGGTCGTAGGCATAATGGATCGGGCGCGGGCTCGTGAACGCGCCTCTAGCGGAATCGGTCCCGGCTCTCAGTGTATTGGACACGCCGTCCGCTGGCAGTTTGAAGAAGCGCGAGATCGGTTCAACGCGACCTTGTTCAGTTTCGTGGAACCTCCGCCGCGAGATTTCGGTGTGCTCTGTCCGAGCGCTGGACGTCAGCGACCCCTGGTCCCAGTTGCGCGGATGGCCGTAGCCCCAAGCGTCGTTCCCTTGCCCTCGCAAGGCTGCCGCGTACCTGCTCGGTTCACCGAATGCCACACCCTGGACCGCATCTGTCACTCGAAGCTGTTCGAAGGCTTCCGCGTCGGGCAGATCGCCGAGCGCATCCTCGCAGGTTGGGCGTCTTGATATCACTTTCGGATAGCTAGGCAGCTTGCTACCATGCTTGACGCCCATCAGGATCAAACGCTGCCGATCCTGCGGAACGCCGTAGTCGGCAGCATTTAGGACACGCCAGTCCTTTTGAACGTCGTATCCGAGCGCCTCAAATTCCTCAATTAGCTCGAACAAAAACTTGCGATGCTTGCCGACGGTCAGACCTTTCACGTTCTCAAAGACGAAATAGGTGGCGTCCAATTCCTTCACGATGCGCACGAAGTCCTTCACAAGCGAGTTGCGCGGATCGTCGAGTGCACGTTGACCAATCAGCGAGAAGCCTTGGCAAGGTGCGCCACCGAACACGACATCGACCTTTCGGTTCCTGATGTCTGCGGCCTTTCGGATGTCTTTGCCGGACACATCCGTGACCGACTTTGGGATGATGGCGCATTCGGGGAAATTGTACTTGTGGACGGCGGCGTGAACTGGGTCGAGCTCGACAGCGGCGACGACATCAAACCCGGCTTGCTCAAAGCCGAGGCTCATTCCGCCTGCACCTGAAAAGAGATCGACACCAATCGGTCGTGCCATGCTCTGCCTCCCGCCGTTTTCAAACAACATATCGGCGCGACGAGTCGTTGACCAGCGAAACCTAGCGTTTCAAGAAGTCCTCGACGCGGCACACAACAGCGTCGAGATCGCGTAGTTCACACTGCCAAACGACCATCGCTCCCCAGCCAGTTTGCTGCAAGTCGGTTAACACCCGCTTGTCGCGCTCTTTGTTCATTTCGATCTTGGGAGCCCAGTACTCGGGTCGAGACTTGGGTAACTGGCCCCAACGACATCCGTGGCCGTGCCAGAAGCAGCCATGCACAAATATCGCTTTGCGTCGGGATGGAAAAACGATGTCTGGTCGTCCGGGAAGATCGCGCCGGTGGAGTGTGTAACGGTACCCGAGCCTGTGCAACGCACGACGCAGTGCGAGCTCAGGCTTGGTGTCCTTCTGCCTCACTTGGGACATGATGAAGGACCGGCGTTCGGGTGTGACGTGATCGGGCATCGAATATCAAGATAGTGGCTAGACGGCAGCGGTTCGAGCACAACGGTAACTTGCTGAGTTAGGAAGGGTAACTTAGCGTACGACTATGGCTGAAACGAACCGCAACCCTCCTTGGACCCGCGATGAACTACTCGTCGCTCTCGACTATTACCTGGACAACCCAGATGATTACTTCTCGCCCACAGGTGAGGGTCTCCTCGAACTAACAGTGAAGATCAGTCAGGTCGCGAAGGCGTTGGGTTTAACCGGTTCGGACACGCTGCGGAACGCAAACGGCGTTTCGATGAAGCTGCTGAACTTCCGCTCTCACGATCCGAACCACGATACGAAGGGCCTCAGTCGAGGCAACAAGTTAGAGGAGGTCATTTGGTCCGAGTTCGCCGACGACCGGAAGGCATTGAAAAATGCTGTGGCCGGCATTCTGGGCGTGACCCAGGCTGCAACCGCGCATGATGCACCGGTATTGCCTGATGATGATGTGACTGAGGCTAAGGAAGGCCAGTTGCTTACCCGTATGCATCGTTACCGCGAGCGCAATGCGGCCCTCGTGAAAAGGAAGAAAGCGTCATTCTTGAAACAAAACGGGCACCTCTGCTGCGAAGCCTGCGGTTTTGACTTCCGCGAAACCTATGGAGAGCGCGGAGACGGTTTCATTGAGTGCCACCACACGAAGCCGGTTTCGGAATTGGTTACAGGCGATACGACGAAACTGACGGATCTGGCACTGCTCTGCGCCAACTGTCATCGGATGGTTCATGCCGCTCGCCCGTGGTGGACGGTGGAGGAACTTAAGATTGCCGTCGAAACGTCGAGATGACGGCTAGAGCCAACTTGTCGAACGTTCTAAACCGTTTCACGCTCGTTCTGCTCTCCACCGCGTTGTCCTTGTGACATCCTTGTAACGCGGCTCGGTCGCCTCGAAAAACTGCCTGATTTCAAGTGGGTTAGGCCCTAGCGCTAGGAACTTTTAATCAGTGGGTCGCAGGTTCGAATCCTGCACGGCTCACCACTTTTTTCAAAGGGTTAGCAAGAATAGGCGAGAATTTCTCACGCCTACAGCAACCACCTAGCAACCACGCGGCATAGATTGACGTAGAAACGTGTAGAAAACCGTTTCATTGAACGCGTGACCTCCCTCTTTTGATGAAACCGTAAGGCATTGTTATTTTGATGCTTTTTGACAATTCGAAGAGTTTCTGGTACACTGACTATGTACAGAGCGGCAATCGACTGTCGCGTGCACCTTCCAAAAGAGCACGGAAAACTGGAACGGCTGCGCCCAAAAATGCGCAGGCGTGCCTGCCTGTACCTCATCACAACAATCAAAATCTCAAAAGCACAGGAGCTTTCCATGACGGACAGCAAAATCTCTTCGCATGTCAAACTGTCAGCAGATATGTCCCCCACTCAGAAGAACCGAGTTTTGAACGATCATTTCCGAAAAACTGGGGAAGGTGGCATTGTCATGATCTCGATGGGAATACATCTTCTGGGAAGAGCCACCGTTGACGCGATCATGAAACAGCTTGCCGGGGATGCGGGCGACAAAAGCGTAGAATCTGGCGGCGAACATGATGTGGGTTCAATCAAGGTGAACAATCGAACCGTGGATTGGGAAATCAACTACTACAACAAAGACCTTGATGATGAATCCCCGGATTCGACGGACCCGCTGCAGACAACAAGGCATATGACTGTTTTGCTGTCCACGGAATACTGACTATGCGAGCCAACTCTCCTGTGAGAGTTGGCTTTTTTGTTTTCTGGCGAGCATTGGTGCTTTCATCCCGAGCTATCGAACACTAGCGCCTTACGTGTATGCAAAACTCGCCGCATAAAACGCTGCGATCAGTTTTGGCCGAAGTTGTTATCGATGCGTTGGGTGTGAAACGAAAATTTACGTAAGATTTTCATAACATCTTCTATGTAGCTGTAGTCAAACATGGACCGACAAAAACTCTGATTATACCAGATACGAAATCGAGCACTGTTGGTTGGAAGGCTGAAGGTCTCAAGGAAAAGACCGCACAAGCCTGCAATCATTGCTGGAGAAAGCTATGACCCAAGCAAAGGGGTTGGTAGAGGTTTGCCAAATCAAACCCAAGGGAGCACTCGCACCCGCGTTTCTGTCTGAGAAGCAAACCGCATCCTATCTCAATATGTCGGTGCAGTGGCTAAGAAAGTGCCGATCAAACGGGACTGGGCCCAAATGGAAGAAATTTGGTCAAGCTATCCGTTATCCCATCGCCGATCTTCAAAACTACATCTCGCAATCAAGCCGCCAGTTTACTGGGCAGGATGTAGAAAGGGCTGACCAATGTGTCGCCACTTCAAGAGATTGGAAATCTAGCTCTGGAACTAAGGTACGTTTCTAACGCCTGATCCGTTTAGATTGTAAAGCTTGCAAACAGCAGATTTGTAGACGTGTCGGCAAGAGGCCGACCAGAGCATTGACGAAGTCCTTCCCTCTGGTCGGTTGCCACCAAATCAAACAGCCCAGCCTCAGCGCAGAACCAAACGGTTGCCTTTGTAACCGCTGGCTCAGGTGTGGCTGCCATTCAAAGAGGGCATCCAAAGATGCGACCTGAGAAAAGAAACTCAAAATCTGAGCCCACTCGAACAACGAAGAAGAAGCGTCAGGAGAAGGAAAAAAGCGACAATGCTTGTAAGGCAACGAGTAATACTAAGAAACAGTCTAAATATTGGGATACACGCTTTAATTTAGGGAGTTCACTAAAGGATATCAGTACTTCCCACCCTAAACTCAGCCTAAAAAATAATGTTACACGCTTCGACGATGACCGGGCTCACAGCAAAGAAATCCACAGAGAAACTTGCGACAAGTACAGCGAAACTGTTTTCAGTTCTTACGAGAAGCGCAGGTTTGTAAAAACTGATATTTCAGACTTTGATGCGCTGTTGGGCCGCAACGGCCTCTACGCAGATCACATGCCAGCCAGTGATCTTGAGTTGCGGAAAAAGTTTGGAGAATTGACGATTGATCAACTCCATCACCTTCATCTCAGAGCCAAGAAAGATCCGCTTCTGAAGGTGTATTGGATAACCTTCGTTGATGAAGCCAACATGGTCAACGAGAGACGCGGCACGTTTCAGGTATTTAAGTTTAAGCAAAAGGTTCAATCAGCAATCCGCAACTACACGTCTATGAGCGCCCTTGGCGTTCTCGAAGTTCAGGCGATGAAAAACTATCCCAAAGATCAGAAAGGGAAGTTCTTTTCTCTACATGCTCACGTCCTCTGCTGGGGATACGATACTTGTGACCCCAAGGCGCTCAAGGATCACGCTAAAGGCTTCAAGAGCAACATCTCCGACTTGCCGATACTCTCCAAAACGGCAACCGTTCTTGAAGGCAGTTTCAGCAAACTTGGACGGTACATGACTAAGCCACCCTACCTAGGTAAAGAGGTTGATTACCGTAAATTTGGAACGGGTGAACCTTGTCTGTTCCCGTCGCGGGAGTTGAACAAACACCATGATTTTCGGCTGTTTGAGTATTGTGCAAAGGTGCCGATGGAACAGACGATCTTCGGCGTGCGTGACGGCGCCAAGCTCAGAAACAAAATTGTCTCTGGCCTTAAGAAATGGCAATCACAGAGAGAGGGCACCGAAGTCAAACTTGGAAACCGGATCAACAATGTGTTCAAACGTTTTTTCTCGGACAATAAGAGGTTTAAGAACTACCGGCCGTTTAAGGTTAATTGGAAGAAGCCCACAAAACGCAAGTGATAGATATCTAGGCGGGAGTAATATCCCGCCTATGGTGTTCTGAGAAGAAGATGGTGGTGTCGACACTGCTAACAAACCCAGCTCCACGCAGGCCGAGAACTGCGTGATAAGTCAGATTAGTCTGTCCAGTTGCAACATATGGGTACACCCGCAGTAGACAGGCTGATGTTACAACGTGAAATGTCACAAATGAGTGGCTAAACGTCAATTGTTACAGTATCAGGATCCAAACTACCCTAATGTGACGGTTTGCCATGCCGAAGATTGGATATGCCCGCGTCAGCTCGTCAAGTCAGGATCTGGATATCCAGAAAGCCAAACTTAAGGCGGCAGGATGTGAGGTGATCCGTTCGGAAACAGTTTCTGGTTCGTTTCGTGATGATCGCTCCGAACTGGCAACGGTGATGGAATTCCTGCGAGAAGGCGACGAACTGGTTGTTCATCGCCTCGACCGCCTTGGCCGATCCACCCGCGATGTGCTGAACCTGGTCCATGAGTTGGATGCCAAAGGCGCATCTCTCCGCGTACTGGAACCCGAAGTTACCACAGCCGGAGACATGGGTCGCATGGTTATCACGGTTCTCGGCATGGTCGCCGACATGGAGCTCAAGTTCATTCGTGACAGGCAACGTGCTGGGATTGAAGCTGCCAAGAGCAAGGGGGTTTACAAGGGGAGGCGGAAATCCGTTGATGATGAGGAAATCCGACGATTGGCAAGTCAGGGCGTTGCAAAGGCACAGATCGCGCGAAAGCTGGGGGTTTCGAGAATGACCGTCTACCGGGCGTTGGCCAAGGACGAAGCCTGATCCACTTGCTCCTGAACAGACTCGGAATTGTTAGGGCTTTAGATCAGTTGTTGAGGAGATCCCTCGACAATCAGTGAGATTTCTTTTGACTCACTTTTCAATTTATGCATGCATGGCAGGGATTGCCGTGGTGACCTCCAGTGGAGTGCACAAAATTGAATTTATTGATAAAATACCGTTTGAGCGCCTATCTCTCAATTTGCATAGTGTTAATATGTCTGGCTGGCCAACAGGCATATGCAAATGCGTCTAATACACTCGGATATGAGGGCGCAGGACTGGCTTTCCCAGCAGAAATTGGAATGGGAGTACTAGTCGGCAGATCTGATTCTGAGCATGTGATTTTATTAGCTTCTTCCGACGAAACGGATCTGGCTGAATGTTACGGTGATGAATTGGAAGTCTCACTACGTTCAGTGATTGATGCTGACGGTACGGTACTTGAGCGGACGGTTTTCGCGTTCCCTAACCCGAATGGCTGGCTGGTGACTGTCCTCGGAACCGGCGGGCAGCTTTTGAATTTCCTGCCCTGCCAAGTCGAGCCGATAAATGCAACTGGCCTTTGGGGTGGTTTCATTGATCCAAGGCTGGGTCACGGGAAATTCAGCGTCCCAGGTATCGAGGGTGTGCGCGTCAGATCCGTAAGGTTTTTCTCGCCTGGGCCAAAAGCTACCGAAGATATTGAAGCACGGCGTGCTGGAACCATTCTGGCAGCCGGTGGCGACTGCCATGATGAGATTCATGGCGACCTCAGCGACGATATTGTCACTGGCGATGCTGGCGCTGCTTTCTTTTGTGACCTCGGGGCGGATGACGATATCCGGGAGAGGGAGTCCCTCGACCAGTACCTAGCCAGGCTGTGTCGCCACGCGAAAATGACAGGAAACACGTGCGTAGCATGCCGCCATTTATTGCAGCTTCCTTTAGTATTCTTACTGAAGCAAAACCAAAACTCACAATATCACGGATCAACAGTATGATCATTGAAAGTGCAGTAACGAATTATGGAAACAGCAGTTTCGGATGCCTCCTAAAGCAATGTAAACTGGCGTGCGTAATTGCATTATCATTGTTTGCGCATGTGTTTTCAGTCGAACCCGTTCAATCAAGTGAAAAGGAAAATGAGCAGATACATACTATTACCGATATTTTAGAGTTTTGGGGAATTGCTGACCTCTCGGATGGTGGTGTCGTTTCCTTTTCGTACTCACTGCAAAGGCCAAGCGACTTGGTTGGTCCTTTTCGATTTTGGGGTATGGAAATCACGAACTCTATTAGAACTTCAGCTTTCTTAAGTGATCGGGCACTAAGATGCCATGTCGTGACGAAACTAGACGATGTGTATTATGTCGACTGCTGGGCTTCTCCTGAAACTGGAGAAGAAAAATTGCTATCCGGTAGCACGAACGGATGGGTCAATCTGTTTAATTGGCTCCCAGAATTCGAGCTCGCAGCGAAGACATGCAATGTAAACATAGGCATTAAGCTAAAGCAAAAAGACGGGCCGACACTTTATTACTCGTGTCGAAGTGTCATGGATGGCGATGGCAACCTTCATAGAAACAATCTTGAACCCTTTAAGTCTTTAAAGGAATCGCCTCCCGCGCCCTATTGAAGACCTCATCTATATCAAATTTTAATATGTACTAAGGAACTTCAAATGAGCATGCAGCAGCTTCTCGATGATGAGATAATTACGTTTGATCAAGCATTTAGCGACGAACAGAAACAAAAGATAATTTCGGCTCTGCATCTTCTATATAAAGATGATCCTGTTGATGTGGGGTCCGTTGAAGCTTCTAACATTTTCGATAGTGTTCGCGCAAACGGCAAGGTACTGCATTTTGAGTATAAATCACA
The DNA here is from genome assembly GCF_056542385.1 of Ruegeria sp. AD2(2025). Classification (NCBI taxonomy): domain Bacteria; kingdom Pseudomonadati; phylum Pseudomonadota; class Alphaproteobacteria; order Rhodobacterales; family Roseobacteraceae; genus Ruegeria; species Ruegeria sp. AD2(2025). Next base: position 111,931 of record NZ_JBQFZS010000003.1, read on the forward strand.
GAGCGCCGAAGCCTTTCCTTCTAGCCACGTTGTTTCGATAGATCCGGATTTGACGATCTACTATGTCAACGACCAGGGGAGTGTCGTTGATGGCGGACTTGAGCGACTTGTGATGCATGAAGTCGTTCACGCTGTTCTGGGTCTCCTGGATCCTCGGCAAGATTTGACCGGAGCCGTAATTGATCCAAACTATCGAGGCGATACGGTCGATAAGACGAATAGCATTCTCCAGGATTTGGCACAGGACGAACGACTTTCTTACGCTGGTGCTGACCTAATTGGAAACAGTTTGGATTATCTTACGTTGGGAGAAAATCTCACAAACGGCAATGATATTGATCTTTTCTTAACCGCGTCGGAAGGAACCGTGAGTGATAGTGGAACGCAACTTCCGGGACCTGATATAAACACCTCTCGAAATGAAGAGAAAATTCGAGACCTGATAATGGACCCCGCCAACCTTGACAATCTAATTGCGACTGGTCAAGGAAACGATTTCATTTACGCCTATGGCGGCAACGACTTTATTCGAGGTGGGAGCGGTGACGATTATATTCACGGCGGATCAGGTGAAGACGCTGCTCTATACTACCACAATGATCAAGACGCAGGCCCCATATCGAATGTGGGCATCTACGCTGAATTAAGATTTGGTGTCGATACTGTTTTTGACGGTTACGGGGGCTCTGACACACTAACCTCCGTTGAAGTAATTGTCGGCTCAGCGCGAGATGATATTTTTGAGATTATTGGATCACTTTCTGCTGTGGCGACGGAAACCGTTGAACTTACTGCGGATGCATACAATGAAAATGATACGCTGGTCGACGATCTTGAGGAAAACGGAGACACTTTGATTCTAAGTGTCTCGGACAGCGAGACTGTCGTTGTTTTAGGCGACAATCAGGGTTCCATACAAATTGAAGAAGACAGCATCGCCATAACAGGGTTTGAAAACGTTATTGGTTCTGAACAGTCTGATGAAGTTCATGGAAATTTAGAAGATAATGATATCACGACCGAGGGCGGAAATGACACTGTTTTCGGATCATTGGGCAGCGACGTTTTAAGCGGCGGCGAAAACTCCAACGGTACTGAAGACAACGATACTCTATCGTATGCAAACCTGACATCTGGGGTTCGTATTAGTGTTCACGAAGAAGCGTTTGGTGACACTGCTGCGGTCTTCAGTGCCACAGATGTAAATGATCCCTCACTATGGGAAGATCGTTTCACGAACTTCGAAACAATCATATTAAACAACCAAGCCAATGTCATTGAATTCGACCCAGCGTTTTATGATTTGCAGATTGAGGGCAACTATACCTTTAAGGCGGACGACGCACTCGAAGAAGGCCATCTTCTAGACGGCTCAAAACTCGACGAAGGCTTCGAGATTACGCTTGAAGAGCCGGATGGTTCTGCCGGTTCAATTTCGTCTCACGGCGCAACCCTAACACTGGCCAATTTTGATAACGTGACCGGTTCTGAGCATGCGGACACGATCACCGGTGGAAGCGGCCGCAACAACCTGCGTGGTGGCGATGAGGGCGACACGATAGATGGCGGTGAAGGTCACGACGAAATCCATGGCGGACTTGGGAACGACATCATCACTGGCGGAGCTGGCGCTGATTTCATTTATGACCGTGGCGTGGATGATGGCATCCGGGAGGGAGAGTCTCTCGACCAATATGTGGGCCGGACGCTTGCTTACGATGGCGAAGGCAATGACGAGATCCGCGCGGGAGATGGTTCGGATATCCTGGTATATTCCGGTGGCACCGACACCTACTACGGTGGCAAGGGCAATGACCTCTATACAGCGACCGAGCTCGCCGGGATCAGCAATGCTGCATCCGATAATTTAACGATTGTCCTGGGCGATGATGGCGCCGATTTTGGTCACGACCTGATCCAGGGAGACGGGCGCTTTGTTGACTCAGTCCGGTTCGAAGGCTTCAACACGACCGATGTTATCGTCAAATACAACTTCACGGAGGTTCCACTTGCCACCGAGGTGGTTGATTTTGATCCAATCTTCGGTTGGTTCTACGATCCGGAACCCGTGACCTTGCACCACTATGCAACCGTTGGAACAATTGAGATTATCGCGGGTGCCAATGCCAGCCTGACCATCGAAAACGTTATCGGGTTTCACACAAAAGATGGCGATGGACATGCGACTTCGCTCGCCCCATCTCTTTCCATCCCCTTTGAACTGGAATTTGATAATGGACTACTTGACTGGACGACCGCAGTTTCTGACCCCAGCAATGGGAACCTGACCCTCAAGAGCAGCGCCTTGAGCAGCACAGCTTTTGCGGCTTTGGGGGCACTGGAAGCTGAACGCTCTGTGGTTGCAGAAACTATCACAGGCGCTGTGGATGTCAGCAACGATCTCTATGGCTCAATCGAGACCGAACTTCTGATCGGCGGCGATCTGGATGACAATTTGTTCGGTGGCGGAGCCAATGACATCCTTATCGGAGGATTGGGTGCAGATCACTTGGATGGTGGTTCCGGGATTGACACTGCGTCCTACGCAAATGCGACATCAGGTGTTCGGGTGGATGTGTCTGAAGGCTCCACCAGCCTATCAGGTGAGGACGCGGGTGATGTATTTGTGTCCATTGAGAACCTGACCGGCTCCGACTTTGATGATGTCCTTTCCGGGGATGATGGGAACAATGTCCTTCGCGGCGGTCTGGGAAATGATGAGCTTCTGGGGAGTTCGGGTGACAACGAGTTGTACGGCGGAGGCGGCAATGATCAGCTGACATCCAGTTTTGGCAACAACATTCTTGATGGCGGTGCCGGCGACGACACCATCGAAACCTGGACCGGATACGATCAAGTCTATGGCGGCGATGGGGACGATCTTCTGATCAATCGCGGCCATGCTTCATTTGAATATGTTTCCGGGCAAGGTTGGGTCACAACCTATGCTGTCGGCAACGGCATCTACGATGGCGGGGATGGGGTTGATACATTTCAAACGCTGTCACCGTTGGATGCCGAGATCGATCTAACTGCCGGGCAGGCGGTGTGGGCCGAGACCGGTGATACCATCAGACTTGTCTCCATAGAGAACGTCGAGGCGTCTGATGGCAACGACACGATCTATGGAAACGACGTTGCCAATGTCCTGAACGGGGGAGATGGTGACGATACGATTTATGGTGGCGGCGGCAACGACATTCTGATCGGCGGTGAAGGTGATAACCGCCTGTTCGGCGGAAGCGGCATCGACACCGCCAGGATCAATGGCGTGAGTACAACCGCCACCTACGATGTCGTTGATGGCGGTATTCGCGTCACGATTGACACGTCCCACCCTGACTATGTTTTCCCGATGGATGAGGGAACGTTCATCATATTCGATGATGTTGAGTTCATTGAATTCAATGACGTGACCCTGAGCTACGCTGGCATTGCGGGCCCGCTTCTCACCGAATTCGAGGTGATCGACGATTATTTCCGGGCTGATGAAGGCGGCTCTTCGGTCATTGACCTGACCGACAATGATATCGAAGCGGGCGGCGGCTCCATATCGGTTGTAACAGTCAACGGCACCACAATGGCGGTCGATCAGGTGCTCCGGCTGAACTCCGGAGCAACTCTGACACTGTTGGCGGATGGCACTCTGGAATTCGATCAGGGTGGTGCCTATGCATGGCTGGAGCCTGGTCAGACTGCAACCGAGACCGTGACATATACCGCGACCGACTCCACCGGTGTCGAAAAAACTGGCTCCGTAACCCTGGTCGTTGATGGTATCGCAAGTAACCCGGATGCACTGCACCTTGAACGCAATGTGTTTGTGACCACTACCGATCAGGACAAGGCGGCAAGGACCGCAATCGCGAACTTCAATATCGCGAAATCCTTGATCGTAGTCGATGAGCTTTATGTCGATCCCAACAACCCTCCGGCGGGGGTGACCATCGAAGAGATCAATGGCGATACCTTTGTCATGTTTGGGGGCGATGATGCTATCGTACTGGAAGACATCTCCCTCGAAGCCTGGAAACACGCTGCCTCAAATCCCTATCTGCCGACGGCGGGGAACGATAACTTCACGGGCACGTCTGGCGCTGATGTTCTCATCGGTGGGGGTGGAAACGACAGGCTCACCGGCAACGAAGGCGACGATTACTTGCTTGGCGGCCAAGGCGTTGACGATCTGTTTGGCGGCAACGGGCATGATGAACTGTGTGGAGGCACAGGAAACGACGACCTGTACGGTGGGAATGGAAACGACATTCTCGTAGGTGGCGATGGCGACGACTATTTCAGAGGCGGGTTCGGCCAGGATACCTACGATGGTGGAGTTGGCGTAGACACTGTCGACTTGCAGGATGACTTTGAGTCCATAAACGGCCCCGGAGCTCGCGTCGATCTCAATGCAGGTGTCGTCCAATGGCTGGATTACCAAAACGGGTTGGAACGCCTCCTCAGTATCGAAAATGTCTACGGGTCCAGCGGAGAAGACATCCTTATCGGCGATGATGGAAACAATCATCTCGACGGGGTTGGTGGAAACGATGTCCTTCGCGGCGGTGCTGGGGACGATATCCTGACTGACGCGTATGGTAACAACACTCTCTATGGCGGCGATGGCAACGATACGCTGCGCAGCAAAGGGGGTGCTGATACGCTTTACGGCGACGCCGGGGATGACATTCTGGACGGTGGTGCCGGTGACGATTCCCACTACGGTGGTGTCGGCAATGACTTTGTGCAGGGGAATGTGGGAGCCGACTTCTTCGACGGTGGAGAAGGTATCGACACCATCGACTTCTCCTATTCGGGTAACAACTTCAACCTCAATCTCGTTGCGTCAACCGCAGTTTTTTCAAGCGGCTTTACCGAGCAGGTCCTCAATTTCGAGAATATTATCGGCGGCTCTGGCAACAATATCCTGACCGGCTCAGACGTGGCCAATGTGATTGATGGAGCCGCTGGAAACGACACTCTCTATGGCGGCGAAGGAAACGACACACTCGATGGCGGAGTCGGTGATGACAATCACTATGGTGGAGCGGGTGACGATCTGATTTTTGGTAACGGTGGGGCCGATTTCTTCGATGGGGGAGAGGGGGTCGATACTATCGACTTCTCCTACTCCAGTAACAATTTTAGTCTCAGCCTCACGGCGTCGAACGCGATCTTCGAGAGTGGCTTTTCCGAGCAGGTCCTTAACTTTGAGAACATTATTGGTGGTTCGGGCAACAACACACTTACCGGGTCCACTGCTGGCAATGTGATTGACGGTGGCGCTGGCAACGACCGCATCACCGGATTGGAGGGTGACGATACGCTGACGGGTAGTTCCGGGGCAGATGTATTTGTCTTCAACACGTTGGTTTCCGAGGGTGCAGATGTCATCACGGATTTCGAGCTGAATACGGATACGCTCGAAATGGCGGATGTGGCCTATTCAGACCTAAGCTTTATTGATACCGGCTCCGGGACACGTGTTGAGTGGGCCAACGGCTCCGTCGAGTTGGAGGACATTGCCCTGGCGTCTCTGACCGAAGATCAGTTTCTGTTCATATGACACTCAGCGTGGCCGTTCGGCTCACAGTGTCGGACGGCCACCATGATTAGCAGACAAAAAAATCAGACTATGCACACTGGGGACCTTTGCGGGACGGGACGAAATGACACTCTAAGCGATTTCGGCTAACGGTGAAAAAACATACGAAGTAACGACTTCAGTTTGTCCGCCCGGTGAACAAATTTATTTAGTTCAGGTGGCCGACTTGCTTGAATGTTTTGTTCCTGGTGAATGCAGGTAGGCCTGCTCTATGGTTCACACTATGGCAGAGAACAGCCTCCAGAATATCGGCTTACGTGGGCAAGTACTTAGGAAAGCAGACGTAAGGTCTCGTTGTTCTAAGGCCGGCTTGGTCCGCTAACTTGGACATTTACGCCCTTCATTGCGATCGTCCGCTTCTTTGCCGCGCAGACTTCTTTAGTCTTTGGACTTGGACGCCAGTTTCAGAAAAAGTGCTATTTTTCGTTCCTATGTCGACAGAGAGTTTGCCCGAGAAGCACACTATGATTCTACCATCGCTGCGAGAATTTTGCAGAATGCCTCAATGCCGGTAGTTGCGTCTGCCCACCTCGCAAATTCAACCACATCCATCCGTCTTTCACCCGTTTCGGTCTTGGCGACGAACGACTGAACCGTGCCTAAACGTTCAGCAAGTGCAGCTTGAGTCATTCCTGCTTGGAGCCTGGCTTCTCTAAGGCCAGCTATCAAAATTTGATGCTCTTTGGTTCTGAGGGATTTCAATGTCAGGTGCCGTATTGATCAGTCGTTGGCAACTTGATAATCCCAAGTTAGAATAATCCCATTTTGGAATAAGGCTGGCTAACTTGTTGAGAATAATACTTACGTTCTTTTTGTTTGCTTCTGGCGGCATTGCTTGTGCTCAGACAGCGACCGAGCGTCACAACCTTGAAACTGCATTCCGTGGGCTCGATGATACTTCACGCCAACAGGCGCAAGCCGAGCTTCAACAGGAAAATTTGTACCTACAGCAAATTGACGGTCTTTGGGGTGCTGGAACCGAGCAAGCACTATTGGCCGCGTTCTTTATGCTGAACGAAATTGGCACCGGGCTATCGATAGAAACAGAAGCTGATGCACGGCACTTTCTCGACTTCCTCATTGCTGGGTCGGCGCAAGGGTTAATCTTTGGGGAAGCCAATGAGTGTGCCGACTGTGATGATTTCACAAGCTGGGTTCTGAACCCGCTTCCTTTCGAAGCACGGTTTTCCGATTGGCAAAGCGCAACATACAAGACCAAGCTGTCGACGGCAGGAAATTACTATTCCGCACTCGTCCATTCAGATGCCCAGCTGACATCGATGCTGCAATCTGGCCAGCTTAGGCTAATAGCGGAGCAGCTTGTTCCGTGTATGGATCAAATGGTCAACTTTGGATTGCAGACTGGGCAAAAAAGTGGGTCAAGCTCGCTCTACCCCGACATATCGCACTCCTGCGCATTCATGCTGCAATGAGGTTCGCAGGACAAGCCGTCACGTATTGGTTCGGAATCCGGGCACGAAAGCGATTCATAGACCTGAGTGACAAAACGCGACCGATGTTGGCGGCGACGCTCCCGGCCACGCCATGTCTTAGACAACTAAAACTAGAGGTTAGAATGAAATTCTTGATCGGTGCGATCGCAATGTCGGTCTGTTTCTATCTTGGCCAATGGATGTTCCGCAGTGGAATGCGCCTGCAGACCAATGGTTACAAGATCAGCGGATGGTTTCGCATAATCTGCTCAATCCAATTCATGCTTGTCCCACTGATCGGCATGGCGATGATTTTGTCCGCCAAGTAGCCATTGACCGACGAGTGAGAAGGTCGAGCACGCGCCTGCATGGTGGTCGAGGTAGATCCACATTCAAGCGCAGCGCTCCGCTCACAGTGCGTCCCAAGATTGCCGCAGAGACCTTTGGCTCGAACCAACAAACATTTCCGACATACAAAACGAGTAGTGAAAAATGGCCTTAACAACCTGTTACGAATGCGAAGCTGAAATTTCAGACCGCGCTGCATCTTGCCCTCATTGTGGAGCCCCGTTGCAGTTTGAGGATGATCACGAACCCACCTCAAGCAGCGCCTTTGGGTTTGTGAAAGTGGTGGTCGGTTTCGTGGCGACTAGCTTTGTTTTAACCTATGGGCTGAACTGGCTGTCTCAAGGTGAACCGCCAAATCCAGTGGAAATGGTGACCAATCTCTTGAGGCAAATGGATATTGAGGTCGGCAATCTGGACTGCGAGAGCATCCAAGACGATATCATAGCATTGTCAAAAGATCAGGCCGCGCAAAATAATGGCGTTGCCATGCGCGACCTCGTGAACATATCGACGGAATCTCAGTCATCCCGAGAAGTCACTTGCATTGGTCGGGCTACTTGGACGACCAACCACAACAGCCGGGTCGAATACTCGAAGTCATACAACGACGGGCAAGCATGGCTGGAGTTTCAAGAACTGTTGTTTTGACGCCCCGCGCAGCCTCAAAACCGTTTGCACAAATACACGGCAGTAAAGATGCTAAGCCATTGTTAGCAGGGAGTAAGTGCTGAGCGGCATTCTAAAGCCCAGAGCGTGGCCGATCAGCAATTTCGCATAGCATTGCAGCATTGCCATTAAGTTTGTGCGTCAGCGCCGCGCTCTCGTCATCTCAAGTGGACATAAGAGCCCTGAGCTGCCGTCGACCGAGCTTTGGACTTTCGCTCTTGTTGCGGGCCGCGAACCGCTTTTTCCAGACATTCAGAACTTGGTGGCAATTGGCGGGTGAGCTGGACAAAGCTCCGAATTGCTGCCGCGCGGCATTCCGATCTGAAAATGCCAATAATGCGAAGCAAGAGGAAGCTGCAAAGTCGAGCGGACCGCCCATAAGAGAAATTCATCACCAACCAAATACACTACGATTGCTGCCCGTATTTCTGCCCTTCTTTGCGGAAGCGAGAACTTGGTTTGGCAGAACTAACGGATTTAGATCGAAACCACCGATTTCATAGCAGCCTGATGCTGCCGCGCGGCCTGTGAAACCGGAAATTCGCTGCAACAACAACTTTGCTTGGTTTGGTAAGAGCTTAAAATAGGGATCTTCTGTCAATGGAAATAGTATCGTGGAAGCTTGGGAACCGGGCGGACACCGCGAGCTTTTAGCACTTACTCGCCACACAGCTTGTAAGATGGAAGTTTGGGCGTAGATACGATAGTAGAATATTGAGTGAGTTAACTTTGATCGACTCAACCTATATGAACTATAGTGCGGAGAAGATTGTTAGCTGAAAATAAACCGAAACGAGATCGACGATGAATGGCCTCGAACCAGACCTGAATATCTCGATGCTCCCAGAAAAAGCACGGCGCGATGCATGGGACGATTTCATGGCGGACTTTTGGCGCCTGGGTAGGCCCCTGGTTTCTCGTCGGAATCTGGAACTCAGCGTGTCGTCTCGTCAGTTGGAGGATGCCGTGTTCTGCCAATTGGCCATGTCTCCGGCGGAACTCGTAGGCAACAATCACGATTTCGATTGTATTGTGGTCCGTTACCAGAACGAAGGGCACACGGTTGCCAGAGTGAATGGAGAAACCACCCGGGTGGTACCTGGCTCTCTCACTGTAATGGACTTGTCTGCGACCCGATATTGCTACTGCGACCGCTCTAAGGTCACGTATCTTGCCCTCAGGAAATCGGCCCTTCAAGTCTCGCGCCATCCTCTGCGGCCGATGACGCATTTTGATAATAGCACATCAGTCGGACGGTTGATGATCGCCAATTTCCTGCATCTGGCGAACGAAATATCGCACAAACCGGAAACCGGCGATACTTCAGCGATCAACCTGTTCGCGTCTCTGCTCGTCGCCGCGATTACAGATCGCGAAGAACTCAATTCTGAAGACCTGCATACCGAAAGAGCCAAGCGTATTCGCGCAGAACAATACATCTTCTCGCGGCCGCTCTCGCTGCCTTTGAACGTTGATGAGATGTGCGTCGCCGTCGGTATGTCGCGGTCGACGCTATATCGCCTGTTTCGCGCTGAAGGCGGATTGCAGGCCTATTTGGCTAACCTCCGCCTGGAATACGCACGTGACACGCTTGCCAGCAGTCAGCCAACACGAGGGGCGGTCACATCTGTCGCAACTCGTTTGGGCTTTCTCGACACGTCAAGCTTTGTTCGAAGTTTCCGGCGCCGGTATAACTGTAAACCGGGCGATATCCTGGGCTCCGAATACAACGAACCGCACGAAGTGGATGCTTATCACCATTCGCCCCACCTGCATCGAACACTGAGCAGTGGAAGCTCAATCAAACCAAACAAAGGCTTCTTTGAGAACCTTGGTGCGTTGGCCAAAACAAGTGGGACCTTCGACATAGCACACACACCCAACAAACATGCGATGTAGTACGCTGGAGCTTCCGAACTAAACGTCCAGCGCGCGTCATCTGCACTAAGTCGTCCTGCAATTTGCACCCGCTGACGTTCTGTCCGTTCTTAAGACTGACGATATGGGCAAGGTGCCGTGTTTGCGACCACATCCAAGAGCGTTGTGGCGAAGGTAGCTTGGTCGCCTCGGGACATTGCCGCAGCAGACGACAGCGATCCTCGGTCCGGTCAGTGGCACTCTCAGCCAGCAAACTTGAGACCTCATGCACGTGAGTCAAAAGGTTCATGCTGATAGCGCATAACCAATCGGCGTTGTGTTGTTTGCAAGCTTGAAGGGTCGCCAAGGGGAAATGGTTCCTCTCTTCTCGGAGATGCAAAGCTTGGTGCGACGTCAGGAATTGTGTTTGGCTGAGCAACCTCTGGCGAAGGTCAAGCGGACTGCAAACAAACCAACAAAAAAACATGAATTGGATGGAAACCCTATGAAACAGGCACTGAAGGCGCTCCGGAGTTCGCTTGCTGCATTTGTTGTCGGACTGGTACCTGCGATTGCGGCTGCAGAGGAAAAACCTGATCAGGAAACCTTCTTTTTTGTTCAACATGCGCCCTCTGCAACTCTTGATAACGGCACGTTGACGCTTCATGACGCAGACGCAAATATGATCGTTTTTGCGGATCGACCGCACCGCCTTGCAGTTGCGGTACCAAGCTCGGAATTGATCAAGATCTGGGGTAAAGGGCAAAACAGCTTTGCCGAGGATCCACCAAATGCAGCGCTTGTCGGGCAATCCGCAGGCCAACCTGTTTCGATAATCGTTGAACTGACCAACCCAAAGCGGGAAGATGGAAACCTGGTCTTCGGTTACACAGTCTTGGAAGGGGCCGAGGTCCAATCCATAGAACAGAGCTATTTGGTCATCGACGACAACCCGTTCGCGGAGTTTTACAAAACGATGGCCGATCTGGCGGCCGTTTCCACCGGGGACGCGGGACAATCGGCACAGCTGAACGGCGATGTGGGTATGGGTATTCTGTCGCAGGGGGTTTCGTCGAACTGAGGTACTTGAGCGCGCTTACCTTTCGCGGCACCCTTCGCAGAGGGTGCCGAAGACACCTCACTTAGCGTTTGAAGCACTTTGCGCGTCGAAAAGGGTAACAGGCATGTATAAGGCAGGCATCATGAGCACAGGCATTGCCACCACTCTGGCAGCGGGGGTCATTGCGGCTTCTGCATCTGCTGAACAAACGAAAGACCAAGCCAGCTTTCTGTTTGTTCAGCACGCCAGCGTGGCAACGCTGGACAACGGGACACTGACACTTGAAAGCCCGGATGCGAACATGATCATTTTTGCAGATCGACCGCATCGCGCCGCTGGCGTCGTACCAAGTTCAGAACTTCTTAAAGTCTGGAGTGAAGGACAGGACAGTTTTGCAGATGACCCACCAAACGCGGCGCTGATGGGCCAGGCAGACGGCAAACCGGTTGCGCTGGTCGTCGAACTATCGAACCCCCGGCAATCCGATGGCGCACTGACGTTTTCTTACACAATCCTGCAAGGCTCCGCGGTACCTGTCCTTGAGCAAAGCTATCTCGTGATTGATGAGAGCCCGTGGGCAGATATCGAAGGCGGGTGGGATCTTGCGGCAGACGCTCTCACCGGGGGTGGCAATACAATTAAGTTGGATGCAGATTCCGGGGTGTTGGGCACACAATCAGATTGAGAAAATCAATCAATCTGGCCAACGCCGGTCAAACCCGCTGTTGGCCCGAAGGCTGCGATCCCAACTGCAGAAGTTTCGAGAGTAAAACAGCATACCTCTCCAATTGGACGTCTTACTTGCCAGCTGGGCCTCGTGATGTCTGGCACCGCCTACGCCACGCTGTCACGTTGAGCCAAGGAGCAGGACAATGAAAAGAATGCTAATCGCATTGGCTGGAATATGCGCATTGACTGCGCCGCTTGCGCTCGCCGAAGAGACAAACAGCAAGACATATTGGTTCGTTGAGACTGCCGCGAAGGCTGAGCTTCAAGACGGGAGACTCGTTCTTTATGGCGTTGACAACGAGATTTCGGTTTTCTCAGACCGCCCCTACCGCAGTGCTGGTGTCATCGCGCGAGAGCACTTTTTTGATATCTGGAACCTCGGCGAAAACAGCTTTTCCGTTGACCCGCCAAATGCAGTCTTGTCGAGTGAGATTGATGGAAAATCTCATGTTCTAATCGTCGAAATCTCGTCTCCGGACGTCGACGGCCCAAAAATCACCTACAGTTACAATTTGGTCCGGGGCGCAGCCATTCAGTCTTTGGACGACGTAGTAATGTTCATCGACAGCTTGTCTTGGCACCCTCGCTATACCGGGCCGGACGGTGACCTGCCATAAGTGACACATGCAGTAAAATCCTCTCAATTAGATCAATCGTACAGATTAAATTTGCGTCGTGCCGATATGCAGGGCCATAAATAGTAATCTTGCAGCCGTACAATTGCGAATAGGCGAGCATCGGATGATGATAACAAACCAGCTACTCTGCACTTTGTTCGCCATCGGTTTGGTGGGTTCCGCAACTGCCCAGTCTGGCCCACCGGCACCCAGTGTAGTCGTGGAGCCCGCAACACTACAGGATTTGCAGAAGCACGATGAATTTGTGGGTCGTGTCGTCGCTGATCAAAGCGTCGACCTTCAAGCTAGGGTGGACGGTGTCCTGCAAGAGGTCAACTTCACCGAAGGTGGGTTTGTAAAAAAGGGCGACGTGCTGTTCCGCATCGAGAAAAGGAAATATACGGCAAGTGTTGATGCCGCTCAGGCTGCTTTGAAAAGCGCTCAGGCTTCTGCGCTCAGCGCCAAAACGGAACTCGACCGGCAACAGACATTATTCGACAAAGGTGACGTCCCCCAATCGGTTCTGGACACAGCCAAGGCGACGTTTGACGAGGCCCAGGCCTCGGTGGATGAGGCGCAGGCCAAACTTAAAATCGCGCAGATCGATCTGGACTATACTGAGATCGTCAGCCATCTGGACGGGCGCATCGGGTTGTCAGCAGTCGATGCGGGCAACATCGTGGATTCCGATAGTGGTGTTCTGGCGACGGTCACAAGCGTTGACCCCATGCTGGTGAGCTTTTTTGTCAGCGAGCCCGTACTGCTGCGTGAACGTCGCAATGGATCTATTTCGCCTCAGGGCATCAAACTGGCGGCGCAGATCACACTCGCCGACAGTCAGACTTACGATACCGAAGGCAAGGTGACCTATGTGGGCGACAGCGTCAGCCAGGATACCGATACAATCGAGCTAAGGGCCACATTCCCCAATCCCGAAGGGCTACTCATTCCCGGTCAGTTTGTCATCGTCACGCTCAGTGGCTCGGACGACACCAAAGTTCTGACCGTCCCGCGCAATGCGGTTCAGTTCGACAAGCAAGGATATTTTGTATTCTCCGTGGATGACAAAAACACCGTTCACCGGACAGATATTGAAATCGGAACTCAGACCGCAACCAGAACTCAAGTGAATTCTGGCCTTGAAAACGGTGATCGGGTCGTCGTGCAGGGGCTACAGAAAATTCACGACGGATTGGTCGTGCGCCCGGTCGATAGTCAGAGTTAGGTCTTGGTTTGATCTCTCACTACTTCATCAATCGCCCGCATTTCGCTGCCGTCATCGCGATTTTGATGGTTCTTTTTGGGGCAGTCTGTGTCCGGCTCATGCCTATCTCGGAATATCCGAACATTACACCTCCGCAGATATATGTAACAGCGACATACCCGGGGGCGGATGCGCAGGTCATTCAGGAATCCGTGGCCACGCCCATTGAGGAACGCGTGAACGGGATCGACGGCATGTTGTACATGCAGTCCAAAAGCGCGAATGATGGCAGCTATGACCTGAGTGTTTCTTTCGACTTGGGGACGGACCCCAATGTTGCGGCAGTCGAGGTGCAAAATCGTATCGCTTTAGCAAGCGCTGAACTGCCGTCGATTGTGCAACAGCAGGGGATCGAGGTTACCAAACAATCCGGAAACATGATCCTGGTGATCAACCTGACCTCTCCAGACGGGTCACGGGATGAGCTGTATCTCAGCAACTACGCGGCTGATTTCTTGCACGATCCCTTGCAGCGTCTACAAGGGGTGGGTGGGGTCTCGCAATTCGGCCAGCTTGAATACAGCATGCGGGTCTGGATCAACCCGGTTCGCATGGCTGCGCTGAATATCACCGCGTCAGAGATTGCTGATGCGATTGAAAGCCAAAATGTTGTAGCAGCCGCCGGACAGGTTGGAGCCCCGCCATTTGGCGATGCCCGCACAGACTTTCAGTTCAAGCTTAGGGCCGAAGGTTTGCTGCGGGACGCAGAAGAGTTTGGTCGGATCGTCATTGCAACAGGTGATAACGGATCAGTCACCCGGCTGGAGGATGTGGCGCGGATCGAGCTTGGTTCAGCCACCTATGCCGGGTCTTCGCAACTGAACGGCAAGGATACGGCAGCGATTGCGGTGCATCAGGAAAGCACGGCCAACGCGCTTGAGATTTCGGACAGTATCCACAACTTGATGGGTGAGCTTTCGAAGAAGTTTCCCGAAGGTGTCTCATATGAGATCACGTATGATGTGACAGATGCCGTCCGTGTTTCGATCGAAGACATTCTGAAAACTCTGGCGCTGACAGCAGGATTGGTGATCGCAGTCACTTTTTTCTTTCTGGCCAGTTTCCGATCAACCATCGTTCCCGCAATTGCGATTCCTGTCTCTCTGTTGGGCGCCGTTGCGCTGATCTACGCGATTGGGTTCAGCGCGAACATGATCACGCTGTTTGCTTTGGTTCTAGCCATCACTTTGGTGGTTGATGACGCCATTATCATCATTGAAAACGCCGAACGGATCATGACCGATGAGGGGCTTGAGCCGCGCGACGCCACGCTCAAGGCGATGTCACAGGTCAATCGCCCGATCATCGCAACCACTTTTGTGCTGGCGGCCGTATTTGTTCCAGTGTGTTTCTTTCCCGGAGTGACGGGAACGATCTATTATCAGTTCGCCGCGACGATCATCTTCGCCTTTGTGCTATCTGCCGTGAACGCACTGACCCTGGCCCCAGTGCTTTGTGCCATGGTGCTAAAAGCAGGAGTGAAACCAATTGGCCCCTTGCAGTTTGTGCCTGCGGCAGTGTTTTGGGTCAGGCGGCAATACATGCGGCTTGTCTCGCTGATGTTACGTTACATCGCGGTCTCGCTGCTTGTCTTTGCTGCTTGTGTCGGGGCTACCATTTACCTCTTCAAAACCGTTCCAACCGGATTGATCCCGCAAGAGGACAACGGCGTTTTGCTGGCCGCCATGGCGTTGCCAGATGGGGCTTCCCTTCAACGGACCCAGGCCTTTATGGCCAAAGCTGGCGAGGTGATCGAAAAAGCGCCCGGCGTGGACACCGTGACAACGGTGTCCGGCGCCAGCATGCTGGCGGGTGTCCGCTCCAATACCGGAATGGCGATCATCACGCTCAAGCCGTGGGGCGAACGCACCAGTCCGGATTTGCATTGGGATGCGATCATGCAGGATCTGGACCAACAATTGGCCACGCTACCCGAGGCCGAAAGCTACGTGTTTCCCTTCCCAACCATCCACGGGCTTGGTTCGACAGGTGGTATCTCGGTCGAGCTTCTGGATCTTGAAAAGGGCGATGGCGCGCAGCTTGATTCCGTCATGAATGCCTTCGTCACAGCCCTGAACGCCGCGCCAGAATTCGTTCGCGCACATGGCAGCTTTTCCGGTCAGACCCCGCAATACCGATTGTCTGTCGACCGGGATCGCGCCGAAACGCTGGGCGTAAGTGTCTCGGACATCTTCACCGCATTGCAAGCCAATCTCAGTACCTATTTCGTCGACAATTTCATCCTGTCTGAGCGGGTCTATTGGGTCATCATCTCCGCTGATGCGCAATTTCGGCAAACGCTGGATGATGTTGACAATATCTACGTCAAAAACAGCGCTGGTGAGTCTCTGCCCTTACGAAATTTCGTGAGCAGCGAACCGGTTCTCGCACCAGATGCGATCCCGCGATACAACCTGTTCACAGCAGCCTCTGTCAGCGCGCAGTTGGCAGACGGCGTCAGCTCGGGCGTGGGCATCAAGGTCATGCATGAGATCGCTGACAAAACGCTGCCGGACGGCTTTCGGATCGAATGGTCGGGCGTGACCCACCAAGAGGTCAATTCTCAGGGAATGGTGCCCTTGATTATGCTGTCGGCTTTGGTCTTGGCTTACCTGTTTCTGGCCGTTTTATATGAAAGCTGGATTCTGCCACTTTCGATTGTTACTTCGACTGTCTTTGCATTGTTGGGCGCGCTTCTACCCATTGCCTATTTTCCATTTCTCACCAGCAATATCTTTGCACAGATTGGAATGGTGTTGCTAATCGGACTGGCCGCCAAGAAAGCCATCATGGTCGTCGAATTCGCAAATCAGGAAAGGTTGTCCGGAGCAAGCATCCGCGAAGCCGCGCTGAAAGCGGCAGAAATCCGGTTTCGCCCGGTCACCATGACGGGTCTGTGTTTCATAATCGGTGTATTGCCCCTTGTATTGTCCAGCGGCGCTGGAGCTGCGGCGCGTGTATCTATCGGCTACCCTGTCCTCTTTGGCATGATTGTCGATAGCACCTTGGGTCTTTTGATGATCCCGGTCCTCTACGCGGTGTTCCAGTCGCTTAGGGAATATCTGATACAGTCCGCCAAACAGCGTCAATTTACTTCCTCTTCGCGTCGGTAGTCTGCCGCAAAGCAAAGCTTGGCGGACCAGCGATAACTGCCATCGTAATCGTCCGCATTGGTGCGCAAACATGTGGGTTGGCTCTGGCAAATTCGCCGCGCCACGTGAGTGCGGTGCATTGCTACCACCAGATCGGTCTGTGGAATTCCAAGCCACCAAACTTGAGACGTCAGGCACGTGAGCCACGCGTCTTAGATTGTTAACCGGTAAGCAATCCGTGTCGTTTTGTTTCCCAGCTTAAAGGATCCCAAAAGGAAACAGCGTATTTTTTTTGAGTTACATACTTGCCAGGGAAGTTGGGGCGAGAAGAAAGCTAAACAGCGCGATGTTTCCACTTCAGGTATCTGGCAGCATCTGCGCGGGTCGGCATCTAGATACAACTTCATGCATAACAACGATTCCAACTCTGGAGGTAATTATGAGTGTTTCGGCCAAGCTTTTCGGAGCAGCAGCAATATTGAGTGCTCACGCAGTCACTGCAGCCGCACAAGCCACCAACAATGCATCAGAAGCCGAGAGTTATCTGTTCATTGAAACCGCTGATCGCGCCACGCTAACGGACGGCACCATGACTTTGCACGGAGTAAATTCCGATGTTCCCATTTTTGCGGATCGGCCCTACCGTAATGCGGGGCAGATCAGCCGCGCTGACTTGTTAGACGCGTGGAGCAAGGGACAGGACAGCTTTGAGTCGGATCCACCTAATGCAGCGATTACAGGTAGTATTGACGGAAAGCAGATTGTCCTGATCGCCGAAATTAAACAGCCCAAAGCGGATGGTGACTGGGTCAGCTATGACGTTAACATTCTAGAGGGATCCGAATTCTCCGAGCTGAATAATCTGGTCATGGTGATAGATGATAATTTCATACAGGATCTCTTATGCTGGCCTTATTGCTGATAGGACCTTTTGCCCTGACGGATGAGAGTTTTGAGTAAAGTCTGGGACTTTGACCCACATCGCCAGCAAGGCAGACATCAGCATAAGGCGGTCGATGTGCCCCAACTATGATTGCTCAAGACTTGGCCCATCAGGGTGACGCTGTCTTGACTCACCGCGCTACAGCAGGGGTAAGCAAGCCCAATCTGCCTATGGACTTGCAGAAAACCTTTTCATTGAACGTATAGATTTCCCCTTTTAGTAGATCTACTATGTATTGATATTTTTTTGGATATTTTCGCTACACAGACGATGTGTAGCGTGGCGAGTGACGCAGAAAATCTGAACTTTCAAGCGATCGAGGTCAGCAGAGAGACCTGATCCGCCATTCTTAAGTTTCGCGCTCGTGGTGCAGAACTCGTTGTTGACTTCAGTTTTTGACTCTCTGACCTGAGCCCGCAGGTGACGGGAGGTGAACTGGAGTTTGTCCGACAGCACCCACTCCGAAACACGCGTTTAGAAGGCGCGGTGAAAACGCCAAAGCACCCAAGGAATTGAGATGGTCGACATCTCTAAACAACCGGCGTTCTGTTATGGCCCGTCGGGCGTCCACGAAACGTGCGCCAACCCGCGCTGCTTGCGCTGCGAAGAATTCGACCTCGGTCTCGTGACCTGTGGCGCCCATTGCATCTGAATAGTCGTTCGAAACAGGATAGCTGACCAGACATAGTTTCGCGCCTTGCGCAGCAAGCCAATCCAGTAACGCCCCATACTCCACGAGTGTCCTTTCCACTGCGGCGGATTCGACCACACGATGACGCACGCGTCTAAGTTGAGCATCGAACATGCGCTTACGTTCTGGAACAGCCGAAAGATCACCTTCCGATAACAACGAACCAGAGGCCGTAATTGTGACTTTTGAGGTGAGACGCCCGCCTCCTCGCAAGAAGGCTGCCCAATACGCAAGCGCGCGGACCCGGTGGCGCTCTAATAGAAGATAGAAGTTGGCTTGATCGCTCTGAAGGTTGCGACCCGCATAGACGCGGTAAGGGGCAAGCAAATGTGGGTCTGCTTGTAGGATAACGCGTTCTGGAGTATGCGCGTCGAAGTAGGATTTGACCTTGGCTGACATGTCCTCGATATTTTCTGAAGGAAAGGCAAGATTTACAAATCCATCTGTCGCGTGGAACCCCCGTGCTACATGACTGTCACCAAATGCCGCATCTGGGGCGTTCGCATTCCTCAAAAGCTGGATATGTGCCGCGCGGGTGTCATGAGGTATTACTTCTGTTCGGATCAACCATTCCGTCAATCCCACCAGACCTACAAGTGCAGTTGCGCAACTGGCGAAAAACGCAACTAAGGCGGGTGCCGCGTTGCGAGAGCGTCCTGCTTCAGAACTGGAAGTAGATGAACGCATTGCTGCCACTCAGATAGGTTTTGAAGAGAGAAACCGCGGCAAGTAAGCCAGCGATACGCGCAAAATTTATGGATGACGGAGCGCCGGAAGTTGCCGTTTGCAGGCGCTTGGTGATTTCCATTGCATTCGGCATGAACCAAACCAGCAAGCCGCTGAGCGCGACGAGTACCACAGCCGCATCCGCGGATGCGAATATCTGCAAATCCCACGCAGCAGGAGTTGTAATGCCGAGCATGGCCCGCACGATCGACCCCGCCTGATCAAAACTCTGAGCGCGGAAAAACACCCAAGCAAAAATCACGCATAGGAATGTCAGAATGGTGCTTGGCAAAGCGGGTAGACGCAGGGTGCCGTGCCGCGCGAAGAGGTGGGCGACGGTCAGATAAAGCCCATGCAACGCCCCCCAGAATACAAATTGCCATCCCGCGCCATGCCATAACCCACCCAACAACATGACAATCCAAAGGTTGGCATATCGCCGTGCCGGGCCCACGCGGTTCCCTCCCAGCGGAAAGTAAAGATAATCGCGAAGGAATGAGGAAAGGGTGATGTTCCAGCGCTTCCAGAACTCCACGATACTACGTGATTTGTACGGAGACCAGAAGTTCACTGGCAGCTTGAGGCCGAAGATCAAACTAAGCCCTAGGGCCATGTCGGAGTAACCCGAAAAGTCAAAGTAAATCTGGAAGGTGTAACACAGCATGCCGAGCCAAGCTTCCGCCAAGCTTATGGCGACTCCCATGGACTGCGCCAGAAAGAGCGTGTCGACGTGGATAGCCAGATTATCCGCGAGAAGAGTTTTCTTGGCCAAGCCCATAGAAAACAGGATTACGCCCGCTGTCACATCTTCTGCGTCAAATTTAGCAAAACGGGAATAGCTAAGCTGCGGGATCAACTCTTTGTGGTGAACGATGGGACCCGCAATCAACTGCGGGAAAAAGCTGATCAAGAACACATAATCTAGCAGTGAGCCACTACGTGTCTTTCCCTGATAAATGTCAACTAGATAAGCGATCTGCTGGAAGGTAAAAAAGGAGATGCCAAGAGGCAAGAGAACCGCCGTAATTCCGGTATCAGTGCCCGTCACAGCGACGACTAGTTCCGCGAGAAATCCAGCGTATTTGAACCATCCCAGCAGTGCTAGATTGATAGCTATCCCTAATGTCGCCATGGCTCGGCTGCGCGTATGCGAGATGAAGGATCCAATCGCAAAATTGAAGCCGATTGTTGCAGCCAGCAAGCCAAGGTATGGTGGGTAATACCACCCGTAGAACACAAAGGATCCAACCGCGAGATAGGCAACGACCGCCCGGGCCCCCCAAATGCGTGCCGTCAGCATTGCACCGGCAATTGCAATCGGCAAAAATCCGATGAGGAAAGGAAGCGATGAGAAAAGCACTAAGGCTCGCCGATATCGGACTGTAGCGGTCTGTGCGCAGGAGTGCCCACGAAGTGCCGCCAAATTTTGACTATGGGTGTAATGTATAGTCCAAATAGCGTTCGGTACTCGGGTATTTCGTCATCTTCGAGCCCGAATTCCATGCGCTCTTCGTGCCGAGGACAATAGAGTGTGCCAAGCAGCATGTCCCAGAATGAGAATATGTGGCCAAAGTTTTTGTCGTAGTGGACTTTGGCTTTGCTGTGATGTACTTGATGCTGCGCAGGCGAGATGAAAATGCGGTTCCAGAAATCACCGTAGGAAATCCAGATATGGCTATGGCGCAGATTGTAACCTAACAAGCGCCAAATCCAGATGCCGACGAGTGTGCCAAATACATATAGTGGCATCACGTTTTGCCCCAAAACCAAAGCCCAAATGCCAATACCTCCGCCGATCACAAACGCCGCTACCATAGCACCGAATAGCGCCTCGACCGGATGGCGTCGCAGAGCGGTCGCAGGTGTCATAACTTCAGCGGAGTGGTGAACTTTATGCAGTTCCCACAGTACGGGGACCTTGTGCTTTAGGTAGTGGGTGTATGTCGAAGCGAAGTCCCACAGGAGAATAATGTAGACCGTATAAAGGACACGCAGTCCCAAGGAAACTTCGGCGCTTTCTATTTTTAGGCCAAGTGCCGCTCCGGTTCCTACGATGGCGTTGGACACGACAGCGGGGCTTAGGAACGTCGAGAAGGCAATCGCAAAAAGTACGATTTGATTGATGGCGAAAACGAAGTAGTCCAGTTTCGCCGAGTCGTGCAGAAAGATGCGACGTGGGAATAGAAGTATCATGGTTCGGCGGAAGCGGATTTTTGTGACACCGGTCTTCCGCCAACGCCGATACACGACAATAGCAAACGCGATTGCGAAGGCGACAAAGAGAGGCAGAATGCTCAGGAAATGCCCCGGGTCGAACAGGATACCAATCGTCAAATTCCAAAGGGTCGCCAATTTATCGGCAATTACCTCGCCCGACTGCATGATATCACTCCGGTAAGTGTCCAACTTCGTGGAACTCACCACCAAAATATGGCTTCATTTTGTTCGAATGCGGGACAATTTCGGCCTTGAGGCGCTTTTGTTGAGCGGCTTGGCGGTTGAATTCGAATTGGAGCCGCCACGTCTTGCGCGATACCGGCGCGAAGGTAGTAGCTGACAAAATGCCCTAAGGTCAGGACTCGTTGTTGTTTCATAGCCAGAATATGACAGTGGCGGCGAGAGCGATGGCGGCGAGGAATACCTTTGGGCACCTGTCATAGCGGGTTGCCACACGCCGCCAATCCTTGAGCCTGCCGAACATAATCTCGATCCGATTGCGCCGTTTGTAGCGGCGTTTGTCATATTTGACGGTGGCCTTGCGTTGCTTCCCACCAGGGATACATGCGCGTATCCCCTGTCTTTCAGGGCTTCTCTGAACCAATCGGCGTCGTAACCTCGATCTCCGAGCAGCCAGTCGACATTGGGCAGACTGCTCAAAAGGGCCTTTGCCCCGATATAATCACTCACATGCCCGGCGGTAACAAAGAGGTTCAAAGGTCGCCCTTTGCTGTCACAGATGGCGTGCAACTTGGTATTCATACCGCCTTTGGTTTTGCCAATCAGGCGACCGCGTCCCCCTTTTTGATGCCCAAACTGGACGCTGTGCGGTGGGCTTTCAGATAGGTGGCGTCGATCATGATCGTCTTCTCTTCGCCATGCTCAGCGGCCAGACCGACCATCATCTGGGCAAAGATGCCTTTGTCACTCCATCGTTTCCAACGGTTGTATAGGGTCTTGTGCGGCCCGTACTCCTTGGGCGCATCCCGCCACCGTAAACCATTGCGGTTGATGAAGATAATCCCACTCAACACACGCCGGTCATCGACCGAGGCTTGCCGTGGGACTTGGGGAAATAGGGCTCTAGACGCGCCATCTGCGCATCGCTCAGCCAGAAAAGGTCAGACATGTCACCACTCGGTTTTCGAACGATGAATCATGCCGAAAAGCGGAAATCAATGGGTCCTGAACCTAGATGGCTGCTCCGATCCTCATTATCCAATCCCATTCGCAGTTAGCGTTAGCAAACTGACTTGATCGGCCACGTACTGCCAAATTGCGCCTTCGTCTACACAGTCGCAAAAAACTGCCGCGCATGTCCTTTTTGTTTGATCAGATGGGATTTGCCCTTGAGTGCCGATCATCCCGAACGTTTTGTAGCGCCGCGCCCGCGACCGTATGAGCGAAACTTGAACACGTATCGCCTTACGTCTGATGGCAACAGTTCGACGCCAATCCGGAAAAATTGCCGTCTCACAGAAAACTGGCTGTGTCTTCGCCACACTTAGCGCTGTCGATTTGTCGTTTAGTCAGCTTCACACGCTGTGGTTCCTCAAAACAGCTACGGCAATTACCCTACAACCGTCGAGCGTAGCACTTTGTGACATAGAGTAATAGGATAGTGAGAATAAGTTTCAATAAAATTACTTTTATTCAATTGATTACACATAAAAATGGTGCTGTGTAGAAAGCCACGAGAACCGTTGAACTAATTTTTGATCCGCGGGACGCAGGTTCGAACCCTGCGCTGTTCACCACTTTCTCACAAAAACAAACTTTACGATCTGAGCGACATCCTTTGGATGTGTGGTAACTCCACAAAGAGGCCAAATTCGAGGCCATCAAATTTTTTTTTGGTTACGTTTGGATTGAGGATTTCCCTGGCGTCATCAGCGGTGGGCCGCTTGGCATGCCTTGCGTATTTCTGGGTCTGTTGCAGGTTTGAGGGTAGCCACTTTCAAGATCTTCCTTGAGCTTTCGCAGGACAAAAGCTGACAGTTCACTTGAGCCGCACGATTGCTTCCCCAAACTATATGACTTTGAAGTTCCAATTGTACGTTTGAACGCGGCGATTGCCTTTTCCGGACGGCTAACGAGCCGCGCTTGAGCCGATGAGCCGATAAGCAGCGTCTGGTCATCAGACACACCCACGACTGAAGGCGTCTAAACACTTAGATCTGCACCAGTCAAGAGATCGACACTACCGTCCTCACGCAGCACCGAGATCAGCGAGTGGGTCGTCCCCAGATCAATACCGACAGCTAACATACGCTATGCTGGGGAAGCGTTTGCCAAGCGTCGAAAACGTATACGGAGATCAATGCGCTATTCTAGGGAATTCGCAAAAAAACCGTTTGATTTCAATGCGGTTAAGTTCCTGCACAACTCACCATTATTCTGAAAGGAATCGGAGCGGACAATCATGCCTCGCTTGCCTCTGCGCCTTGTTGAGGGGCTGGCGAGGGGGTCGGGCCAGCCCCTCTCAAGGGGATCAACGGATCGGTGTAAGTGGTCCGTTATGGTTAAGCTACCGCATTCCCGGGTCGGTGAATATTGGGGGTTCCCCGTAGGGCGCAAAATTAATCTGTCAGACACATTCCCGACATCTCGGATGGATACCACGCAAGGGCGGCGCGCCTGGAAGATGTCTGACGATTTCTTGAGGGGGTACGAGTTTGGTGCGTCGCACCCTGCGGGCCTAGACCCACAGGACGACTTCAGCCGAGGTCAACCACGCTTCCTTGCTTCAAGGAGCGGTCCGCGGCATCCGCAAGAACCTGCGCGCGCAACCCGTCCACGATCCCGGGCGAAACATCTCCGGACGTGCCAATCGCCTCAACGAAATGGGTCATCTCGGCGCGATAGGCCGCCTCATAGCGTTCCAGAAAGAAATGCTGGGCAGGGGCTCTGCGAAAGCCGTCGGAGGTTGCGACTTCGACCGCGTTTTCCAGCATGTTTTCAGCCCGCAACAGGCCTTTTTCCCCATGCACCTCGATCCGTTGATCATAGCCATAGCTGGCCCGGCGCGAGTTCGAGATTTGGCAGATCTTGCCGCTGGCCGTTGTTAACGTAACGGCCGCAGTATCGACGTCTCCGGCCTTGCCGATTGCGGGGTCGACCAGAGAAGAGCCGACGGCGTAAACCGTTACAGGCTCTTCACCCAGCAGGAAACGCGCCATGTCCAGATCGTGGATCATCATATCGCGGAACAACCCACCCGAGCTTTCGATATAGCTGATCGGCGGTGGTGAGGGATCGCGGGACAGGATGGTGACGATCTCGACCTCGCCGATTTCTCCGGCGGCGATGCGGGATTGGATGTTGGCAAAGCTGGGGTCAAAGCGGCGGTTGAAGGCGGTCATGAAGGGGACGCCCGCCGCCTCGACCACTTTGATGCAGTCGCGGATGCGATCAGCGGACATATCAACGGGTTTTTCGCAGAAGATCGCCTTGCCCGCACGGGCCGCTCGGTGAATCAGGTCGTAATGGGTGTCGGTTGGGGTTCCGATAACGACGGCATCGACATCCGCGCTTTCGATCAGGCTTTCCGCCGACAGGATCTGAGCACCGGTTTTGTCAGCCAGCTCCTCAGCTGGTTCCGAGAAGGCGTCTGCCACGGCTGTGATCCGTGCACCATCAATCTGCGTGACCGAGCGGGCATGCACCTGCCCGATCCGTCCACATCCCAGCAATCCAATATTCAGCATGTCATGCCCCTTTGAAGGCCTGTAGAACGCGGCGGGTTGCTTCGACCACCGGTTCATGTGTGTCTTTCAGGATAAGAACGCGGTCGAACCGGTCCGGATCAGTATTCACCGACGCGCGCAGGGCGTGGCCAAAGGCCATTCGCAACTCGGTTCCGATGTTGAACTTGCAGATCTTCGATCCGCGCGCCAGCGCCGTGCGCTGCGCCACCGGCACGCCCGATCCGCCATGGATCACCAAAGGCACCTCGGTGACGGCTTCGATGGCGCGAATGCGGGCCTCGTCCAGCCCGCCTTCCTTGTTCTGCTGCAGATGCACATTGCCGACCGAGATCGCCATTGCATCCACGCCCGTCTCACGGGCAAATTGCGCGGCCTCCTCAGGGTCGGTGCCATCCGAGCCTTCGCCCCCGGAATAGCCGACAAAGCCAATCTCTCCCTCGCAGGAAACCCCGGCAGAATGGGCCATTTTGACAATCGCAGCGGTCTCAGAGATATTTTGGGCCAGAGGTTTGCGCGAGCCGTCGAACATAACCGACGTAAATCCGCTGTCGATGGCAATGCGGCAGTCCTCATGGGTATACCCGTGATCCAGATGGGCCACGACCGGCACGCTGGCCCCTTCGGCTAGATGCCGGAACATTTTGCCCAAGACCGGCAGCGGTGTGTGCTCGCGGCAGGACGGGCCGGCTTGCAGGATGATCGGCACGTCTTCGGCCTCAGCTGCGGCCACATAGGCGCGCATGTCTTCCCAGCCCAGCGTCACCAGCCCGGCCACGGCATAGCCGTCACGCAGCGCGGGTTGGAGGACGTCCGATAATGTCACAAGGCTCATTTGAACTTGGCCACCATGTCCATGATGCCGGGGATCGTGTGCAGCTGATCCGCATGGGTCGGCTGGAAATACTGCTTGAGCGAGCGTTGGCTGAGGCCACCAAGGATGGTGAAATAATACATCTCGTACCCAGGCAGAACCGCGCAGGGATGATAACCCTTATCCAGCAGGATCGTTGAGCCGTCCATGATGTGATAGGCATCGCCCGGCTTGTTGTCCTCGCGCTGCAGCATCTGAACGCCCGAGCCATGGTTGGGTCGGAAGCGGAAATTGTAGGTCTCGTCATGGCGGGTTTCGATCATCTCGCCATCGTCGCCTTTGCGGTCGGTGTCATGTTTGTGGCTGGGAAAGCCGGACCAGCCGCCCTGACCCACGGTATAAAGCTCGGACACCAGCAAGCGACCCACCTTGTCGTGGTGGTTTGCACCCAGAATGTGTTTGATCTTGCGGTGGGTTTTGGTGTCGTCCGAGCCATATTGCACCAGATCCAGCTCGGGCACGCGGACGTCAAAAGGCTCCAGCACGCGGTCGAATTTTGCGCCAGCGATGAAGGTTTCGGTTTCATCCGTCACGCAGCTGATACGCACCTTGGCTCCGACGGGGACATAAACGCCTTCGGGTTCGCCGTCCCAGACGTCGATGGTGCGGTTGCCGAGGTTGGTATAGATCGCGCCGTCCACATCGACATCCACGGTACCGGTGGCGGGCACGATACAGGTCTCATAGCCCGGCACAGCATATTCGAACACCTCGCCCTTTTTCAGTTTGACGATGTTGAAATAGTTCAGCGGCACCAGATCATGGTCGGCATCAACGATGGGTTTGTTCTGGTTGTCATGGGGCGCGATATGCATCTGCGTCTCCTTTCAGGTATCCGTGGGGCCCGGGTGCCGGGCCAGAAATTCATCCAGTTCGGGCGTGGTCGGCATGGCCCCGGCACAACCGGGTTTCGACACGACGATGGAGGCACAGGCCGAGCCGCGCAGAACCGCGTTGCGCAAGCCGTGCCCGGCGGCGATCGAGGCGAGAAGGCCGGCCAGAAAACTGTCGCCCGCGCCGTTGGGCTTTACGGCGGTAACGGGGTAGATGCCGGTCCGGACCTCTTGCCCGTCCGCCAGCGTAATGGCCCCTTCGTGGCCCATCTTGTAGATCACCATTTTGCCGTTGGCCGCCAGTTCGCGGGCCTTGTCCAAGCCCTTTTCGATGCCGCCGGCCATAAAGCCGAACTCTTCATCATTGCCGACGATCAGATCGCTTTCGTTGCCCGCCCGGGTCAGAACATCCGAGGCGACGTCCGGCGACGGCCAGCTATAGGGGCGGTAATCGATGTCGAAGATCACCGGCAGGCCTGCAGCACGAGCGTTTTCGAACGCGCGGAACGTGGCCGAGCGGGAAGGCTCGGCCGCAAACACCGTGCCTGCCGTGATCAGGGCCGAGAATGCGCTGTAGTCGACCGCGTCCATATCCGCCTCGGTCACCTGAAAATCAGCGGCCCCGTTGCGATAGATGACGTTCTGGAAATCCTCGATACAGCTTTCATAAACGGCAAGGGAGGTGCGCGCCTCCCCCCCCACGGCACGGATGAAACGGGTATCCACACCGTAATCCTGCAGCCGGTTCACGCAGAACCGCCCAACGGCGTCGTCCGAGACCGAGGTGATCAGCGCCGCTTGCGACCCCAGCTTGACCAGCCCCGCGCAGATATTGGCGCTGGAACCACCGAGATCGGCACGAAACACCTGTGCGTCTTCGCTTTTGGTGCCGACCGGGTCGGCGAACATGTCCATCCCGGCCCGGCCAAACACGGCAAAGCGATTGCCTTTTATGCCTTCGATCAGAGTCACTTGCGCCCCTCGGTATTGCCAGCCCGCGCGGTGTCCAGCACCTCGGGGTAGGGATAGTTCAGACCCAGCAATTGCCGCATGTCAGGGCTGGCCTGATCAATGAAATCCTGCGGCAGGGCGGCGGGCATATCCTCCATCGGCTTGACCCATTTTGGCAGGTACTGGATCAGGATCGCGCTGCGGTCGTGATCTGCATTGTTCGGCATCGCGCAATGCCATGTGACACCATAAAACAGAGCTACATCGCCCGGCTCTCCGGTCATGCGGTCGCATCTATCATAGAACCTGTCTTCAGGCGTCGGATAGCGCAGCTCTTTCTGCGAACCGGGCACATAGCCGGTCGCGCCGCTTTCTTCGGTGAACGGGTCCAGCAGGACCGAGACCTGCGCGTTCATCGGAAACGACCCATTCAGACCAACAGGATGCGTTTCGGGGCTGTGAAAATCCCAATAGGGATAGTCCACATGCGGTTCCTGCCCCGGCCCGCCGGGCAGGATGCGATTTGCGGCGATCGAGCCCATGATGAATTCGGTGCCCAGAAACTTGCGCAGGATCTTCATCAGCACCGGATGCGCTGCCATGCGCGCGAACACGTCGCCCTTGGCCAACAGGTTCCACACCCGGCGTTGCAGATTCAGCTTGCCGTCTTCTTCTGCAGCGCCCTGAAAATGGGTCACTTTCTCGGCGGCTGTCTCGGATTCGGCCATGATGATGGCGCGCGCCTCGGCGACCTCCTCGGGTGTGAACAGGCCCGATATGGCAACCGCGCCACCGCCGTTCAGCAATTCATCGACGATGATGTCAGGATCGGCTGTTTCTGCTGTGAACCGTTTCATCACACCCCCTTACGCTGCTTTTCACGCGTGGATTCCCATTCGACATGCGCATCGCGGACCTTCTCATCCGCCGAGGTGTGGGGGGTTCCGACCTCCCACCAGGCGTGGCCTTCGGTTGTCCAACCCTCATAGGCGTCCACATCCATGACGATCACATAGGTCTTGTCGCTGGCCTTGGCGCGCTTGAACGCCTCGGCCAGCTCTGCCGGGTTCGCGACCTTTTCGCTGGTCGCCCCCATCGAGGCTGCATGGGCCGCGAAATCGACGCCAAAGGTTTCGGGGATGGTGGGACAATCCTCCAGCAGGTTGTTGAAGCTTTCATTGCCCGTGTTGTTCTGCAGCTTGTTGATGACCGCAAAGCCGCCATTGTCTAACACCAGAACGATCATCTTCTTCCGACTCAGAACCGAGGAATAGATGTCTGAATTCAGCATCAGGTAAGACCCGTCACCGCAGAAGGTGATGGTGTCCTTGTCGGGCTCGCGCTCGGACTGGGCAATGCGCGCGCCCCATGCGCCTGCGATCTCGTACCCCATGCAGGAGAAGCCGAATTCGACATCGACTGTGCCGATATCCAATGTGCGCCAGTTGGCGGTGACTTCTGCAGGCAGCCCTCCGGCAGCGGCGACCACACGGTCGCGGGTATCGCAAAGCCCGTTCACGACACCGATGGCCTGCGCGTAGGAATTCGGGCGGTTTCCGTACGAGACATTCTCGGCCACATAGGCATCCCACTTGCGCCGCTCGTCTTGCGCCTGCGAAACCCAATCCTGCGGTGCTGTGTAGTCTACAGCTTTTGTCAGAGCCTGAATCGATAGCTTGGCATCGCCAACAACCGGGAGCGACATGTGCTTGCCCGCATCATGCCGTGCGGCGTTGATCGAGATGAACTGAGCATCCTTGGCAAACGCCGTCCACGACCCGGTCGTGAAATCCTGCAGGCGGGTTCCGATGGCGACGATCACATCGGCCTGCTCAGCAATCGCGTTGGCACTGTCCGATCCAGTGACGCCGATCGGGCCGATATTCAACGGATGGGTCGCCAGCATATTGGCGCGGCCTGCGATGGTTTCGACGACCGGAATCTGGTGCTTCTCGGCAAACTCGGTCAACTCGGCCACGGCTTGCGAGTACTGCACGCCGCCACCTGCGATGATCATCGGGCGTTTCGCTCCGGCCAGAGCGGCGACTGCATCGGCAACCTCACCCGCATCGGGCGCTTGGCGGCGAATACGATGCACCTTCTTCTCAAAGAATTTCACCGGATAGTCATAGGTCCAACCCTGCACATCCTGCGGCAGCCCAAGGAACGCGGGCCCGCAATCACCCGGGTCCAGCATCGTCGCGATGGCAGCGGGTAGCGATTGAATAACCTGCGCCGGATGGGTGATGCGATCCCAGTACCGACTGACCGGTTTGAACGCGTCATTCAGGCCAAAGGTCGGATCGTTGAAATTCTCCATCTGTTGCAGAACCGGGTCCGGCAGACGGGTGATGAAGGTGTCTCCGCACAACATCAGCATCGGCAGGCGGTTGGCATGGGCCAGTCCGGCGGCGGTCAGCAGATTCGCTGTGCCGGGCCCTGCGCTGGCGGTGCAGAACATGAACCGCTGACGCAGCCACTGTTTGGCATAGCCCGCAGCGGCGAACCCCATGCTTTGTTCGTTCTGTCCGCGATACAGCGGCAGTTCGTCCCGCACCGTATTCAGCGCCTCTCCAAGGCAGGTCACATTGCCATGGCCGAAAATCCCGAAACCTCCGCCGCATAGGCGATATTCCTGCCCGTCGATCTCGATGAACTGGTTCGACAGCCAGCGAATGATCGCCTGCGCCGTTGTCAGGTAAACAGTGTCGTGTTGCGCGGACATGTCTGCGGGCTCCTTCAGGAAAATTATGGGTGCTGTGCCGAATGCAGCTTGCGAGAGTCCTATTCTCACGATACAAGTTTTGCAACCGGTTGCAAATGGTTTTCAAGAAAAAGCGAGGGAGGGCGTCGGAATGGCAGAGATCGGCATTGGCATTCTGGGCGGCGGATATATGGGCAAGGCCCATGCGGTTGCCATGTCCTCGGTTGGTGCCGTGTTCAACACGGGTCTGCGCCCGCGGTTGGAGATGGTGTGCGCGTCCTCGCCCGAAAGCGCCGAGCGGTATCGTCAGGCCTACGGATTCGCGCGCGCAACCGACGATTGGCAGGTGCTGGTGAATGACCCGAAGGTCGAGGCCATCGTGATCGCGACCCCTCAGGAAACGCACCGCCAGATCGCGCTGGCCGCGTTTGCGCTGGGCAAGCCGGTTCTGTGCGAGAAACCTCTGGGCGCGTCAATGGAAGATGGCGCTGAGATGGTGAAGGCAGCCGAGGCCTCGGGTGTCGCCAACATGGTGGGCTTCAACTACATCCGTACGCCCGCCAGCCAACATGCGCGCAGGCTGATTGCAGACGGAGAAATCGGTGACGTCACATGGTTCCGGGGTGAGCACACCGAGGACTTCTACGCCGACCCGCAGGCCCCCGCCACATGGCGCACTTCGGGAATGTCCAACGGCACGATGGGTGATCTTGCCCCGCATATGATCAACGCCGCGCTGGCATTGATCGGACCGATCAACCGCGTGATGGCCGAGGTCGAGACCGTGCACAAAACCCGTCCGGGCGGTGAGGTCGACAACGACGATCATGCCCAGATGATGGTGCGCTTTGCCAATGGAGCGATGGGGTCGATGTATTTCAGCCGCATCGCGACCGGGCGCAAGATGGGCTACGCCTATGAGATCAGCGGCACCAAAGGCGCGATCCGCTTTGATCAGGAGGATCAGAATGCCTTGTGGCTCTATCGCATGGACGGCCCCGAGGCCGAGCGCGGGTTCCGAAAAATCCTGACCGGCCCCGCGCACCCGGATTATGAGCCGTTCTGTCAGGGCCCTGGCCACGGCACCGGCTATCAGGACCAGATCATCATCGAGGCGCGCGACTTCCTGCACGCGATCGAGACAGGCAAGCCGGTCTGGCCAACCTTCCGCGACGGGCATGAGGTCAACCGGA
The DNA here is from genome assembly GCF_056542385.1 of Ruegeria sp. AD2(2025). Lineage (NCBI taxonomy): Bacteria > Pseudomonadati > Pseudomonadota > Alphaproteobacteria > Rhodobacterales > Roseobacteraceae > Ruegeria > Ruegeria sp. AD2(2025). The sequence goes on from NZ_JBQFZS010000003.1 coordinate 143,435, forward strand.
TCGTCGCTGCGGCGCTGGCGTCGTCGACGGATGAAAGCTGGAAAAACATCGAAGATTTCTGAGCATCGGAGACAAGACAAGATGAGCATCAGAATTGGCAATGCGCCCTGTTCCTGGGGCGTGGAATTTGCGCAGGACCCGCGCAACCCGCATTGGAAAACCGTTCTCAGCGAATGTGCCGAGGCGGGGTATAAGGGCATCGAGCTGGGCCCGGTCGGTTTCATGCCCGAAGACCCTGCGATCCTGGCCGATGCGCTGGCCGAGCATGATCTTGAACTGATCGGCGGGGTGGTGTTCCGCAACTATCACGACCCCGACGCTTGGGAGGACGTGCTGGACGCCACCCACCGCACTGCCCGCGCGCTGAAGGCGCATGGGGCGCAGCATCTGGTGCTGATCGACGCGATCTCACCCCGTCGCGCGCCGACCGCTGGCCGTGCGAATGAGGCCGAGCAGATGGACAAGGCCGAATGGACAGCCTTTCGGGATCGCCTTGCCGAAAGCGCGCGCATTGGGGCTGAGGAATATGGGCTGACGGTGGGCATGCACGCCCATGCGGCAGGTTTCATGGACTTTGAGCCCGAGTTGGAACGGCTGCTGGATGAGGTGGACGAAAACCTGCTGAAAATCTGCTTTGACACCGGGCACCACTCTTATGCGGGGTTTGATCCGGTGAGCTTTATGCAGCGCTACGTTGATCGGATTTCTTACATGCACTTCAAGGATATCTCACCGACCGTAAAGGCGGATGTGATCGCCAACCGGACAGGCTTTTACGATGCTTGCGGGCAGGGAATTTTCTGCAATCTGGGTGAGGGCGACGTGGACTTTCCGACCGTACGTCAGGTGCTGCTGGACGCAGGTTTCACCGGCTGGTGCACGGTGGAACAGGACTGCGACCCGACGCTGGATCCCGACCCGGTCGGCGATGCGCGGAAGAACCGCGAATACCTTGAATCCATTGGTTTCAGCTAAGGAGGCCCGGACCATGACCAAGCTAAGATGGGGCATGATCGGTGGTGGAGAAGGCAGTCAGATCGGACCGGCGCACCGGCTGGGCGCGTTGGCAGACGGGCATTTCGAACTCACGGCTGGAGCGCTGGATCACCGGCCCGATGTCGGTCGGGAATATGCGCAACGGTTGGGCATTGCGGCAGACCGGGCCTATGGCGACTGGACCGAGATGTTGGCCGGCGAGCGCGGGCGCGACGACTGCATTGATCTGGTCACCGTGGCCACGCCGAATGCGACACATTTCGAGATCACCAAAGCCTTCCTTGAGGCCGGGTTCAATGTACTGTGTGAAAAGCCGATGACCATGACGGTGGAGGAGGGCGAAGAGATCGTCAAAGTCGCCGAGAAATCCGGCAAGATCTGCGCGGTCAACTACTGCTATTCCGCCTATCCCATGGTACGGCAGGCCCGTGCGATGGTGCGCGCAGGTGAGATCGGCAAGGTCCGTCTGGTCGTCACCAATTTCAGCCACGGCCATCACGGCGACGCCACCGATGCCGATAATCCGCGCGTCCGCTGGCGTTATGATCCGGCGATGGCGGGCGTGTCCGGCCAGTTCGCCGATTGCGGTATCCATGCGATGCACATGGCGGGGTTCATTGCGGATGATGAGGTCGAAACCCTGTCTGCCGATTTCGCATCGACCATTGGCAGTCGCGAGCTTGAAGATGACGCCATGGTTAACTTCCGCACGGCAAAGGGTGCGGTTGGAAGGCTATGGACGTCTTCGGTGGCCATCGGTCGCCAGCACGGGTTCGACATTCAGGTGTTCGGGGAAACCGGCGGCCTGCGCTGGGCGTCCGAGCAGCCGAACCAGTTGATCTATACGCCCGTTGGTGGACGCTTGCAGATCATCGAAAAGGGCGAGGGCGGACTGCACGAGGACGCACAACGCCTCAGCCGCGTTGCGATTGCACATCCCGAGGGCTTCCCGCTGGCGGTTGCGAATATCTATTGCGATCTGGCGGATGCGATTGCCGGAGAGCTCCGCGACGGGTTGCCCAATGCGGCAGACGGTGTGCGGTCGATGGCTGCGGTGCACACAGCGGTGGCGTCGGCCAAGCAGGGCAGCGCGTGGATGGATGCCCGTCCACCGATGTTCCGTTAACCTTCAGGCACGGGGCGCAATGTGCCCCGTTCTACCACCGAGCAGGGGAAAATGCGCGCCTCGGGGTATCTGTCCGGTTCCTGCAGGGTCGCCACCATCAGCTCAATCGACGAACTGACGATCTGCCGGATCGGCTGATGAATGGTGGTGAGGTCGATGTTTTCCCACCGGGCCATCTCCATATCGTTCAGGCCGATGATGCCGATATCATCAGGCACGTTCAGGCCGCTGTCCAAGACCGCCGACAAGACACCGATGGACAACACGTCGTCGCCGCAGAAATAGGCCTCGGCCCGTTCAGATTTCAGCAGTCGCAGCATCTCCTGACGGCCTGCGTCGAACGAGTAAGCCTCGGCGAAAGAGCAGGTCACGGTGACCTCAGGGTGCAGCGCCATTTCCGACATGAAGCCCGCATGGCGATCCTGCGTCGATGTTGCGGCTTCGGGCCCGCCCAGAAAGGCCACTTTGCTATAGTCGCGCGCGACCAGTTCACGAGCGGCCATGCGCCCGCATTCCACGTTGTCGATTCCAACCACATGCACCTGCGGTGACGATGATGACCGGCCAAAGCTGTGCACCACCGGCACACCCGCATCGCGGAACGCCTTGGCAAAGCCCGGCGGGAGGGTTGAGGATGCCACGACAACGCCATCAACCGAATACTGACGCAGCATCCGAACCGAGTTTTCGGGCTCAACCTCATCGGTGAGGTTCACCAGCAAAGGGCGCAAGCCGCGATCCTGCAGCCCCCGGGTGAACAGATCGAAGACCTGCAGAAAGATCGGATTGTGAAAGTTGTTCGACACCAGTCCGATCAGCTTGGTGCGCCCTGTCGTCAGCGACGAGGCCAGCGCGTTGGGGCTGTATCCCAACTCCTGCGCGGCCTTCTCGACCTTGCGGCGCATCTTGTCGGACACCGAGGCCCCGTCGGTGAAAGTGCGCGACACAGCTGACCGGGATACACCCGCGCGTTCTGCAACCTCTTTCAATGTGACAGCCATGTTCCGTCTGACCTTCCCGCGTTTGGTGATAGCCCTCTTACCCTTAATCTCGGGCAGTTACAGTATGAAACAGGTTCAATATCTTTTGCAACCGGTTGCAAAATTGTGACGGATGTGCTCTAACACGACTCGGAGAGGTGCGAAGGACAGCCTCAATCCGCGATAACATGAGTTTTTGGGAGGACATCATGACATCACTGACGAAGAAGCTGGCGCTGGCGGCGGTGGTCGCTGCGACGCCGCTGATCGCAGCCACAAGCGTTGCGGCGGAGGGCGAGAAGTACATTCTGGTCAGCCACGCACCCGATAGCGACAGCTGGTGGAACACGATCAAGAACGGTATCGCGCTTGCGGGCGAGCAGATGGGTGTCGAGGTTGAATATCGCAACCCGCCCACCGGTGACCTTGCCGACATGGCGCGGATCATCGATCAGGCCGCAGCTTCGGGACCCAACGGGATCATCACCACGCTGGCGGATTACGATGTGCTGAGCGGCCCGATCAAATCGGCTGTCGACGCGGGTGTGGATGTGATCATCATGAACACCGGCACCCCGGATCAGGCCCGTGAAGTTGGCGCGCTGATGTATGTGGGTCAGCCCGAATATGACGCCGGTTTCGCGGCGGGTCAGCGGGCCAAGGGTGACGGCATCGGCTCGTTCCTGTGCGTGAACCACTATATCGTGCAGCCGTCCAGCCAGGAACGTTGCCAGGGCTTCGCGGATGGTCTGGGCATCGAACTGGGTGATCAGATGATCGATGCCGGTCAGGACCCGGCTGAGATCAAGAACCGCGTGCTGGCCTATCTGTCGGCCAACCCGGACACCGAAGCGGTTCTGACGCTTGGCCCGACCTCGGCTGATCCGACCATTCTGGCGCTGGAAGAAAACGGCATGGCCGGTGACATCTATTTCGGCACCTTCGATCTGGGTGGCGAGATCGTAAAAGGCATCAAATCCGGCGTAATCCAGTGGGGTATCGACCAGCAGCCCTTCCTGCAGGCTTACCTGCCGGTTGTTGTGATGGCGAATTACCACCGTTACGGCGTTCTGCCCGGCAACAACATCAACTCGGGGCCCGGCTTCGTGACCGCAGACGGCCTGACCAAGATCGAAGAATTCGCTGGCGAGTACCGCTAATTCTTGTGACGCGGGCGCCCTGGAACCGGGGCGCCCGCTGACAGTTTTCTGACGCAAATCACTGTTTTTACCGGAGGAGCGCTCTCATGGGCGAGTCTGCTCAAAACACGACGTTAACCGACGAACGGATCAAAGAGATCTCGCCCCTGCGCAAGGCCCTGATCCGGCCCGAACTTGGTGGGATGGTCGGCACCGTTGCGGTCTTCACCTTCTTCCTGCTATTCGCCTTTGACAGCGGCATGTTCAACGCCCAGGGGATGATGAACTGGTCGGTTGTCTCGGCGCAGTTCATGATCATCGCGGTCGGCGCGTGCCTTCTGATGATCGCAGGTGAGTTCGACCTGTCCGTCGGATCAATGATCGGCTTTTCCGGCATGATGATCGCAATCTTCTCGGTCACGCTCAGTTGGCCGGTTTGGATGGCAATCATCGTCACCTTCGCCATGGCCGTCGCCATCGGAGCGCTGAATGGCTGGATCGTGGTCCGGACCGGGCTGCCCAGTTTCATCGTGACGCTGGCCTTCCTGTTCATCCTGCGCGGCTTCACCATCTTCCTGCCGCAGGTGATCGAGCGCAAAACCATCATTGGCGGTGTGAAAGACGCAGCCGAAGGTGATTGGCTGGCTCCGATCTTCGGCGGCAAAATCCTGCAAGGCCTGTTCCAATGGCTGGGCGACGCCGGGATCATCGCTGTGTTCGAACGCGGCACCCGCGCCGGTCAGCCGGTTGTGGACGGTGTACCCATGCTGATCGTCTGGGCCATCGGGTTGATCATCTTTGGTCATGTGCTGCTGACCAAGACACGGTTCGGTAACTGGATTTTTGCCTCGGGCGGGGATGCCGAGGCAGCGCGCAACTCAGGTGTACCTGTGAACCGGGTCAAGATTCTGATGTTCATGTTCACCGCCTTCTGCGCCACCGTCTTCGCCGTCTGTCAGGTGATGGAGTTCGGCTCGGCCGGTGCCGACCGGGGCCTGCTGAAAGAATTCGAGGCGATCATTGCCGTGGTTATCGGAGGTGCGCTTCTGACCGGAGGCTACGGCTCGGTTCTGGGGGCGGCGCTGGGCGCGCTGATCTTTGGCGTGGTGCAGCAGGGACTGTTCTTTGCAGGTGTCGAAAGCTCCTTGTTTAGGGTCTTTCTTGGCGTGATCTTGCTGGGGGCGGTGATCCTCAACACCTATATCCGCCGCATCATCACAGGGGAGCGTTGATATGAATCCCGAACATGCTCCGATCATTCAAATGAAGAACATCGAAAAGCATTTCGGCAGCGTGATCGCGCTGGCGGGGGTCTCGGTGGACGTGTTCCCCGGCGAATGTCACTGTCTTTTGGGTGACAACGGCGCGGGCAAGTCGACATTCATCAAAACCATGTCGGGCGTGCATCAACCCACGCATGGAGAGATCCTGTTTGAAGGCAAACCCATGCACTTCACCGATCCGCGCGATGCGATCGAGGCCGGGATTGCCACGGTGCACCAGCATCTGGCAATGATCCCTTTGATGTCTGTGTCGCGCAATTTCTTCATGGGAAATGAGCCTGTGAAGAAAATCGGTCCGATCAATTTCTTCGATCATGATTATGCCAACACCGTCACGATGGAAGAAATGAAGAAGATGGGGATCAACCTGCGCGGTCCCGATCAGGCCGTTGGTACGCTCTCGGGCGGTGAACGCCAGACCGTCGCCATCGCGCGGGCGGTGCATTTCGGGGCCAAGGTTCTGATCCTGGACGAACCGACCTCGGCCCTTGGTGTACGTCAGACGGCCAACGTGCTGGCCACCATCGACAAGGTGCGCAAGCAGGGCATCGCGGTCGTCTTCATCACTCATAACGTTCGCCATGCGCTGGCGGTGGGGGATCGCTTCACCGTTCTCAACCGTGGTCAGACGCTGGGCACGGCACAGCGTGGCCAGATCACCCCCGAAGAGCTGCAGGACCTGATGGCCGGTGGTCAAGAAATGGTCGAACTGGAGGGCAGCCTTGGCGGCACCGTCTGATCCTATCACACCCCGCCGGCTGCTTAGGCGGGGTGGCTATTTCTTCTCGAAGAACAGAATAACCTCGCCCAGGCGCACGCCAAAACGCGAGACATAGGCTCTGTTCAACAGTCGATCATCGGACAACAGCCACATCCAGTCATCGAAATCGACCCGCATGGTGCCGTCTTTGACGGGCAGGTCGATCTTGTACTTCCAGTTGAACGTATCGCCCCGCTCGATACCGCTGGCGGTGCCCAGCACACCGGGGGCGGTGCCGGTCCAGCTGTCTTCGCCGGTCTTGGTCAGGGTCCAGATGCGCTGCTCGGTGGTGCCATCGTCATAGACGAAATCCTCGACCAGCGTCAGCGTTTCTCCATCCCATGTGCCGTCTATGTCGACCATAAAGCGGCGTGGGACGTTGCCCAGCACATCCTGAAACTGACCATAAGCGACAGTCTTGCCTTCAAAGAATTCCTCTAGGTTCAACTGCCTGTCTGACAAGAACGTCTTTGGCACCCGCGGTTTGGCCGAGCAGGCGGCGAGCATCGCCAGACCTGCGACAACGATGACCGCGATCAGCGTGCGGCGCGGAATCATTGCAAAACCCTCAGTTCAGACTCTGTATCATGGCCATTCGCACCGTTCAGATGGGCCGGTTTTGTCTCGGGCGTGGGGCGCATCGTGGCGACCAGCTCGGCGACCTTGATTCCGAATTTGCGCATTTCGGACCGGTTCATGATGGCGCCGTTTTCGGTCAGGTACATCCAGTCGGTAACGTCCAGCGTGTGCCCTCCCGCATCCTCGGGCAGGATGATGCGATAGGTCAGCTTCACGGTCGCGCCCGAGATCACGCCTTTGCCCTCGCCCACGATATCATCCGCCGTCGCGGTAAATGTGTTGCCGGTGCCCATTGTCAGGTACCATTTGCGGGTCATCTGCTTGCCGTTGGAATAGGTAAAATACTCGGACAGCGTCCCGGTATTGCCGTCCCATTCGCCGACCATGCGGGCGACAAAGCTGTTCGACATCTTGCCGTTGGGGCCATAGATCAGCCCTTCGGACAGGATCTCTCCGCTCAGGTTGTCTTTCAGCGAAAACGCGGGCCCCGTCCCGGTGTAATCGGTGGGAGATTGTGACCGAAAGCTGAGAAAGCGACCCTTGGCGGCGAACAGCGCAAAGATGGCCAACAGGCAGATCAGAAGAAGTTTCATTTGGCGGTGACCTCCGTCGGCAGCGTTAGAACCATCCCGAACGCGCCGAGTTTGAGAATGCAGGGCAGCACGGCATAGGCGAGGGTGAGCGTGTTCAACGCCTCGGCCGAATTGGTCTGTCCCGGTGTGAAACCGCTGTGTTCCAGCAGCGGCAGAGTGAAAAAGGCGGCCAGCGCAAGCCCCAGCTTGCCTGCGAAGGACCAGATGCCGAAGGCAGCGGATGCGTTCAGCCCGGCGCGGGTTAGAACGACCGAGAACATGGCGGGCAGAACCACCATATCCGCGCCCAACGCCGCCCCCGAGGCGAGGCAGATAAGGGCGAAACCCACCAGGTTTCCGGGGGCCAGAAGCGCCGCCCCGACAAAGCCCAGTATGGCCAGCGGCATCGCAATAATCAGAGTCTGTTTCGGGCCAATCCGGTTGCTGAGCCTGGCCCAGAACGGCACGCTTAGCCCCGCGCTGAGGAAGAACAGGATCAGAAGCGGTCCGGCTTTTCCGGGCAATTGCAGCCGGTCCTCGACAAAGAACAGAAACAGGGTCGAGGTGATCGCCACGGGCAGGCTGTTCACCAGTGCCAGAACGAGCAGTCGCAATGCCCCGGCTTGTCCCAGCCCTGAAAACGACAACGCTTGTCCGGTGACTGGACTGCGCCTCCACATCGGCAGGGTCACGACCAAGGTCACCACGGCCAAAATGCCAAGGAAAAGGCCGAAGGCCGGGTATCCCTGCGCGCCGGCACCCAGCGCCACGAACAAGGCGGGTGCGGCGGCGGCGATGACGACGCCGGTCAGTTGCCCGCCCTCGCGGAAGGCGGCCAGCCGCATCAGCTCTTTTGGGGTGGACTGTTTGGCCAGCGTCGCGCTGCGGCCGTAAAGCAGGATGGTTCCAAGGCTGTAGGCAGAGAACAGAAGGATCAAAACAGACACTAATGCGGTAATATTGGCCCCTTCTGGCAGTCCAAAGAGCAAGGGAAACCCGATGGCCAAACCCAGCGCAGCGGCGGCGGCAAACAGGACCTGCGCCCCGGGCCAGCGGTCAATTGCCCAGCCGATCAGCGGATCCTGCACCAGATCGATCAGCCGGATGACCAGCAGCACAGTGCCGATCACGCCCAGACTGATGCCAAGGTTCACAGTCGCAAAGCGCGGCAGGTGGATGTAAAGCGGGATGCCCGCCGCAGCCAGCATCAGCGCATACAGGCTGACCCGCGGATACAGCATCAGTTCCCTCGCAACGCCTGCGTAAAGGCTGCGGACCGGGTGTTTTCGCCCAGAAAGATCGACATGAAGCTGCGTTTGATGCCCGGATAGGACATCGTGCACAGCTTTTGCCCGTTCAGCCAGAATTCAACCTTGTCAGGTCCTTGCGAGATCGCCAGATAGCGGTCGCCCTTGCGGACCGCGTTGAAGCAGACCTCAAGCTGATCGCGCACAGGGGCGGCGCGTCCGATGCGCTTCATCTCATCCAGGGTCGAGTTGATCAGCGCCTTTTTGGTCACGTTGCGGCGATAGCGCAGTTCCAGCCCGAAATCGTCGCTCCAATTCAGCGGCGCGCCGCTTTGGGTGAACAGTTGCGCATCGTACAGCGGAAAGCCCAGATAGCGATAGGTGGCGGTGCCGCGCAGTTCAGCATCATTGAGAACGCCAAACACGGGTGAGGCCGCTAATCCGCCCGGGATCAGCAGCGCAAGCGACAGCAAAGCTGCGCCAAGGTCAGGCCGAGGCAGGGACAGCAGGTTCTTCTTCAGAAATGCCATTGTCAGCTCCGATGATGTGCGGGGTGCCGGTGATGCGCTCGACAACATGCATCGCGCTGGCAATCCCGTCTTCGTGAAAGCCGTGCCTGTTATAGGCACCGGCAAACCAGGTTCGGTTCTGTCCCTGCATCTCGCGGATTTGCCCTTGTGCACGCAGGGCGGCTTTGTCGAACACCGGATGGGCGAACTCGACCTGATCATAGATTTTATCCGCGGGAATCTCTGAGGCGGCGTTCAGCGTCACAAACAGCGGGTCGCTGTCTGGAATGTTCTGAAGCCGGTTCATCCAATATGTGACCCCAACGTTGCCTTTTTGCGACCGGTAGGTCCAACTGGACCAACAGGCGCGACGCCGGGGCATCTGGTTGGGATCGCGATGAAGGATCGCCGTGTTCGGTTGATATTTGATCGCGCCAAGCGCGGCTTTCTCATCTTCGGTCGCCGTATCGCCAAGAATGGCGAGGGACTGATCGGAATGGGTGGCCAGAATGATCTCGTCAAACAGGTCGGCTTCGCCGCCCGCGTGCACTGTCACGCCCAGATCGTGCCGCTCGATGCTCTGAACGGGCGCGGCGAGACGGATGTCAGCCCCCCGCGCGCGCAACGCGGCCTCGATCCGGCGCACGTATTCGATGCTGCCGCATTTGACCGTGTACCACTGGTGCTGATTGGCACGTCCCGAAGCCAACAGCGCATGGTTGCGGAAGAACTGCACCAGCGAGCGGGCCGGGAACTGATCGACGAACTCGACCGGGGTTGACCAGATCGCGCCGCACATGGGCATCAGGTAATTGTGCCGGAACCAATGGCCGAGGCGCAGCTGATCCACCAGCTCTCCGATCGTGGTGTCATCGTCCTGGGCGGCGTCCGGGGCCTCTTTGCCAAAGCGCAGAATGTCGGCGATCATCTTGTAATAGGCGGGCCGCGCAAGGTTGCGTTTCTGCGCCGTCAGGGTGCGCAGGTTGTTCAGCCCGTATTCGATGCGGCCATTGTCTATGGTCGCGCCAAAGCTCATTTCGCTTTTGGTAACGGGGACGTTCAGCTCATCGAACAGCCGTGTCAGGTAGGGATAAGTGGCATAGTTGAACACGATGAACCCGGTATCGACCGGCTGATCACCATTGCGGCCTGCCATGACCGTGCGGGCGTGGCCGCCCAGTCGGGGCTCGGCCTCGAACACGGTTATGTCGTGGTTCTCAGAAAGGTAATAAGCTGCGGAGAGACCTGAAATGCCTGCGCCAACTACTGCGATTTTCTTGCGTACGCCCCGGGTTTCGTCGAACATTCCATCCTCGTTAATCGGCATTTTACAATGGGATACGTAGGATATGAGGCACCGGATCAATCGGCGTAGAAGTTTTTCGCAGGCGCACTATGTTGTGAAGTCTGGTTACACGCAGCCAGTCCGCGTGATCCAACCCTGCCCCCGGGTCGTAACCCACACAGCGGAACGAAAATGGCCCGGATATGAGCAGTTTTGACGGCAAAACCTATTGGATCATAGGAGCAAGCGAGGGCCTTGGCCGCGCCTTGGCCGAGACGCTGAGCCGCAAGGGCGCGCATCTGATCCTGTCCGCGCGCAACGCTGACCGGATGTCCGAGATGTGCCAGACTCTGCCGAATGCCCGCGCTGTGCCCTTTGATGTGACTGATCTGGATAGCGTCCGCCGTGCCGTAGCCGAAACCGGCGAGATCGACGGGCTGGTCTACAACGCGGGCGCTTATGACCCGATCCGAACCTCGGAATGGAATACCGAGGCCGCCTTGGCGATCAGCGACGTAAACTATTCCGGCGCGCTGCGGGTGCTGGGCGAAACGGTGCCCGGGTTTGTGCGCGAAGGCCGAGGCGATATCACCCTGATTGGGTCGCTGGCGGGGTATCATGGCCTGCCCAACGCGATCTCTTACGGGGCCAGCAAGGCGGCACTGATTTCACTGGCTGAAACCATGCGGCATGATCTGGCAGGCACCGGCGTGACGGTGCGCATCGTCAATCCGGGTTTTATCAAGACCCGTCTGACTGAAAAGAACAGTTTCAAGATGCCGATGCTGATGACGCCCGAGGACGCCGCCGACCGCGTCCTGCGCGCCATGTCCCGCCGCCGCTTTCGCACCGATTTCCCGGCCCCGTTTTCATGGGTGATAAGGCTGATCGATTATTTGCCGGACATTCTGGTCTATCGCGGCAAGTGATGTCAGCCGCAGGTCAGCCTCTGGATCACGCCCGCGCCATTCACATACACATTCAACCGATCAATACGGTAATCCTGCGTCGCAATGCCGTCGGGCCCCAGAATGCGCGACCGCTCGGGCAGTTGTGCCTGAATGTCCGAGACGGGTTGGCCAATGGCATCGGCAAAGGCCTCTCCCTGACAGAAGGCAAGATCAACGGGCGAGGGTTCGGGCGTGGGGGCGAAATCCTGGCTCTCGGTGGTGTCGGCGCAGGCGGCCAGCAGGCACAGGATTGGAATTGTTCGGCGCATTGGCGTTCCTTTTCGCGGCAATGTCGTTTCTGAAATATCAAAGCTTTAGACAACCTGTCACGAAAGCGTTGTTGAAAACACCCTGTATTTGGCGCAGGGTCGGGGCAAAACAGACAGGGAGATCAGCATCATGCGTACCCGTGCCGCCGTCGCCGTTCAGGCGGGCAAACCTTTGGAAGTGATGGATGTAAACCTCGAAGGCCCCAAGGCGGGCGAGGTTCTAGTGGAAATCAAGGCCACCGGCATCTGCCACACCGATGAGTTCACCCTGTCGGGCGCGGACCCCGAGGGGCTGTTTCCCGCTATTCTGGGCCACGAAGGCGCAGGCGTGGTGGTTGAGGTTGGCCCCGGTGTGACCAGCCTGAAACCGGGCGATCACGTGATCCCGCTTTACACTCCGGAATGTCGTGAGTGTGAATATTGTCTGCATCCCAAGACCAACCTGTGTCAGGCGATCCGCTCGACGCAGGGGCAAGGGCTGATGCCCGACGGAACGTCCCGTTTCTCGACCTTGGATGGTGATCCGATCCTGCACTACATGGGCTGCTCGACCTTCTCGAACCATACGGTTTTGCCGGAAATTGCGCTGGCGAAAGTGCGTGAGGACGCGCCGTTCGACAAGATTTGCTATATCGGCTGCGGCGTGACCACCGGTATCGGAGCCGTCATCAACACCGCCAAGGTCGAAATCGGCAGCCGCGCCATCGTGTTTGGTCTGGGTGGTATCGGTCTGAACGTCATTCAGGGCCTGCGTCTGGCCGGGGCGGATCAGATCGTCGGCGTTGACCTGAACCCCGCCAAGGTCGAGATGGCCACCAAGTTCGGCATGACCGATTTTGTGAATCCCAAAGAGGTCGAGGGCGATCTGGTCCCTTATCTGGTTGATCTGACCAAGGGCGGTGCGGATTACACCTTTGACGCCACCGGCAATGTGGGCGTGATGCGCGATGCGCTTGAATCGGCACATAAGGGCTGGGGTGAATCGATCATCATCGGCGTGGCACCTGCGGGCGCTGAAATTGCGACCCGCCCGTTCCAACTGGTCACCGGACGGTCGTGGCGCGGCACCGCATTTGGCGGCGCTCGGGGCCGGACGGATGTGCCCAAGATCGTGGATTGGTACATGGAAGGGAAGATCGAGATCGACCCGATGATCACCCACACCATGGGTCTGGACGACATCAACCAAGGCTTCGACCTGATGCATAAGGGCGAAAGCATCCGCTCTGTGGTTGTGTATTAAGGCTCTAAACCGGCTGAAATTGCTATTACGGCGCGCTGCTTGGCGCGCCGTTTGTCATTCTCCGGGCCGCGTTGCGCCGGTATCCGAGCGCGGAGATCGTACACGCAGTACCGGTGTGTTGGCCGATGTGTTCGCCCGGCTCTCGCGCCAGACCACGAAGACGCCCGAGGCGATGATGATGCTGGCCCCGACCGCGACCCAGATATCGGGGTGTTCGTCAAAGAAGAGGACGCCAAAGATCGTGGCCCAGATGATCTGGCTGTACTGGCTGGGCGCAACAACCCCGGCGGGCGCGGCGCGATAGGCGAGGATGATCAGGTGTTGCGCGATGACGGAAAATACGCCGACCAGCGCCATCATCGCCAGATGCAGCAGCGAGGGCGGCTGATAGATCGCCGGCTGCGCGATGCTCATGACCACGATGGCCAGCAGCATGGGATAAAGGATCAGCACGGCCGAGCGTTCCTCATTCCCGATCTTGCGCACCAGAACCGAGGCGAAGGCGCTGCAGAACGCCGCCGTCAGTGCCGCGAGATGGCCCAGCGTGATGTCGGTCGCGCCGGGGCGCAGAACGATCAGAACACCGATCAGGCCGACGCCGACCGCGGCCCAGCGCTGGGCGCGGACGACCTCGCCCAATACCGGGATCGACAGGACCGTTACGATCAGCGGGAAGGAAAAGAGCAGCGAATAGACCTCGGCCAGTGGCAGGGCCGAGAAGGCGTAAAAGGCGCAGGACATGGCGGTGATCATCAGCGCCGAACGCAGCAGGATCAGCCATGGATGGCGCGGCAGGAAATTGGCGGTGGTGCGGTCGGCAAGAATCGTGACCGCCATCGGGACGAAGGAAAACAGCGTCGCGAAAAAGATGATCTGCAGCACCGAATAGGTGCCACCCAGAACTTTGATCAGCACATCATGGGTGGCAAAGACGGCGAATCCCAGAAATGCAAAACCTAGCCCGCGAAGGGTGCTGTCCTGAGTGCGCATGGCAGAGGCCTCGGTGAGTTTTGGGTGTTGCGGCCTGCTTAGACCCAAATCTCCGGCACGGATAGAGGAAATTTTACCGCTAACATATCGGATGGCCGAACCGCAATGCGCCGGCAGGGTGCGCGGTCATCTCGGAGTTTGCAGGACCAGCTTGAACAGTTCTGTGATCTCGGCGATCTGTTCCGGCGTATATCCGGCGGGCGGCGCATCGTCCGGGGCCTCCAGATCGTCGGTGGCGAAAAGCTGTGGCAGCGCGGGAAAGAACGACTGCCGCAGCGCCTCGTTGCTGCGTTTGTATTTGGCGACATAGGCCTGCCGCTGCGCCTGCGTCAGAAACCGCGCCTTGCCGTTCGGGTCCGGCGGCAGCGCGCGCTGGATGCGTCGGGTCTTCGGATGGCCCGCATCGCTTAGCGCTTGTAACAGTTGAATGCGCCCCAGCGAGGGTGAGACATTTTCGACCCGGGTTTCCGGCACTACCTGCGCGAGCTCATCAAATCCCATCACCGCCATCGCGTCGGTGACGGTCGATCCGCCGATCAGTGCGCTGCGTTCGCAGATACGGGGGTGCACGTCGCAGTCCAGATTGAACCACGGGCGCAACTCGGCATGATAGTCCGACCCCGATCCGTCGAACTTGTCGATATAGTCCCAGATGGTGCCGCGGAACCGGCCATTCTTGAGCTTTTGCAGATATTTGCTCTCGATATAGCGGTCCTGACGGCGCAGATAGACCAGCAGGTTCAGGGGATGATCCTGCAGCACCGGCAATGCCGTCAGGATCTTTTCGGGGGCCATCCCGAACAGCATTTCGGATGAAATCAGCACTGTTCGCGCCCGGTTGTTTTCAATCTGCCGGGTGATCTGATCCTGAAACTGCGCCAGCTGCGCCGCGCGCCCCTTGTTGATCGCGATCGCCAGCTTGTTCACCGAAGTGTGGCCATCGACCGTGACATAGCCAAGGCCCGCAGCTTCAAGCTGTGCGCGGTTATCGGCGCAGAAATGCTGCAGCGCCGTGGTGCCGCTTTTGGCCGTGCCGATATGGAGCCAGATATTCTGAATCATGGGTGCCCGCTGCGTGTCTGAGCCCCAGTGCTATACTAGGGCGCTGTGCGCGTACAGCCATTTGAACCCGCGCTTTGCGCAGGAAACGGGTCGAGGCGCAGATGCGCCGCGGTCATGATCATCCCAAAGCAAGGAGACGTATCATGCAAAAGATTTCCGCCCTTCCCACCGATCAGGTTCAGGCCTACCGGCGCGGCGCGCCGGACGGCTATGGCAACCCGCCCGAACGGGCTGTTTCCAACGGCGCAGGCAATCCCTGCCGCCACTGTCTGACCTATATTCCCGAAGGCAAAGAGATGCTGGTGCTGGCCCACAGGCCCTTTCCCAAAACGCAGCCTTTTGCCGAAACAGGGCCGATTTACCTCTGTGCAGAGCCGTGCGCGCGCTATGATGCCTCGATGGATCTGCCCGAGGTGCTGACCGATTCACCCAATTACCTGATCAAGGGATATGGGTCGGATGATCGGATCGTTTACGGCACCGGCATCATCACACCGCAGGCGCAACTGCAAGAGGCCGCCGAGGCGATCTTTGCCCGGGCTGAGGTGGCGTATATCCACATCCGGTCAGCTCTGAACAACTGCTATCACGCGCGGATAGACCGCGGCTAAAGCTTGACGCGGTGCATTCCCCGGTGCGGCTGATCGGGGTCGTCCGCAGGCAGATCGTCGGACCGGCTTGAGGTCAGCGCGAGGAAGACATCCTCAAGATCGGCCTCTTCGGTGCGCACGTCGCGGATGCGGATACCGGCTTGCCGCACCGCCTCGAGCACCTGTTCGGCGCTGGTCTGGTTGCTGTGGTACTGCAGCACAAGATCGCCATCGTCGCGCAGCGCGGCGGTCACATCTTCGGCATCGGGCAAAGTCTGAATGGGCGCGTCGGGGATGATCACCATGGTGCGGCTGTCCATACGTCCAAGCAGGTTGGCGGTGCTGTCCTGCGCGACCTTCTCGCCCTGGTTGATGATGGCGATCTCGTCGCACATCTCCTGCGCTTCTTCCAGGTAGTGTGTGGTCAGGATGATGGTCATGCCCTGTTCGTTCAGCTTGCGCACGTTGGCCCACAGCATCTGCCGCAACTCGATGTCGACGCCCGCCGTGGGTTCATCTAGCACCAGAATCTGCGGGTGATGCACCAGCGCCTTGGCCAGCAGCAACCGCCGCCGCATCCCGCCCGACAGCGCGCGCGCATAAGCCTCGGCCTTGTCGCTGAGGCCCACCAGTTCGAGAATCTCGTCGCTGCGGCGTTCGACCTTGGGTACGCCATAGAGGCCGGCCTGAACCTCCAACGCGCCGCGCGGGGTGAAGAAGGGATCTAGGTTCAGTTCCTGCGGCATCACGCCGATGGCGGCGCGCGACTGGCGCGGGTTGCGGTCCTGATCATAGCCGCAGATCGAGACATGCCCCGAGGTCTTGACCACAAGCCCCGCCAGAATGTTGATCAGCGTCGATTTCCCGGCCCCGTTCGGCCCCAGAAGCCCGAAGACCGAACCGCGCGGCACCGTCAGGTCAATCCCCTTCAGCGCCTGTTTCTCGGGCTGGCCCTTGCCGCCGCGATAGGTCTTACGCAGCCCCTCGATCCTGATTGCCGCATCGGCCATGTGGCTCTTGCCCCCGGTTTGCTCATCGCTCATAAACGCACCTAATACATGCCCGCGAGGCCGACAACCGAAGAAGGACCGCCAGCCGTGACCATCGAAGCGCCGGAAACCAAGATCGTGGAAACCTCTCGCGTCGCCTGTGACGGTGGCGAAGGGGCATTGGGCCATCCGCGCGTCTGGCTGCAAATCCCCGAGGATACCGGATGGGTCGAATGCCCGTATTGCGACTGCAAATACGTTCTGAAGGGGCACGAAAGCTGATCGGGCCGCGTGTGACCGGAAAGGACAGAGGATGCTGTTTGCAGCCACGACCATCGACCTTTCCGATCAGCAGCCCATCGCAAACGGCACCGTCCGCAGCGTTTATGACTTTCCCGGCCATCCCGATCTGCTGATCAAGGTGTTTACCCGCGCCGAGGACCGCGTTTCGCATCGCTGGGGCAAGCGTCTGGCGTGGAAACTGGTGCCAAGCGCGCGCTATCGCAGCATATTGAAAGAGGTCGAGTGCGAGCTGCGCGTCGCGCTCAGGCTGGGGGATCGGATCAACCAGTCTCCGCTGTCGCGGATGCTGGGTGTGGTGCAGACCAGTCGCGGCCCCGGCGTTGCGGTGGAACGGATCAGCGGGCCGGATGGCGGACTGGCCGAAAAGCTTGGCCCTTTGCTGGCGCCGGACCGGCTGACAGATGCGCTTCTGCAGGATCTGAATGCCTTTGTCGCCCGGATGTTCGATCTGCAGATCGTTGCCCGCGACGTCAAGCGATCGAATATCGTCTATGGCACCCGCGGCGGTGCCCCGGCCTTTTTCCTGATCGACGGCTACGGAGAGCGCAACCTTGTCCCCCTGCGCAGCATGTCCAAACGTCTGAACGATCGCTCGCTCAGCAAACAGTTCGCGGTCATCGCCCAGAAATCCGGGCTGGTCTGGGACCCGTCGCAGCGCAAATTCTTGAACCGTTGATGGGCCGCCGAGCGGCCTCGTCTTTTGCCAACGCATTCGGTACAACTTGGCGCAACCCAGCGCAGGAGCCCTCATATGACCACGACCCAATTCGGAAAAGGCTGCCATCTGCATCTGATTGACGGATCGGCCTTTATCTTCCGCGCCTATCACGCGCTGCCGCCCCTGACGCGGAAGTCGGATGGATTGCCGATTGGGGCGGTGTCGGGCTTCTGCAACATGCTGCAGAAATATGTCGAGGATAACGCGGGGCCGGATGCGCCGACCCATGTGGCGGTGATCTTCGACAAGGGCTCTCATACCTTCCGCAACGATCTTTACGACCTTTACAAAGCCAACCGCGAGGCGATGCCCGAGGATCTGCGTCCGCAGATGCCGCTGACCCGCGAGGCGACGAAGGCGTTCAACATCGCCTGCAAAGAGCTGGAGGGGTACGAGGCCGACGACATTATCGCCACGCTCGCCGTTCAGGCCCGCGAGGCCGGGGGGCGTGTCACCATCGTCAGTTCCGATAAAGACCTGATGCAGTTGGTGGGTGATGGCGTTGAAATGCTGGACGCGATGAAGAACAAGCGCATCGACCGCGACGGGGTGTTCGAGAAGTTTGGGGTCGGTCCCGAACGTGTGGTTGATGTGCAGGCTCTGGCTGGGGATTCGGTGGATAACGTTCCGGGCGCTCCTGGGATCGGGGTCAAGACGGCGGCCTTGCTGATCAACGAATATGGTGATCTGGAAACGCTGCTGGACCGCGCCGAAGAGATCAAACAGCCCAAGCGTCGCCAGACCCTGATCGAAAAGCGCGACCAGATTGAGCTGTCGAAGAAGCTGGTGCAACTGGACGAACAAACGCCGCTGGATTTCACGCTGGACGATCTTGAGGTGCGCGATCCCGAGCCCGATACCCTGCTGGCGTTTCTGGCCGAGATGGAATTCCGCACCCTTACCAAGCGCATCGCCGACAAGCTGGGGGCTGAGGCTCCGGTCATCGCCGATGCCCCCGCGCCCGAGGTGGTGTCCGAGGCCGAAGAGATTCCTTTCGATGCCTCGAAATACGAATGCGTGCGGGATGCGGGTGCGCTGCAGAAATGGATCGATCAGGCTTATGAACGGGGCTGGGTCGCGGTGGACACCGAGACCACTGGTCTGAATGAAATGATCGCTGAACTGGTGGGCATTTCGCTCTGCGTTGAGGCGGGTGAGGCCTGTTACATCCCGCTGATCCACCGCGAAAGCGCGACAGATGATTTGTTTGGAACCGACGCGCTGGCCGAGGGGCAGATGCCGCTGGATCAGGCTCTAAACCTGCTGAAACCAATGTTCGAGGACCCGTCGATCCTGAAAATCGGGCAGAACATGAAATACGATGCCAAGATTTTCGCGCGTTATGGCATCGACGTGGCCCCCATCGATGACACGATGCTGATGTCTTATGCGATGCATGGCGGCGAGCATGGGCATGGGATGGACACTCTGTCCGAACGCTACCTCAGCCACACGCCGATCCCGATCAAGCCGCTGCTGGGCTCGGGCAAGTCGGCGATCACTTTCGACAAGGTGCCGATTGACGAGGCGACCGCCTATGCCGCCGAGGATGCGGATATTACGCTGCGTCTGTGGAAGCTGTTCAAACCGCAGCTGCATCAGGTGCAGGTGACGACCGTTTATGAGACACTGGAACGTCCTCTGGTGCCGGTTCTCAAGGAAATGGAGATGCACGGCATCAAGGTTGACCGCGATGTCCTGTCTCGAATGTCCAACGCATTTGCCCAGAAAATGGCCGGGTTAGAGGCTGAAATCCACGAACTGGCCGGCGAGAATTTCAATGTCGGCTCGCCCGCGCAATTGGGCGAGATTCTGTTCGACAAGATGGGGCTTGAGGGCGGCAAGAAGGGCAAGACCGGCAAGTATTCGACCGGCGCGGATATTCTGGAAGACCTCGCCACCGAGCATGAACTGCCCCGCCGGGTGCTGGACTGGCGGCAATTGTCCAAGCTGAAATCGACCTATACGGACGCGCTGCAGACCCATATCAACCCTGACACGGGGCGGGTACACACGTCTTATTCGATCACGGGGGCCAACACAGGCCGTCTCGCATCGACCGATCCGAACCTACAGAACATTCCGGTTCGGACTGAAGAGGGGCGGCGCATCCGCGAGGCGTTTATTGCCGAGCCGGGCAATGTGATGGTCAGCCTCGACTATAGCCAGATCGAATTGCGGATTCTGGCGCATATTGCCGATATTTCGACCCTGAAACAGGCCTTTTCCGACGGGTTGGACATTCACGCCATGACGGCATCGGAGATGTTCGATGTGCCGCTGGATGAGATGACGCCAGAAATCAGGCGGCAGGCCAAGGCGATCAACTTTGGTGTGATCTACGGCATCTCGGGCTTTGGTCTGGCGCGCAACCTGCGCATTCCGCGGGCCGAGGCGCAGGGCTTTATCGACCGTTATTTTGAACGGTTCCCGGGTATCCGGCGCTATATGGACGACACGGTCGCCTTTGCCAAAGAGAACGGTTACGTCCAGACCCTGTTCGGACGGAAAATCCACACGCCGGAGATCAACGCCAAGGGGCCGCATGCCGGATTCTCGCGCCGGGCGGCGATCAATGCGCCGATACAGGGAACTGCTGCGGACGTGATCCGGCGCGCGATGGTGCGGATCCCGGGGGCAATTGAGGGCCTGCCCGCAAAGATGTTGCTACAGGTGCATGACGAATTGCTGTTCGAAGTGGCCGAGGATGCGGTGGATCAGACCATCGCGGTAGCGCGGGATGTGATGGAAGGCGCGGCGGACCCGGCGGTGAAGCTGGATATCAAGCTGGTCGCGGATGCAGGGCAGGGCGCGAACTGGGCCGAGGCGCATTAGGGGCGCTGCTCATCAGGCCCGGCGGGCCCTCTTCGCAGCGGTCAGGCCTTAGGCCTGACAAGGCGGGCGACCAGACGTTTCACCGCAGGGCCCAGCGTCAGGATTACGGTGAAGGCGATGGGCCAGCAGAACGCCCAGGACGCCATCCAGTCGCCAAAGGTCGAGGGGCCGAACCCGATGGCCTTGACCGTGGCGATGCCGGTGACGATGCAGGACATGAGCCCGGACATGATGAAACCGAACAGGGCGGTCGCAAAGCGCGCGGGAATCATGGGCATCTCCTTCGGTCGGTGCTCTTTACATATGCGGCATGAGATATGTGATGGCCAGCGTGACGTCGGGCCTCAGTGTCGCATCCAGCCCAGTGAGGCCTCGGTGCGCGGGGTCGATGGCGTGTATTCGGCGCTGACCCAGCCGGAATAGCCGCTGGCGTCGATGGCGGCGAAGAGGGCCGGGAAATCGGTCGGGCCGGTGCCGGGCTCCGCGCGGTCAGGGGCAGCCCCGATCTGGACGTGGACGGCGCGGTCGTGAAAGCGGTTCCAGACCGCCAGCGCATCGCCGTGGATCATCTGGGCATGGAAGCTGTCATATTGCAGACCCAGATTGGGGCGGTTCACCCGGTCCAGCACCTGCGCGGCCAGATCGTAATCGTTCAGGAAATAGCCGGGCTGCGAGACGGGGTTGAGCGGCTCGATCGTGAACTGCTGATGCGGTGCGGCATCAGCGGTCCATTGCAGGTTTTGCACGAAACACTCCAGCGCCTCGGGGCCTGAGGCGTAGCCCGACATGATGTGGATCAGGCCGGGCCGCAACACCTCGGCATAGCGCAGGACGCGTTTGATATCGGACCTGAACCGGTCCTCGCCGCCTGGAACGGCGGCATAACCCGGCTCGCCTCCGGTATAGTTGGGGGGCGGCGCGTTGATCAGCACCAGATCCAGCCCGTTGGCCAGCAGGGCGCGGCGGGTTTCCTTGGCGGCCAGATCATAGGGGAACAGGATTTCGACCGCCTCGAATCCCGCTTGGGCGGCGGCGGCGAACCGGTCGAGATGGGGCAACTCGGTAAAGAGCAGCGAGAGATTGGCGGCAAATCTGGGCATGAGTGGTCCCGGTTGGTGCAGCAAGTCTAGCTGCTGGGGGTTGGCGACGAAAGGGACTGAAAACGACAGATTGTCGAAAATCGGCCAGATCGGGCGGGTCGAATCAGTCAGGCTCTGGCTATCGCGGCAGGTTATTTCGCCGGTGTCGCGCCCACGAGAAGGTTGAACATTATGGCGATGAGCCCTGAACCCGCGCGCGGGCACGCCCTTGCTGCGCCTGCCGGACGGTCCTCGGCGCTGTCGGGCAATGGTCTGGCGGTGGGATCGATGCTGACATGGGCCGCTGGTTTTCCGGCGGCCGAGGTGTTGTTGCAAAGCTGGCCGCCGATTGCGCTGTTTGCCGCGCGGCTGGCGCTGGCGGTGGCGGTGATGGTGCCGCTGTGGCTGTGGCTGGACGGACCCGCGCGGGTGCTGCGGGCGCGGTGGGGCCATGCGCTGTTTGTGGGCGGCGTGCTGGGGACGGGCATGTTCCTGATCATTCTGGCGCAGAAATTCACCGATCCGGTGACGGTGGCCATCATCGCATCCTGCGCGCCGCTGATTGCAACATTGCTGGAACTGATGGCGGGCACCCGGCGGCTGCGGTGGCGGTTTGCACTGGGCGTGGGGGTTTCGATCCTTGGCGGGTTGATTGCCACCAGCGCGGTGGCCCCGGCGCAACTGGGGCTGGGTGCGCTTTGCGCCGTGGTGTCGACGGCGTTGTTCTGTTGGGCCAGCATGGCGACGGCGCGGGATTTCCCCGAGCTCAGCCCGATGGGCCGCAGCACGATCACCCTGGCCGGAGGGCTGGTGACCGCAGTCGTCCTGGTCTCGGGCGCGGCGCTGGCGGGGCTGGACATCCGGCCCACGCGCCCGGTGGATGCGCCGCAGCTGGGGATGTTGATGATCTATGCGCTGGTGTCGTTCGGCCTCAGCCAGTTTCTGTTCATCGCTTCGGTCGGACGGTTGGGCGTGGCGCTGGCGTCGTTTCACATCAACGTCGCGCCTTTTTACGTGATGGTCATCATGGTGGTGCTGGGGGATGACTGGAACTGGACCCGCGCGCTGGGCGCCGGGATCGTGGCGCTGGCAGTGCTGCTGGCGCAGGACCGCCGGGTGGTTCAGCCCAGTGCCTCTGATCGGATCAGCCCGAAAAACTGCCCACCCGACCAGACGCCGAACCAACCCTCGTGATGGGTGCCGATATCGACAAGGCGATAAAAGCTCTTGCGGTCGATCCGCGCCTCGAGGTTCGCGCGCACCAGTATATAGGGTGAAGGTTCTTCTGTTTCCGGATCGGTGACAATGCGGATCGGATGATCGGGGCCTGCGATGGCGGTATCGCCCACATGAGTCGTGAAACTCAGCACCTGCGCCGCGCCTTCGCCTGCGATATCGAAATCGACGGCCACGAACGGGGCGTCGTCGACGGTGATTCCCACCTTCTCGACCGGGGTCACAAGGTAATAGCGGCCCTCTTCTTTCTTAAGAATTGAGGAAAATAGCTTTACCAGCTCGACCCGCCGGATTGGCGACCCCATATAGAACCATGTGCCATCTTTGGCGATCCGCATGTCCAGATCGCCGCAAAACGGAGGAGTCCACAGGTGAACGGGCGGCAAGCCCCGCGTTTTGGCCGCCCGGACCGAGGCTGCCAGATCGTCGGCAGAAGGTTTCACAGGTTTTTGTCCGCTCATTGCTTTTGCCATTTCCTCTCAGCGCGATACACTTCAACCATAATAGTCCACGGAAGGGAAAGTCATGACCGAACCCGCCGACCTCGTCGCCGAGATCGAAGCGCTGGAAGACAAGCTGCAAGAGGCCAAATCCTCGATCACCCGCCGGTTCATTGGGCAGGAAAGGGTGGTGGACCTGACCCTGACCGCGCTTTTGTGCGGCGGTCACGCGTTGTTGATCGGTCTGCCCGGTCTGGGCAAGACGCGACTGGTCGAGACTCTGTCGACTGTCATGGGCCTGCATGGCAACCGCATCCAGTTCACGCCGGACCTGATGCCTGCCGATATTCTGGGCTCGGAGGTTCTGGACACCGCCGAGGATGGCAGCCGTCATTTCCGTTTCATTCCCGGCCCGATCTTCTGCGAATTGCTGATGGCGGACGAAATCAACCGGGCCAGCCCTAGGACCCAATCGGCGCTGCTGCAGGCGATGCAGGAACGCACCGTGACCGTGGCAGGTGAAGACCGCACGCTGGGCATTCCATTCCACGTGCTGGCGACGCAGAACCCGATCGAGCAAGAGGGCACCTATCCGCTGCCCGAGGCGCAGCTGGACCGTTTTTTGGTGCAGGTCGATGTGAACTATCCCAACCGCGACACCGAGCGCGATATTCTGTTGGCAACCACGGGCGTCGAGGAAGACGAGGCGCATCAGATCTTCACCAAAGAAGAGCTGCTGGCCGCGCAGGTGCTGCTGCGCCGGATGCCGGTGGGCGAGTCGGTGGTGGAACTGATCCTCGATCTGGTCCGCGCTTTCCGGCCCGAAGAGGCGGGCGTGTCCGAGCGGGTGAAGGAAACCGTCGCCTGGGGTCCCGGCCCGCGTGCGGCGCAGGCCCTGATGATGACCGTTCGCGCCAGCGCAATGCTGCAGGGGCGCCTGGCCCCCAATGCCGAGGATGTGCTGGCGATGGCCCGCCCCGTACTCAGCCACCGGATGGCGCTGAACTTTGCGGCACGGGCACGCGGTGACAGTCTGGCGGATCTGATCGACTCGACCGCCATGGGCCTGATCCGCACCGAGGCTGCGGCGTGAACGCCGCCCAGACCCTACGCGAACGTTCCGAGGCCGAGGCGTCCCGGCTGCCGCCCCTGTTGGCGCGCGCCGAGCATCTGGCCGGAACTGTGCTGCTGGGTGACCACGGACGGCGGCGCTCGGGTCTGGGGGATGATTTCTGGCAATACCGCCCGGCGCAGATCGGTGACAGTCGCCGCCTGATCGATCACAGGCGTTCGGCCCGTGGCGATCAGCAGTTTGTGCGCGAACGCGAATGGCAGATTGCCCAGTCGATCATGCTGTGGGTCGATCAGGGTGCATCGATGCGGTTTGCCTCGGATAAGAGCCTGCCGACCAAGGCGGATCGCGCGCGTCTGCTCGGGCTGGCAACAGCGATCCTGCTGGTGCGGGGCGGGGAACGTGTGGGGCTAACTGGCACCACTCTGCCGCCCCGACGCGGCAATGCGCAGATCATCCGTTTGGCGCAGGCGTGGTCCGAGGACTCACAGACGGATTACGCCCCGCCCGAACACCGCGCGATGATCCCGCATGCCCGCGCCGTGTTCATCTCCGATTTTCTCGGCCCGCTGGACGAGGTCGAACTGGCCCTGACCAAAGCCGCCGACCGAGGCGTTCGCGGGGTGCTGCTGCAGGTTCTGGATCCCAGCGAGGAATCCTTTCCCTATGCCGGGCGCACGATCTTCGAAAGCGTCGGCGGCACCGCCCGCCATGAGACCTTGAAAGCCGCCGACCTGCGTGATCGCTACCTGGATCGTCTCGCCGCGCGCAAGGATGCGCTGACGCAGCTGTGTCGCGCGACCGGCTGGCAGATGGGCCTGCACCATACGGGCGACAGCGCGCAATCGGCTCTGTTGTGGCTCTATCGCGCCTTGGACGGGGGGGCGCAATGACGGTTCTGGCGGGCATCGGCTTTACCGCACCATGGGTGCTGCTGGGTCTGCTGACCCTGCCGATCCTGTGGCTGATCCTGCGCGCGGTTCCGCCCGCGCCTATCCGCCGTCTGTTCCCTGCCGTGACCCTGCTGCTGGGTCTGAAGGATGATGAAAGCGTCTCGGACCGGACTCCATGGTGGCTGCTGTTGCTGCGGATGCTGGCGGCAGCGGCGATCATAATCGGGCTGGCGGGTCCAGTGCTGAACCCTTCGCGCGATGAAACCGGATCAGGTCCGCTCTTGTTGGTGCTGGATGCCAGCTGGGCGGGGGCGACGCGCTGGTCCTCGACGCTGGATCAGATCGACGCGCAACTGACCGAGGCGGGTCGGGCCGGTCGCCCCGTCTCGATCCTGCGCCTGACCGAGCCCGAAGCCCCGGTATTTCAAGCTGCCGAGGCATGGCGCGGGCGTTTGCCGGGCCTGACGCCGATGCCGTGGCAGCCCACCGCGATGCAGATCGACCAGACCCTCACAGCGCTTGCGCAGGTTGAGGGCGGCTTTGACACCCATTGGTTTAGCGACCGGCTGGACTATGACGCGCATGATCGTCTGACCGCCGCGCTGAAAGAACGCGGGGATGTGATCGTCTACCAATCCTCCGGTCCCGTCACCGCGATCCTGCCGGCCAGCTATCAGGATGGCGCGATCCAGCTTCGTTTTCTGCGCGCCAATCCCGGCCCCGCAGAAACCGTCACCGTTCTGGCGCAGGGGCGTGATCCGGCGGGCGCGATGCGGGTGCTGCAATCCACGCCGCTGGAGTTCGAAAACGGCTCTACACAGGCGCAAATTGATCTTGCGCTGCCCTCGGAACTGCGCGCGCGGATCACCCGGTTCGAGCTGCAGGGGCAGCGTTCCGCAGGGGCCGTGACCTTGACCGATGACAGCCTGCGCCGGCGCGAAGTGGCCCTGATTGCAGGCAGCCTGAACCGCGAGGGGCTGGAGCTGCTGTCGCCGCTGCATTACCTGACACAGGTGCTGATCCCGACCGCTGACTTTGTCGAAGGCGGTCTGGCCGAGGTCTTACCCGCCAACCCCGATGTCATTGCGCTGGCCGATGTGGCCAAACTGTCTGACTCGGAGCAGGCGGGGGTGATCGAATGGGTCGAACAGGGCGGGTTGCTGCTGCGCTTCGCCGGTCCGCGCATGGCGGCCAGCGATCTGGGTCGCGATGAGGAAGACACGCTGCTGCCGGTTCGTCTGCGCAGCGGTGGCCGCTCGGTCGGTGGCGCCATGAGTTGGGGCGAGGCCAAGGGGTTGGCGCCGTTCCCCGAAAACTCACCCTTCTATGGGTTGGAGATCCCTACAGATGTGGCCGTGACCACGCAGGTGATGGCGCAACCAGACCCTAATCTGGCCGATCGGGTGATTGCGTCGCTCTCCGATGGTACGCCGCTGGTAACCCGCAAACCGCTGGGTCTGGGGCAGGTGGTGCTGTTCCATGTGACCGCAGACGCGGAATGGTCCAGCCTGCCGTTGTCCGGGTTGTTTGTCGAAATGTTGGACCGGCTGGCTGTGGCCTCGGCGGCCAAATCGCGGCAAGAGGCGCAGATGCAGGGCACCGTGTGGGAACCTGTTCAGATACTGGACGGCTTCGGCACCCTGACCGACGCGGGAACGCTGGCCGGGGTCGATGGGGTTGATCTGGTCTCGGGCCAGATTGGGCCAGACTTGCGTCCGGGGCTGTATGAAAGCGGCAAGCAGAAGCTGGCGCGGAATGTGCTGGCCGAGGATGCGGTTCTGACGCCTGCGGTCTGGCCCGCCGATGTTCCGATCCGGGGGCAGGAGATCACCACAGAAACTCCGCTGGCGGGCCTGTTGCTGAGCCTTGCGCTGGTGCTGCTGACGATCGATGTCATCGCGTCGCTGGCGCTGTCCGGGCGGTTGGGCTTGGCGCGCGCAACAGCCGTAGCGCTGGGCGCGCTGCTGATCGCCCCGGATGCTCAAGCACAGACGCCTGACGATACCGATTTCGCGCTGAGTGCAACGCAGGAACTGGTGCTGGCGCATGTTTTGACCGGAGATTCTCAGGTCGATGATATCGCGTTGGCCGGGCTGCGTGGGTTGGTGCAAACGCTGCATTTCCGCACCTCGGTCGAGCCCGCCGATCCCATCGGCGTCGATCTGGAACGCGATGAGCTTGCTTTCTTCCCGCTGCTCTACTGGCCCATAACGCCTGATCAGCCGCAGCCCTCGGTTGAAGCTTATGCCAAGCTCAACGCTTATCTGCGCTCGGGCGGGATGATTCTGTTTGACACGCGCGACGCCGATATCGCCGGTTTCGGCGCGTCCAGCCCTAACGGGCGCAAGTTGCAGCAACTGGCCGGGCCGCTGAATATCCCTTCGTTAGAGCCTGTTCCGCGTGATCACGTGCTGACCCGCGCCTTTTATCTGCTGCAGGATTTCCCCGGTCGCTATTCCGGTACCGAGGTCTGGGTCGAGGCCGCGCCGCCCGATGCCGAGCAGATCGAGGGGATGCCGTTCCGCAACCTCAATGACAACGTGACCCCGGTGGTCATCGGCGGCAATGACTGGGCCGGGGCTTGGGCTGTGGATCGCAATGGTCAATCTTTGTTGCCCGTGGGGCGTGGCTATGCGGGCGAGCGGCAGCGCGAACTGGCCAATCGTTTTGGCGTCAATCTGGTGATGCATGTGCTGACGGGGAACTACAAATCCGATCAGGTCCACGTGCCCGCCCTTCTGGACAGGCTCGGACAATGACCGGAACCGTCATCTTTGATCCGCTGATTCCATGGCCCGTGCTGATCGCCGTGGCCGCAATTGCGCTTGCGGGCGTCGTGCTGGCGCTGTGGCGCGGCCTGTCGGGCTGGGCCCTGCGCGGGTTGGCGGCTCTGGTGGTCCTTGGGGCGCTCAGCGGTCCTGTTTATCAGGTCGAAGATCGCGCCCCGCTGACAGACATCGTGCTAATGATCGAGGATGAAAGCGCCAGTCAGACGCTCTCGGACCGGGCCGAGCAGACAGTGCAGACGGCTGATGCGCTGGCGGCTGAAATCGAATCCCGCGACAACACCGAACTGCGCCGGATCAAGGTCGGCGATGGGGACGGGGATGAAGGCACGCAGGTCATGGCGGCGCTGAACGCCGCGCTGGCCGAGGAACCCCGTGCCCGTATCGCGGGCATCCTTGTGGTCTCGGACGGGATCGTGCACGACGCCGAGCAGGCCCCTGATCTGCCCGCCCCGATGCATCTGCTGCAAACCGGGCGATCCGCCGATTGGGACCGCCGCCTGATCGTCCGCAACGCCCCCGCCTTCGCCATCATTGGCGAGCCTGTAACCCTGACCCTGCGCGTCGAAGATACCGGGGCCGCTCCCGCAGGCACCACAACCGCGCCGCTTGAGATCTCGGTCGACGGCGCTGCGCCCGAACAATTCACCATTCCCATCGGTCTGGACGTGGAATTGCCGATCACATTACCCCATGGCGGGCGCAACGTCATTCAGTTCACCGTACCTGAGGCAGAGGGCGAACTGACCGACCGCAACAACACCGCCCTGATCCAGATGAACGGCGTCCGGGACCGTCTGCGCGTGTTGCTCGTCTCGGGTGAACCGCATCCCGGCGGGCGCACCTGGCGCAACCTGCTGAAATCCGACAGCTCGGTCGATCTGGTCCATTTCACCATCCTGCGCCCGCCCGAGAAACAGGACGGCGTACCGGTCGACGAGCTTTCATTGATCGCCTTTCCCACGCGTGAGCTGTTTCTGGAAAAGATCAATGATTTCGACCTGATCATCTTTGACCGCTACAAGCGGCGCGGCATCCTGCCTGCGATCTATTTGGACAATGTCACCAACTACATCGAAGGCGGTGGCGCGGTGCTGATCAATGCCGGGCCGGACTTCGCAACCGCCGACAGTATCTTCCGGTCCCCGCTGGGTCCGATGATCCCCGCGCAACCCACCGCTCGCGTGATCGAGGAACGCTATGTGCCGATGGTCACCGATCTGGGCCAGCGTCATCCGGTCACTACCGATCTGGGCGATGCCGAACAGTGGGGTGCGTGGCTGCGGCAGGTCGATGTGCGGCAGCGCTCTGGCGAGATGCTGATGACCGGCGTCGAGGATCGCCCCCTGCTGGTGCTGGACCGCGTAGGCGAGGGACGCGTGGCGCTGATTGCCTCGGATCACGCCTGGCTCTGGAGCCGCGGCTTTGAAGGAGGCGGCCCGCAGCTGGAACTGCTGCGCCGGTTGGCCCACTGGATGATGAAAGAGCCCGAACTTGAGGAAGAAGCGCTGTGGGCCGAGGCCAACGGCCAGTCGATGCGAATCATCCGCCAGACCCTCTCGGATGAGGTTGGACCGGTCACTATAACCCGCCCCAATGGCGACACGCTTGAGATCACGTTGGACGAGGTGTCCCCCGGTCGGTTCGAAGCGCAGTATTTCGGCCCCGAAATCGGCCTCTATCGCCTGCAGGAGGGTGAGCATTCGGCCGTCATCGGCCTAGGTCCGGCAGCCCCGAAAGAATTCGAACGCACCATCGCCACGGACGAGATTCTGAGCCCGACGCTGGCCGCCCTGCGTGGCGGCACCATCCGCGTCGAAGACGGTCTGCCTGCGATCCGCAATGTCCGTGCCGGACGTCCCGCAGCCGGGCGCGGCTGGATCGGACTGACCCCGCGCAACGCCTATGAGACCCGCGATGTCACGCAGGCCGGATTGCTGCCACCCTGGCTGGTGCTGCTGCTGGCCGGAGGGTTCCTGCTGGGTGGTTGGCTGCGCGAGGGGCGGCACTAGCCGCGTTTAAGCACTTTTTCATGCTCTGCCGCGATGCTGTGCCCAAAGCAACGCGGGAAACCCACCATGAGTCTTGCGCAAAAACTGGCACAGGAGCGGCGCGCGCGTCTGGCGGCCGAACGGCTGCTGCATCTCAAGCAGGCCGAATTGTCCGCCGCCAATCGCAAACTGGGCCGCCACGCCATCGCCCTGACCCGTCAGATCGGCGAAACTCAGGCCGAGGTGGCGACGGTCCGCGACGAAAACGAAAAGGTCAAATCCGACCTGACCGTCGCCAACGCCAAGGTCGAGGTTGCCGAACGCCGCCTGTGGCATTCCATCCAGACCATCCCCGACGGGTTCGCCTTTTTCGACGGCAGCAGCACGCTGATCGGTGCCAATGCCGCGTATCTGAGCGTGTTTGACGGTATGGAAGAGGTGGCGCCCGGCATCGCCTATGGCCGCATCCTCGAGATTCTCACCCATGAAGGGATCGTCGATATCGGCGCTGAGGCGATGGCCGACTGGCAGGCCCGTATGCTGCACCGATGGGCGCAACCCCACCCTGAACCTGAAGTGATCCAGCTGTGGAACGGCCAGTATATCCGCCTGATCGACCAGCGCGGCCATGGCGGCGATGTCCTGAGCCTTGCGCTGAACATCACCGCCTCGGTCCGGCACGAGGCTGAACTGAACGCCGCCCGCGAACGGGCCGAGGCCGCCAACCGTGCCAAATCCGCCTTCCTCGCCAACATGAGCCACGAGATTCGCACGCCCATGAATGGCATCGTCGGCATGACCGAATTGTTGACCGAAACCCCGATGAACGAGGAACAACGGCTCTACGTCAACACGATCCGCAATTCGGGCGAGGCGCTGCTGGTCATCATCAACGACGTGCTGGACTATTCCAAGATCGAGGCCGACAAGCTGACCCTGCACCCCGAGCAATTCGATCTGGAACGCTGCATCCTCGAGGTGGCGATGCTGCTGCAACCCAGCGTACGCGACAAGGGGCTGACCCTGCTGGTGGATTACGACCTGTTCCTGCCCACGCTGTTTGTCGGCGATCCGGGGCGTATCCGACAGATTCTGACCAATCTGGTGGGCAACGCGGTCAAATTTACCGCACAAGGCCACGTGTTGATCCGCGTCACCGGTGTACCGGACGCAACCACGCAAATCTGCGATATCCATGTGGCCATCGAAGACACCGGCATCGGCATCGAAGCCGACAAGGTTGCCCATATCTTTGGGGAGTTCAATCAGGTCGAGGACGCCCAGAACCGCCAGTTCGAAGGCACTGGTCTGGGGCTGGCCATCACGAGACGTCTGATCACCATCATGGGCGGGAGTGTCTGGGTCGAAAGCGAGGCCGGGAAAGGCTCGTGCTTCGGGTTTCGCATCACTCTGCCCACGGCCGAAGGCCCGCAACCCGCCCCGCCCGATCTGGACGGGCAGTTGCGCCATGTTCTGGTGGTTGAGGATCTGGCGGTGAATCGTGCCATCCTGACCAAGCAACTGGGGCGTCTCGGCGCGCGCGTCTCGGTCTGCGCCACGGGGGCCGAGGCCTTGCCGCTGGTGGATCAGACCGTCGACCTCATCCTCTGCGATCACGACCTGCCGGACATGGACGGGCTGGAACTGGCCACCGCCCTGCGCGACAAGGGCTGGGGCGATGTGCCGATCGTGGTGATGTCCGCCAATCCCGGTGTCATCCACGCCGATCCGGCCCAACATCTGATCGAAGGTGTGCTGCAAAAACCCATCCCAAGGGCCGAGCTTTACTCGCGCCTGACCGCCCTGGGGGCCCCGGGTTTCAAACCCACGCGCGAAACCCCTCCGGAACCCGGCATAGAGCAACCGCAACAGGCCCAGCAGGATCTAAGGCTGATGCGCGTTCTCGCCGCCGAGGATAACCGGACCAACCAACTGATCCTGAAGAAGATGACAAAGGACCTGAACATAGACCTCAGATTCGTCTCTAACGGGCTCGAAGCGGTCGAACTCAGCGCCGAATTCGACCCCGATCTGATCTTCATGGACATCTCAATGCCCAAGATGGACGGGAAAGAGGCAACTACCGAAATCCGCCGCCGCGAAATCGGAACCGACCGCCACGTTCCCATCGTGGCGCTGACGGCACATGCCATGGCTGGAGACGACCAGAGCATCCTGGCCGCGGGCCTTGATCACTACCTGACCAAACCGCTGCACAAAACCCTGATCCATCAGATGATCCAAGACCACCACCCGGATGGCACCCACCCGATCACCGAATCCACGGAAACCACCAGCTAACCCAAAGCCCGAAGGACTATTTGGTGTCCCCTGCTTCATCTGGCCAAAAATATCCCGGGGAGCGCGAGGGGCTGGCCCCTCGTTCCTGCCTCCGCCAAACTGAAAAAGGTCGACTGCTTCTAAGTGCTGTAAGGACGCACAAATACGGGCTTGTCATCCTCGGACAGGTCTGGCCGATAGGCGTACCCCCCCGTGTCGAACTCCAGCAAACCCGCAGGATCGGTCAACCGGCGCTGGATCACATGCCGCGCCATCGCACCGCGCGCTTTCTTGGCGAAGAAGCTGACAATTTTAGGGGTACCGCCTTTGTCCTCCATAAACACAGGCGTGATCACCCGCAACTTTAGCGCTTTGAGGTCAACCGCGCCGAAATACTCCTGGCTGGCGCAGTTGATCAGTATATCCGAACCGACCTCTTCGGCCTGCGCATTCAGCGCCTTGCTCAGCTGATCACGCCAGTATTCATACAGGTTCTTGCCGCGGCGGGTTTTCAACCGGCTGCCCATCTCAAGCCGATAGGGCTGGATCGCATCCAGCGGCCGCAACACCCCATAAAGCCCTGACAGAATGCGCAGATGATCCTGCGCCCAAGTCATTTCGTCAGCATCCAGCGAGGCCGCTTCGAGCCCCTGATAGGTGTCGCCCGCAAACGCCAGAGCGGCTGGGCGGGTCGCCTCTGCGTCGGGCGCTTCGACAAAAGCGCGATACCGGTCGCGGTTCAGGCGCGCCAGATCGTCGCTCAGGTCCATCAGCTTCTTCAGCTCGCCCAATGTGAGATTGCGGGCGGTTTTCGACAGCCGGATCGCGTCATCCTGAAAGCCGGGTTGGGTGAGTTCAACATCGCGCTCGGCCCAGTCCAGCCGCTTGGCCGGGGAAATCACTACCAGCATATCCGCCCTCGTTCCTTGCCTGATAGGCGGTATCTAGCCCGCTTGTCGCAGCACGTCCAGAAAGGCGGCGCCAAACCTTTCGTGACGACGATCGCCTAGAACCTGCTCCAACCCGCGCGGATCATCTGCGCGCAGCTGCGCCACCTTGGCAAGTTGCGAAGCTGAGCAGGTGAGCGGCTTGTCGATCCCATCCGGTCCACGCGCCAGATCGTTCTGCACCGCCAGCAACTGATCATAGATCTCGCCCTGGTCCCGACCGGCCAGTTTGCGACGGGCTGGGTGCAGGGCCTCAGCTTCTCCGGCGATCACCTCAAGGAACGTATCGCCATGGCGTTCCAGTTTTTTGGCTCCCACACCGCCGATCCGAGCCATGTCATCCAATGTCATCGGGCGTTTTTCGGCCATTTCAATCAGGGTACGGTCGGGGAAGATGACGTAGGCCGGGACCCGCTGCGTTTCCGCTAAGGCACGGCGTTTAGCCTTGAGCGCCGAAAGCAGCGGTGCGTCTTCCTCGGCGACCATCGCCTTGACTGCCGGGCGGCGGGTGGCCTTGCGGATCGTATCTTTGCGCAAGTCGATCTGCGCCTCACCCTTTAGGATCGGCTTGGCGGCCTCGGTCATGCGCAGCGCGCCGTGGCGGTCGGGGTCGGGGCGGACAAGATCGTGACCCATCATCTGCCGGAAAATCGCCTGCCATTGCGGGCGCGACCAGTCCTTGCCGATGCCATAGGTGGGCAGGGCGTCATGACGCCGTGCGCGGATTTTGTCGGTTTCGTTCGCCAACAGGATGTCGATCAGGTGCCCCGCGCCGAACCATTCCTCGGTGCGCAGGATCGCGGACAGGGCCATGCGAACCGGGGTGGTGCCGTCGAACACCTCGGGCGGCGTATCGCACAGATCGCATTTGCCGCAAGGCGCGGCCTGTTCACCGAAATATCCCAGCAGCGTTTGCCGACGACACACCAACGCCTCGGCCAGCCCCAACAGCGCGTTCAGGCGCGCATGATCGGCCATGCGCCGTTCGGGCGGGGCAAGGCCTTCGTCGATCTGCGACCGGCGCAGGCGGATATCATCGGGGCCGAACAGCGTCAGCGTTTCGGCAGGGCCGCCATCGCGACCCGCGCGCCCGATTTCCTGATAATACGCTTCGATAGATTTCGGCAGGTCCGCATGGGCGACCCAGCGGATATCGGGTTTGTCGATGCCCATGCCAAAGGCCACGGTGGCGACCACGATCAACCCGTCCTCGCGCGCAAAGCGGGTCTCAACAATGCGCCGGTCTTCGGGGTCCATGCCGCCGTGATAGTGGCAGGCGGAATGCCCTTCGGCGCGCAGGGCTTGTGCCAGCACCTCGGTCTTGTTGCGGGTGCCGCAATAGACGATGCCGGATTGCCCTTTGCGGGCGGCGGCGAAATCGAGGATCTGTTTGCGCGGCCCGTCCTTTGCACCAAAGGCCAGATGGATATTGGGCCGGTCGAACCCGCGCAGGAACTTGCGCGGCGCGGTGCCGTCGAACAGCTTTTCAACGATTTCATCCTGCGTTTCCGCATCTGCCGTCGCCGTAAACGCCGCCAGAGGCACGTTCAGCGCGCGCCGCAGCTCTCCGATCCGCAGGTAATCGGGGCGGAAATCATGGCCCCATTGGCTGACGCAATGCGCCTCATCGACGGCGATCAGGCTGACATTGATCCGCCGCAGCATCCCCAGCGCCGATCCGACGGCCAGCCGTTCCGGGGCCATGTAAAGCAGTTTCAGCCGTCCCGCCTCCAGCGCCTCCCACACCGCGTCGGTTTCTTCGGGGGTGTTGCCCGAGGTCAGCGCGCCAGCCTCAACCCCGGCTTCCTGCAATCCGCGCACCTGATCGCGCATCAGGGCGATCAGAGGTGAAATGACCACTGTCACCCCGTCGCGCAGCAGCGCGGGCAATTGAAAACAAAGGGATTTACCGCCACCCGTAGGCATGATCGCCAGCACGTTTTCACCCACCGTCACGGCATCGACAATCTCCTCCTGCCCGGGGCGGAAGGCGTCGAATCCAAAGACGTCTCGCAACAAGGGTGCGGAGTCGAACATGCGTCGGAAGGCCCTGTATTAAGGTTTATCTGCTCTTAAGACAGGACCATCACATACTAAGATTCGGTGAACAAGAGGTCAGTAGAAATAGACCGCATTGTTGATCAGGATGATCCGCAGCGCATAGACCCCGATCAGCACCACCAGAGGCGTCAGATCCAGCCCGCCCATATTGGGCAGGATGCGGCGGATCGGGCCATAAATAGGCTCTAATATCCGGTTCAGCCCGTACCAGATTTGCGCCACCAGTTGCTGGTGCAGGTTCAGCACCTGAAAGTTGATCAGCCAGCTCATGATCACATGGGCCAGAATGATGAACCAGACAATGTCCAGGATCAGCAGAAGGATTTGGATCAGCGACAGCATGGGCACTCCGTATCTTTTGTTGGCTGAGACCTAAGCGCCGGGGCGGCAAAGAGCAAGCCCGCGCACTCAGCGCTTGCGTATCAGGTTAAAGCCCCGTCTTATGAACCCAACAAGAACAGGGGCAGAAATGGCAGAGATTTCCCGGCGCAAGCGCATTTGGGGCTGGTGGTTTTTCGACTGGGCCAGTCAGCCGTTCCATACATTGCTGGTGACATTTGTCTTTGGCCCCTATTTCGCCGGGGTCGCCGCGCAATACTATGCGACGACCGGTTTAGACACTGAAACCGCTGCCGCGCAGGCGCAGACGGTCTGGGCGAACTGCCTGACCATCACCGGGCTGATCATCGCCTTTGGCGCGCCGTTTCTGGGGGCGATGGCGGATGTCTCGGGGCGGCGCATTCCGTGGATTTTTGGCTTCTCTGTCATGTACGCGGTGGGCTCAGCCGCGCTGTGGTACACGCTGCCCGATGGTTCGAATATGTGGCTGATGCTGTCGGCCTTCGGGCTGGGCTTTGTGGGCGCGGAATATGCGCTGATCTTCATCAACTCACAACTGCCCGATCTGGGAGATGACAGCGAAGTGGGTGAGATTTCAGGCTCGGGTTTTGCCTTTGGCTACTTCGGCGGGCTGATTTCACTGGCGATCATGTTGACGCTGTTTGTTGAACAGCCCAATGGCAAGACGCTGATCGGGATCGCGCCGATCTTTGGGCTGGATGCGACCGCGCAAGAAGGCACGCGCTTTGTCGGGCCGTTCACGGCGGGCTGGTTCATCCTGTTCATGGTGCCTTATTTCCTTTGGGTGCGCGATGATCCCGACACGCAGAAACAGGGCAGCGTGGCAGAGGCGCTGCGCCTGCTGGGCAAATCCGTGGCCGCGCTGCGCCATCGGGTCAGTCTGGCCAGCTATCTTGGCTCGTCTATGTTCTACCGCGACGCGTTGAACGGACTTTACAGTTTCGGCGGCGTCTATGCGCGGCTGGTGCTGGAATGGGATCTGATCAAGATCGGCGTGTTCGGGATTGTCAGCGTTCTGGCCTCGGCCGTCTTTGCATGGGTCGGAGGCAAGCTGGACCGGAAATTCGGCCCTAAACCAGTCATTCTGGTGTCGATCTGGGTGCTGATCTTCGTGTGCCTCACGGTGGTGTCGATGGACCGCACGCAGGTCTTTGGCCTGTCGTTGCCGGCGGGGTCGGGTCTGCCGGATTTGGTGTTCTTCGGCTGCGGCGTTCTGATCGGCGGGATGGGCGGTATCCTGCAATCCTGCAGCCGCTCGATGATGGTGCGCCATACGGACCCTGCGACCCCGGTGGAAAGCTTTGGTCTGTACGGCCTGTCGGGCCGGGCCACCGCTTTTGCCGCGCCGATGCTGATCGGTATCGCGACCGTTGCCACCGGCAGCGCAAGACTGGGGGTGTCACCGATCATCGGGTTGTTTATTCTGGGCCTATTCCTGATGCGCTGGGTGAAACCGGAAGGGGATCAGAGCAGATGATTTTATTACGTTTTCTGGCCGTTCTGGCCGCATTGACGCTGGCTGGTACGGCCACGGCACAGCCCTTGGCCAAGCAATTGTTTGGGGCGCAAAAGGCAGGGTCGCAGCAAAAATCAGCTGCGTTCGGCAGTTATTCGCGCGGTTGCGCCGCCGGGTCGGTGCAACTGCCCGAGACGGGTCTCACATGGCAGGCCATGCGCCTGTCGCGCAACCGCAACTGGGGGCATCCGCAGGCGATCGATTATGTGCAGGACCTTAGCCGCTTTGCCGCGAAACAGCCGGGGTGGAATGGTCTCTATATCGGGGATATCAGCCAGCCGCGGGGCGGGCCGATGACCTCAGGGCACCGCTCGCATCAACTGGGGCTGGATATCGATATCTGGATGCTGCCGGGCGACAATATGCGTCTTTCCCGTAAGGCGCGCGAGAATATCTCGTCCATTTCCCTGCGTCGCGCCAACGGAGCTTACGTGAACGGCAACTGGACAAAGCAACACCATGCGGTGTTGCGAGAGGCGGCCAAGGACAAGCGCGTGGCGCGGATTTTCGTGTTCCCGGGTGCCAAGGTGCAGATGTGCAATGATGAGACCGGTAACCGTGCTTACCTGCGCAAGATCAGGCCGTGGTGGGGGCATCACTATCATTTTCATGTGCGACTGAATTGCCCGAAAGGGTCGCGCGGCTGCGTCAATCAGGACCCGCCACCCAAGGGCGATGGCTGCGCCGAGGCGCAGCAATGGGTGCAGAATATACTCAACCCGCCGCCGCCAGACCCGAACGCGCCTCCACCGAAGAAACGGCGGGAATACCGTTTGGCTGACCTGCCCCAGCAATGCGCCTCGGTTTTGCAATCCAACTGATTGCGGCGCTGCTGCTGGCCGGTTCTGCGGGCGCGGTCGATGGCAGACCCGCGACACATCTGAGCAGTTTCACCTGGCACCACCCCGCTGACTGGTTTGGCGGCTTTTCAGCCCTCCATATCTCGGAGAATGGCCGGCAGATGATCGTGCTGAGCGACCGCGCAGTGCTTGTTCAGGCCCGCATTGATCGCGATGATCACGTCTCGGGCGTGCAGGTGCAGGGGCATTGGCCTGTCTTATCCAGCGAAGGTCGTCGGCTACCGGGCTACGTGGGCGATTCCGAAGGGATCGCGGTGACCCCGGATGGCAGCTATTACATTTCGTTCGAGGGCGTCCATCGGGTTGCACGTTACGCCACCCCCGGGGGCCCGGCGCGCGTTCTGCCACGGCCCAGCGAATTCCGTCAGCTTGAGGGTAACGGATCCCTAGAAGCACTGGCCATTGATGCCGCAGGGCGCGTCTATACGCTGCCCGAGGAAAACCGGACCAGACAGGGCGCAATTCCGGTCTATCGCTGGGACGGCACCCGCTGGTCGACCCCTTTCGTGCTGCCGTCACGCGGCAGTTTCCGGCCTGTTTCGGCTGATTTCGGCCCCGACGGACGATTTTATCTGCTGGAGCGCACCGTTTCGGTGACCGGTTTCCGATCCCGCCTGCGCCGCTGGCAGATCACCGACGATACCCCCCACGCCCAAGAGGTCCTATTCGAGACCACAACCGGCACCCATGACAACCTCGAAGGCCTGTCGGTCTGGCGCGACGATCAGGGCCGCATGCGGGCCACCATGATCTCGGACGACAACTTCCTGACCCTGCAGCGCACCGAACTGGTGGAGTATCTGCTGCCCGATTGACAGGGCGCGGCCAAAGGTCTAAACGCACGGCCTGCCTTGGGATGATCCCTTGGCCAAGTC
The DNA here is from genome assembly GCF_056542385.1 of Ruegeria sp. AD2(2025). Taxonomy (NCBI): domain Bacteria; kingdom Pseudomonadati; phylum Pseudomonadota; class Alphaproteobacteria; order Rhodobacterales; family Roseobacteraceae; genus Ruegeria; species Ruegeria sp. AD2(2025). The sequence continues at coordinate 182,256 of NZ_JBQFZS010000003.1, forward strand.
GCCGCTACCTTGTCAAAACGGGCATCAAAACATGCAACGCAGCTTTATTCCCGGCATTCTTGCCATGGCCGCCATCGTCGTGGCCTCGAACATCCTGGTCCAGTTCCTGATCTTTGACGGGCTTCTGACCTGGGGTGCCTTCACCTATCCGCTGGCCTTTCTGGTCACCGACATCATGAACCGCGTCTATGGCGTGGCCACCGCCCGCAAAGTGGTGTTCGCAGGCTTCATCACCGGCATCATCTGCTCGCTGATCGGCAGCCAGATCATGCTGCAGGGCGACGGCTTCACCTATGCCGCCGTGCCGCTGCGCATCGCCGTGGCATCGGGGACAGCCTTCCTGATCGCGCAACTGACCGACGTCACCGTGTTCAATTCCCTGCGCGGGGGCCGCTGGTGGCGCGCGCCGCTGGTCTCGACCCTTGTCGGCTCGGCGCTGGATACCGCGATCTTCTTTACGCTGGCCTTCTCGGCCTCGGTCACCTTCTTCGGTGCCAATGCCGACGCCGCGATCAACTGGGCGTGGGAGCCGGTGCCGTTTATGCTGTCCGGCCCGATGGCTCCGCTGTGGGTAACGCTGGCCTTTGCTGACTGGCTGGTGAAACTGTCGCTGGCGCTGATCGCCCTGATCCCCTTCAAGGTGATCGTTGCCCGCCTGACCGCCGCACAGCCCGCATAAAAAAGTTCTTTGAGAATGGCGCATCTTGTGTCACCATCCTTTTCAACCGCAACAGATAGAAAAGGAGGTGATCCAGTGTCGAGAAAGAGATTGGAGAGAGGTGTCGGAACAACCGGGGGGATCGCCTGCTAGGGCAGCCCTTGGTGGGGCGTTCGCCCCGGCTGGTCGATTGATCTAACCGACCCGACCTCCTGAACTTTCGAAGGGCCGTCCCGCCGGGGCGGCCCTTTTTGTTTCCCGCCGCGCCGGTTAAGGTCCGCCTCATGTTGCGCATCACCGATGATATCGCCCTGCAAGACTGGGAAATGACCGAAAGCTTTGTGCGGTCGTCCGGCCCCGGCGGGCAGAACGTCAACAAGGTCTCCACGGCGGTTGAGTTGCGGTTCGAGGCCGCGCGCTCACCGTCGCTGCCCGATCCAGTCAAGAACCGGCTGAAACGTCTGGCCGGTCGCCGTTGGACCAAAGATGGCGCGATCATCATCCAATGTGAGGAAACCCGCAGCCAGGCCCGCAACCGCGAAATCGCCCGCGCCCGTCTGGCCGAGCTGATTACACGCGCATTGGTCAAACCCAAACGCAGGATCGCGACCAAGCCGACCTATGGCTCGGTCAAACGGCGGCTTGCGGCCAAAAAGGCGCGCGGGGACGTCAAGGCGCTGCGGGGCAAAGTCTCGGAAGAATAATCTGGTAACTTTGCGCGGCCTTGCTAGTCTGGCCCGGGCAGCGGAGGGCAAGGCCATGAGGTTAGAGGGCAAAACCGCAATCGTCACCGGCGGCGCGTCCGGCTTTGGCGCAGGCATCGTGCAGAAATTCCTGACCGAAGGGGCCCGCGTGATGATCGCCGACATCAACGGCGACGCCGCGCAAGACATGGCCGCTCAACTGGGCCCGAACGCCATCGCGCAGCAGGTGGATGTGGGCAACAGGGCCTCGGTTCAGGCGATGGCCGACGCGGCCCATGCCGCCTATGGTCCGCTCGACATTCTGGTCAACAACGCAGGCGTCACCCATCTGCCGACCCCGCTGGAAGACGTCAGCGAAGACGACTTCGATCGCGTTTTCACCGTGAACATGAAATCCGTCTACCTGACCGCCCGCGTCTTTGTCCCCCACATGAAAGCGCGCGGTACCGGCGCGATCCTGAACGTGGCCTCCACCGCGGGCCTGTCCCCGCGCCCGAACCTGAACTGGTACAACGCCTCCAAAGGCTGGATGATCACCGCGACAAAAACCATGGCCGTCGAACTCGCCCCGGCAGGCGTCCGCGTCAACGCCATCTGCCCGGTGGCGGGCGAAACCCCGCTGCTCAAATCCTTCATGGGCCAGGACACCCCCGAAATCCGAGCCAAATTCCTGTCGACCATCCCGCTGGGCCGTTTCTCCACCCCCGAAGACATGGCCAACGCCGCCCTGTTCCTCTGCTCGGACGAGGCCAGCATGATTACCGGCACAGCCCTGGAGGTGGACGGTGGCCGCTGTATCTGATCCATCCTTCATCTGGCCAAAAATATCCCCGCCGGAGGCAGCGCGCGCAAGCGCGCTCCCCCGCCAACGTCAAAGACCGACATGACCCCCGGACCGCGCAACCTGATCACCGATATCCCCGGCCTGAAGGTTGGCAACGCGCAGGATGATGGGCTGAAATCCGGCACCACCGTCCTGACCGCAGACCAACCCTTTACCGCCTCGGTGCACGTGATGGGCGGTGCGCCCGGAACGCGCGAAACCGACCTGCTGGCCCCCGATAAATCGGTCGACCGGGTGGATGCGATTGCCCTCTCGGGCGGCTCGGCCTTTGGGCTCGACGCCTGTTCCGGCGTCTCGGATGCGCTGCGAGCTGCCGGGCGCGGGTTTCAGGTGGGCCCGGCCGTCGTTCCCATCGTGCCGGGTGCGATCCTGTTCGACCTTCTCAATGGCGGCGACAAGTCTTGGGCCGAAAACCCCTATCGCGCGCTGGGCAAGGCGGCCTATCTGGCGGCTGCGCAGCAGTTTGAACTGGGCACCGCCGGGGCGGGAACCGGAGCCTTGGCGGCGATGCACAAGGGCGGTTTGGGCTCGGCCTCACTGGTGCTGGACGATGGCATCACTGTGGGCGCTCTGGTCGCGGCCAACCCTCTGGGCAGCGTGACCACCCCGGGCGACCGCCATTTCTGGGCGGCTCCGTTCGAGATTGATGCCGAGTTCGGCGGTCTTGGCCCCGACCCAGCGTCGGGCCTTGGCGACGTGCAGCCCAGCCGCAAGGCGCAGGCCATGCATCCGGTCGCGCCCGACCGGACCAACACTACCATCGCCATAGTCGCAACCGACGCCGCCCTGTCGAAACCGCAATGTCAGCGTCTGGCTATGGCGGCCCATGACGGCATCGCCCGGGCCATCGTTCCCGCCCACACGCCAGGGGACGGAGATCTCGTCTTCGGGGTCAGCGCAGGCGTGCGCACCGCCGATCCCGGCGCTATGGCCATGATCGGTCATGCCGCGTCGATCTGTCTTGCTCGGGCGATCGCCCGCGCTATCTTTCTGGCCACCCCGGCACCCGGCGACCTGTTGCCCTGCTGGTCGCAGGTCCATGACATAAGTTAAGGACGACCGGGACAGGTCTGTGACACAGTGCCCTCGCGCGGCAATCTGCGCGTTGACTCTCTGCTGCGCCAACGGTCCATTCGGTGCAGCCAATTCGTATCGGAGCAAAAAGCTATGAATCGTATCCTCGCCACCGCAATTGCCGGCCTGCTGGCCCTTCCTGCCTATGCCGAAGGTGACGCCGAAGCGGGCAAGAAAGCCTTCAACAAATGCAAGTCCTGCCACATGATTGCCGATCCCGCCGGTGAGGTCATCGTCAAGGGTGGCAAGACCGGTCCGAACCTTTATGGTATCGCTGGCCGTACCGCCGGAACCGTCGAAGGGTTTAAATACGGCGACAGCATCGTGGCAGCCGGTGAAAACGGTCTGGTCTGGGACGAAACCACATTCGTCGAATATGCGCAGGACCCCAAGGCCTTCCTGAAAACCTATCTGGATGACACCGCCGCCAAATCCAAGATGACCTTCAAGCTGAAGAATGGTGGCGAAGACGTCTATGCCTACATCGTAAGCGTCTCGGGCGAATAACACCCGCAGGCAAACCCTGTTGTCAGGTGCAAAAGGCCGCAGTCCCTGCGGCCTTTCGTGCGATTGATCCGAACCTGCATCAGCGCCACTTTGGGATCACGGCAGCAAGGTGCGGACCCCGGACGGTCCTGCGACAACAGGAGACGACAAATGGGCATCATGATCCCCGCCTGGGTCGAGGGCGAACTGGCCCCGGTCGACAAGCTGGAGGCGCATGAAAAAGGTCTGAAACACAAGGCGGTTTCGGTCTTTCTTGTGCGCGGTACCGAGATCTTGCTGCAGCGCAGGGCGCTGGGCAAATATCACACGCCGGGCCTGTGGGCGAATACCTGCTGCACCCATCCCGAGTGGAAGGAAAGCGCGTCGGCCTGCGCGGTGCGGCGTCTGCGCGAAGAACTGGGAATTACCGGTCTTTATCCCGAATACCGCCACCGGCTGGAATATCACGCCGATGTCGGCAACGGGCTGGTCGAGAATGAGGTGGTCGACGTCTTCCTTGCCCATGTGCGCGGGTCATTGAAAATCGAGCCTAATCCGGACGAAGTGATGGAGATTCGCTGGATCGACTACCACGATCTGCTGGCCGAGGTGCAGCGCCATCCCGCGCGCTTTACCCCGTGGCTGAAGATTTACCTGCACAATCACGCCGATACGATCTTTGGCCCGGACCTGATTATTTCGGCCAAGTCCTGACCCCGTCTTGCAAGGGGCGCTGAAGCGGCCTAAATCAACGCCCCATGGCCAAGCAGAAGACAGACCCGAATTACAAGGTGATCGCCGAAAACCGGCGCGCGCGCTTCGATTACGCGATCGAGGACGATATCGAATGCGGCATCGTGCTGGAAGGGTCCGAGGTCAAGTCTCTGCGAGCGGGCGGGTCGAACATTGCCGAAAGCTATGCCTCGGTCGATGACGGAGAGCTGTGGCTGATCAACAGCTATATCGCGCCCTATGAACAGGCGAAGGTGTTCAAACATGACGAACGCCGCCGCCGTAAGCTGCTGGTGTCGCGCAAGGAATTGTCGACCCTTTGGAACGCGACCCAGCGCAAGGGTATGACGCTGGTGCCGCTGGTTTTGTATTTCAACCACAAGGGCCGGGCCAAGCTGAAGATCGGCATCGCCAAGGGCAAGAAGCTGCATGATAAGCGCGAGACGCAGGCCAAGCGCGACTGGTCACGTCAAAAGCAGCGCCTGATGAAAGATCACAGCTGATCCTTCTCCTGACTCAGAACGCCATCGCCGCCTGAACCGCCCGCTGCCAGCGGGCATAGGCGGCATCGCGCTCGGTCTGGGTCATCTCGGGCTCGAACCGGCGGTCCAGATCCCATGTCGCGGCGAATCCGGCCTGATCGGGGTAGATGCCGGCTTTCATCCCGGCCAGCCATGCGGCCCCCAAAGCCGTGGTTTCTTGCATCACCGGGCGATCGACCGCCGCGCCCAGATAATCGGCCAGGCCCTGCATCGCCCAATCCGACGCGCTGGCCCCGCCATCCACGCGCAGGGTGACATCGGTTTCCGCGCCCCAGTCGCCCTGCATGGCGTGCCACAGGTCGCGGGTCTGGAAGGCGATGCTTTCCAGCGTTGCCTTGGCAAATTCCGCCCGGCCCGAGTTGCGCGTCAGACCAAACACCGCCCCCCGGCAATCGGGTTGCCAATAAGGCGCGCCGAGGCCGGTGAAGGCGGGCACCAGCACGACATGCTGGTTCGGATCGGCTTGTTGCGCCAACTCTCCGCTTTCGGGGGCTGATGCGATGATCTGCAGCGCGTCCCGCAGCCACTGCACCGCAGCCCCGGCGATGAAGATCGAGCCTTCAAGCGCATAGCTGCGCTGCCCGTCCAGCTGATAGGCAATCGTGGTCAGCAGACGGTTTTGCGAGGTCACAGGCTGCGCCCCGGTGTTCAGCAGGGCAAAACAGCCGGTCCCATAGGTCGACTTCATCATCCCCGGCTTGAAACAAGCCTGCCCGATGGTGGCCGCCTGCTGATCACCCGCAACACCCAGAATGGGGATATTTCCCCCGAACAGGGTCGTATTTCCAAAGTCTGACGCGCAATCCTGCACCTTGGGCAGCAGGGCCATGGGCACGTCCATCAGGTCGCAGATCTCGGTGCTCCATGCGCCCTTGTGGATGTCGAACAGCAGGGTGCGGGCGGCGTTGGTGGCGTCGGTGGCGTGGACACGACCCTCGGTCAGACGCCAGATCAGGAACGTGTCGATGGTGCCAAACAGCAGCTCTCCGGCGGCGGCGCGGTCGCGGGCCCCGGGGATGGTATCCAGCAGCCATTTCACCTTGGTGCCCGAGAAATACGGGTCCAGCAGCAGGCCGGTCTGGGCGGTCACGTCATCCTCGCAGCCCGCCTGTTTGTAGCGGGCGCAAATCTCGGCGGTGCGGCGGTCCTGCCAGACGATGGCGTTGTGAATGGGCTGGCCGGTGATGCGGTCCCAGATGACGGTGGTTTCACGCTGATTGGTGATGCCGATCCCGGCGATCTGATCAGCAGACTCACCGGTTGTCTCGATCACCTCGCGGCAGACATGCAGAACGCTGTTCCAGATATCCTCGGGGTCGTGTTCAACCCAGCCTTCCTGCGGGAAATGCTGCGGAAACTCTTGCTGCGCTGTGCCGACGCGCTGCATCTGCGCGTCAAACAGAATGGCACGCGACGAGGTCGTGCCCTGATCAATGGCCAGAATATAGGTCATGCCCGCGCTGCTCCTGCATTGGCTTTGCAGGACTTTAGCGCAAACAGCGCCGCCGGGGCCAGAGTGTTCAGGCCGGAATGTTGTCGATCAGTCGGACCCCGTCAGCCCAGGCCGCCACGAATAGCCGCGCGGGGCGGTCTGCATGGCTCAGTGGCTCTAACGTGTTGGCGCAGCGCAGCTGGATGTATTCCACATCCGTGAAACCGGCGGCCAGCAGATCGATGCGCGCCTGTGCGGCCGGCGCATCAAAACCGGCCCCATTTGGCAGAGTGTCGGCCAGCGCGCGCATGATGCGGTGCTTTTCGGCGGCAATCCGCAACCCCTCGACCGAGAGCCTCTGGTTGCGCGACGACATCGCCAGCCCCGAAGGTTCGCGCACCGTGGGACAGCCGATCACCTCGATGGGAATGTCCAGATCACGCGCCATGCGCCGCACGACCATCAGCTGTTGATAGTCTTTTTCTCCGAAATAGGCTCGATCTGCCTGCGTCTGCAGGAACAGCTTGGCCACCACCGTGGCCACGCCGTCGAAATGGCCGGGGCGGAATTCGCCCTCCATCACGTCGGTCAGCCCGGCGACCGAGACGGTGGTGGCAAAGCCCTGCGGGTAGATCTCATCCGGGTCAGGAACATAGATCGCATCGACCTGATAGGAGGCCAGCTTTTCGGCATCTTCATGTTCGGTGCGAGGGTAATTGGCCAGATCTTCGGGGTTGTTGAACTGCTTGGGGTTCACAAAGATCGTGACGATGACCCGATCCGCGCCTGCCTTGGCGGCCTCAACCAGCGACAGGTGCCCCTGATGCAGGGCCCCCATGGTCGGGACCACGCCGATGGTCTCTCCGTCGTGACGCCATGTGCGGGTCAGCGCGCGCAGACCAGTCAGCGCGCGCAGGATCGGCGCGCTCATGATTTATTGCCTTTGGCAGGGGCCTGATCTGCAAAAACATGCTCATCAGCCGGGAAGCTGCGGGCACGGACCTCGGCGGCGTATTCCGCGATGGCTGCTTCGGCCTGCGACCCGAGATCGGCGTATCGCTTGACGAATTTCGGTTTGAACGCGGTGAAAAAGCCCAGCATGTCATCCACCACCAGAATCTGACCGTCGCATCCTGCCGATGCACCGATACCGATGGTTGGGATCGAAACCTCACGCGTGATCCGGTCCGCCAAGCCTTGCGGAACCTTCTCTAACACGACCGAAAATGCACCCGCATCGGCCGCCGCGCGGGCGTCGGACAGCACGGTCTCGGCTTGTTCATCGCGGCCCTGCACCTTGTAGCCACCCAGCGTGTTCACCGATTGCGGGGTCAGCCCGATATGCGCCATCACCGGGATGCCGCGATTGACCAAAAAGCGGATGGTCTCGGCCATTTCAACGCCGCCTTCCAGCTTGACCGCGCCTGCGCCGGTTTCCGACATCAGCCGGGCGGCGTTGCGGAAGGCCTGCGCCTTGTCGTGTTCATAGCTGGCGAAGGGCATGTCGATGACCATCATCGCACGCTCCAACCCCCGGGCGACGGCCTGACCGTGCAGGATCATCATCTCCATCGTCACGCCCAGCGTCGAGGTCAGCCCGTGCAGCACCATGCCGACGCTGTCCCCGACCAGAACAAAGTCGCAATGGGCGTCCATCAGCCGGGCCATCGGCGTGGTATAGGCGGTCAGCGAAACCAGCGGAGCACCGCCTTTGCGGGCGCGGATGTCCTGGGCGTTGGGGGCTGTTTTGTGGGCTGTGGCGCTCATGCTTGGTCCTTGCGGGGGTCATGTTGCAGCGCGGCATAACAGATCGAAACCGGTCTGAGAAACCCCGGTTGCGCGAACATTTCCTTGATTGACCTTGGGTTTAAAGGGACATTGGTCCCCGAATGGCCCAAAAAACAACGGGCCACGCATCATCAGCGGGGAGAGATTTACATGACACAGCAGACGTTTCGGTCCTTTGCGCCGGTTCTGGCGGTCGTTGCGGGCCTGATCGGCGGCCCGGCGCTGGCCAAATCCGACATCACCATCGCCATGCAGCTTGAACCGCCGCATCTGGATCCCACCAGCGCCGCCGCGCAGGCGATTGATTCGGTGGTCTACACCAACATCTTCGAGGGCCTGACCCGTTTCATGGGCGACGGGTCGGTGGTGCCCGCGCTGGCCGAAAGCTGGGAAATCTCGGACGATGGCAAGGTCTATACCTTCACGTTGCAGGATGGTGTCACCTTCCACGACGGCAGCACCATGGATGCTGAGGACGTCAAGTTCAGCCTCGACCGCGCCCGCGCCGAGGACAGCGCCAACGCGCAAAAGGCGCTGTTTGCCGGGATCGAAAGCGTCGAGGTCGTGGACCCGCTGACCGTCAAGGTCACGCTGGCGGAACCCAACGGCAATTTCCTGTTCAACCTGGCCTGGGGCGATGCGGTGATCGTCGCGCCCGAAAGCATCGAGAATATCAAGACCAACCCGGTCGGCACCGGGGCCTATACCTTTGGCGACTGGGTGCAAGGCGACAGCATCACCCTGAACCGTAATCCCGACTATTGGGGCGATCAGCCCAGTTTAGAGACTGCGACGTTCAAATTCATCTCGGACCCGACAGCGGCCTTTGCCGCCATGATGGCCGAGGATGTGGATGTCTTTGACAATTTCCCCGCCCCCGAAAACCTGCCCCAGTTCGAGGCCGATCCGCGTTTTCAGGTGCTTGTCGGCTCGACCGAAGGCGAGACGATCCTGTCCACCAACAACAAACAGGCCCCGTTCGACGATATCCGCGTGCGGCAAGCGCTGGCCCACGCAATTGACCGGCAGGCCATCGTCGATGGTGCGATGTTCGGCTATGGCACCCCCATCGGCACGCATTTCGCACCGCATAACCCGGCCTATGTCGATCTGACCGGCCAATCCGCCTATGACCCTGACAAGGCCCGCGCGCTGCTGGCCGAGGCCGGGTTCGCCGACGGGTTCGAGACCACGCTGCACCTGCCGCCGCCCTCTTACGCCCGCCGCGGTGGCGAGATCATTGCCGCGCAACTGGCCGAGGTCGGCATCACCGCCGAGATCATCAATGTCGAATGGGCGCAATGGCTGGAATCGGTGTTCAAGGGCAAAGAGTTCGGCCTGACCATCGTCAGCCATACCGAGCCGATGGATATCGGCATCTACGCCCGGCCCGAGTATTACTTCCAATATGACAGCACCGATTTTCAGGCGCTGATGGACACGCTGAATTCCACCACCGACCCGGACGAGCGCACCCGTCTGCTGGGCGAGGCGCAGCGGCTGATCTCGAACGATTATGTCAACGGCTACCTGTTCCAGCTGGCCAAGCTGGGCGTGGCCCGCGCCGGGGTGCAGGGCCTGTGGGAAAACGCGCCCACAGCCGCCATCGATCTGAGCGCGATCAGCTGGAGCGAATAGGCCCGATCGGGCGGGTCTTAACGCTGGACCCGCCCGACGCGCATCCCTAACGTGGCTTTGATGCTTCGTTACGCCCTCAAACGTCTGATATCATTGTTTGTCAGCCTTGCGGTTGCCTCGGTGGTGATTTTCGCGGTGATCGAGGTTGCGCCCGGCGATCCGGCCTCGTTCATGCTGGGGGTGAATGCGCAGCCCGACACGCTGGCCGCGCTTCGGGCCGAGCTGGGGTTGGATGTGCCCAAAACGCAGCGCTACCTGAACTGGGTTTCGGGCATGATGGTGGGCGATTTCGGCACCTCCTACACCTATCGCACGCCCGTGGCGCAGATGATCGGCGACCGGCTGTGGGTGTCGCTGCCGCTGGCGTTATATGCGCTGACATTATCGACGCTGATTGCCTTCCCCGCCGGGATTTATGCTGCCGCACGCCGGGGCAAACCGGGGGATGTGGCGGTGATGGGGGCCACGCAGCTGGGCATTGCGGTGCCGAATTTCTGGTTCGCCATGATGCTGGTGTTGATCTTTGCCATCAACCTGCGCTGGTTCAACGCCGGCGGGTTCGCGGGCTGGGACAATGGCCTGTGGACCGGCCTGCATTCCCTGACCCTGCCCGCCATCGCGCTGGCCTTGCCGCAGGCGGCGATTCTGGCGCGGGTGATGCGGTCATCGCTGCTGGACATTCTGGGTGAGGATTTCATGCGCACCGCCCGCGCCAAGGGTCTGACCCGCCGTCAGGCGCTGTGGCGGCATGGGGTGCGAAACGCGCTGATCCCGGTGCTGACCATCATCGGGTTGCAGTTTTCCTTCCTGCTGGCCGGGGCGATCATCATCGAGCAGGTGTTCTACCTGCCCGGTCTCGGGCGGCTGGTGTTTCAGGCCATCTCGGCCCGTGACCTGATCGTGGTGGAATCGGTGGTGATGTTGTTGGTTTTTGCGGTGATCACGGTGAATTTCCTCGTCGATCTTGCCTATGCCGCTGTCGACCCAAGGCTGAGGGGCCGGACATGAGCCGCAACCTGATCCTGGGCGCGGCGCTGTCGTCGCTGGTGCTGCTGGCGGCGTTGGTGTCCTTTGTCTGGACGCCCTACGACCATGCGGCGCTGGACATCCCCGCCAAGCTGCAGCCGCCCAATGCGCAGCACTGGTTCGGCACGGATCATTTCGGGCGCGATATGTTCTCGATGATCATGGTCGGCGCACGGACGTCTATCGCCGTGGCGCTGGTTGCGGTGGGGATCGGTATCGGCATCGGCGTGCCGCTGGGCCTGACCGCCGCGGCGCGCAAGGGATCGTGGCTGGACGAGGTCATCATGCGCGGCAACGATCTGGTCTTTGCCTTCCCCTCGCTGGTCATTGCCATCCTGATCACCGCTGTGTTCGGGGCAGGTGCGATCAACGCCATCATCGCCATCGGCATCTTCAACATCCCGGTCTTCGCCCGCATCACCCGAGGTGCCGCGCTGTCGCTGTGGGAGCGTGAGTTCATCCTCGCCGCCCGTGTCGCGGGCAAGGGCGCGGCGCGGATCTCGGCAGAACATATCCTGCCCAATGTCGCCAACCTGCTGATCGTGCAGGGCACCATCCAGTTCTCGCTGGGCATACTGGCCGAGGCTGGCTTGTCCTATGTCGGTCTTGGCGCGCAGCCGCCTACGCCCAGCTGGGGCCGAATGCTGGCCGACGCGCAGACGATGGTCAGTTTTGCCCCGCATTTGGCTCTGATTCCGGGGTTTGCGATCATTGTCACGGTGCTGGGCCTGAACCTGCTGGGCGACGGGCTGCGCGACTGGCTGGACCCCCGCATTCGGGTGGCCCGCGCATGAGCTTGCTGCAGATCGAGAACCTGTCGCTGACGATCCACGGCGCGCCGATCCTGAACCGGGTCAGCCTGTCTATCGCACCAGGTCAGACCGTTGCCGTTACGGGGGAAAGCGGCTCGGGCAAGTCGATGACCGCGCTGGCGGTGATGCAGCTGCTGCCCAACGGAGCGCAGACACAAGGCGCGGTGCGGCTGAACGGGCAGGACCTGCTGACCGCGTCCGAGGCGCAGATGTGCGCTCTGCGTGGGGCCTCGGTAGGCATGGTGTTTCAGGAACCGATGACGGCGCTGAACCCGGTCAAAACCATTGGCGATCAAGTGACCGAGACCATCCTGATCCACAAGGCCATGCCCGCCCCCGCCGCGCGTCAGCGCGCGCAAGAGATCCTGAGCCGCGTCGGTCTGCCCCCCGACCGTTTCCCCCTGTCGCGCTATCCGCACGAGCTGTCGGGCGGGCAGCGTCAGCGGGTGGTGATCGCCATGGCCATCGCCCTGCGCCCCCGCCTGCTGATCGCGGACGAGCCGACAACCGCGCTGGACGTCACCATGCAGGCGCAGATTCTTGACTTGCTCAAGGGGCTGGTGACGGAATACGGCATGGGCCTGCTGATGATCACCCATGATCTGGCTGTGGTTGCGGATATGGCCGATCAGATCGTCGTGATGCGCCACGGCGAAGTGGTCGAGACCGGCGCAACCGACCATCTGCTGCGCCACATGCAGCACCCCTATACCCGGATGCTGTTCGAGGCGTCGGACCATCAGGTCGCCCTGCCGGACCCGACGCAGCCGCGCGCGCTGCTGCAGGTCGAAAACGTGACGCGCGCATACCGTCTGCCCCGCACCGGACTGTTCGCCCGACCCGGTCACCACCGCGCCGTGGATGGGGTCAGCTTTATCCTTAACAAGGGCGAGCGTCTGGGTCTGGTCGGAGAGTCCGGCTGTGGTAAATCGACCCTAACACGGGCGATTCTGGGATTGGAAGAGGTGCAGGCTGGCCAGATCTTGCTGGATGGTCGGCCGGTTTTCTCGGGCCACACGCCCAATCTGGCGGTGCGCCGCAAGATGCAGGTGGTGTTTCAGGACCCGTTCGGCAGCTTCAATCCCCGCCACCGCGTCGCCCGCCTGATCACCGAACCGTTTCACCTGCTGGATACCCCGCCCACCGGGTCCGAGCGGCAGGACCGGATCGCCGAAATGCTGACCGCCGTGGGCCTTGGCCCCGATGATGCGGACAAGTACATCCACGAGTTTTCGGGCGGGCAGCGGCAGCGCATCGCCATCGCCCGCGCTCTGATCATCCGCCCCGAACTGATCCTGTTTGACGAGGCGGTCTCGGCGCTGGATGTCTCGGTCCGGGCGCAGATCCTCGACCTGCTGGCCGAGCTATGCGCCACCTATGATCTGACCTATCTGTTCATCAGCCATGATCTGAGCGTCGTGCGCACCATCACCGACCGCGTCATGGTGATGCGCGCCGGGCGGGTCGTCGAACAGGGCGCGACCGAGGCCGTTTTTGCCGACCCGCAGCACCCCTATACCCAAAACCTGATCGCCGCCGCCCCGGTCCTGCCCCGGATCGGAGCGGCATAAATCCCGGAATTAGACCCTAAACAGGAGCCCGCATGAGAGACGAAATCTGGTTTGACCCCGGCCTATGTCTGATCGGCGGCACATGGTCCGCACCGGTTTCGGGCGAGACCTTGCCGCTGACGGACCCTTCGGACGGAACCGAAATTTGCCGCATCGCCCGCGGCACATCCCCCGATATCGACGCCGCCGTTCAGGCCGCCCGGGCCGCCCGCGATGGAGCCTGGGGCCGCATGACCGCGACCGAACGCGGGCGCATCCTGACCCGGCTGGGGCAGCTGGTGGCGGATCGGATTGACGATCTGGCCCGGCTCGAGGCGATGGATGTGGGCAAGCCGCTCACGCAGGCGCGGGCCGATGCCGTCGCACTGGCGCGGTATTGCGAGTTTTACGGCGGCGCGGCGGACAAGGTGATGGGGCAGACGATCCCATATTTGGAGGGCTACACCGTCTATACCCTGCGCGAACCGCATGGGGTGACGGGCCATATCGTGCCATGGAATTACCCGATGCAGATCATCGGTCGTTCAGTCGGGGCCGCGTTAGCGATGGGCAATGCTTGCGTACTGAAACCCGCCGAAGAGGCCTGCCTGACCGCGCTGGCCTTTGCCCATCTGGCGGTCGAGGCCGGTTTGTCGGCGGGTGCACTGAACGTGGTGCCCGGTCTGGGGGCCGAGGCGGGTGCGGCGCTATCGGGGCATCCGGGCGTGAACCATATCTCTTTCACCGGTTCGGTCGCCACGGGCGCTTTGGTGCAGCAGGCGGCGGGGCGCAATGTGGTGCCGGTGACGCTGGAGCTGGGCGGGAAATCCCCGCAACTGGTGTTTGACGATGCCGATCTGGACGCGGCGCTGCCGTTTCTGGTGAATGCGGGCATTCAGAATGCCGGCCAGACCTGCTCAGCCTCATCCCGGATTCTGGTGCAGCGTGGTGTCTATGAGCAGGTCAAATCCCGCATGGCCGAGGCCTATGCTCAACTGACCGTTGGACCGGCGATACAGGATCTGCGCGTGGGGCCGCTGATCTCGGATCGGCAGCGGCAGATCGTCAGCGGTTTTCTGGACAAAGGCCGCGACCTGACCATCGCTGCGCAGGGACAGATCGTTGAAGATGCGCCCGAAAGCGGAGCCTATGTGCAACCCACCTTGTTTGCCGATGTTCCGCCAGATCACGTCCTCGCGCGGGATGAGATTTTTGGCCCGGTGCAGGTCCTGATTCCGTTTGACATCGAAGAACAGGCTCTAACCATCGCCAATTCGACCGAATATGGCCTTGTGGCCAGCGTCTGGACCCGCGATGGCGCGCGGCAGATGCGGCTGGCCAAGGCGTTGCACGCGGGGCAGGTGTTCATCAACAACTATGGCGCGGGGGGTGGAGTTGAGTTGCCCTTTGGCGGCGTCGGCAAATCCGGCCATGGCCGCGAGAAAGGCTTCGAGGCGCTGTATGGCTTTTCGCAACTGAAAACGGTGGCCGCCTATCACGGCTAGACGATCACTTCGATCGCCTCTTGTGCGCCCACGCCAAACACCCGTTTGTAACGCGCGATCTGGTCCGCCGGCCCCATCGCCTTTTCCGGGTTGTCCGACAGCTTCACCGTCGGGCGCCCATTGGCCGAGACCGCCTTGCACACCAGCGAAAACGGGGCCAGCGCCTCATCCGGCACCAACCCGCGGAAGTCATTGGTCAGCAGCGTGCCCCAACCGAACGAGACATTGACCCGTCCCGCAAACTGGGCGTGCAACTCGCGAATTTTGTCGACGTCCAGCCCATCCGAGAAAATGATACGCTTCTGCCCAGGGTCCTCGCCGCGCGAGTTCCACCAGTCAATCGCCACCTCAGCCCCTGCGGCGGGATCGCCGCTGTCGATGCGAATACCGGTCCAACCCGCAAGCCAATCCGGCGCGCGGTCCAGGAAACCTTGCGTGCCGTATGTGTCAGGCAGGATGATGCGCAGATTGCCGTCATGTTCGTCATGCCAGTCGCTGAGAACATCATACGGGGCCTGCGCCAGCGTGTCGTCGTCTTCGGCCAGCGCGGAATAGACCATGGGCAGTTCATGCGCGTTGGTTCCGATGGCCTCAACCTCGCGCCGCATGGCGATCAGGCAGTTGGAGGTACCAGTAAAGGCGAGGCCCAGCCCCTCGATCATCGCTTGCACGCACCAGTCTTGCCACAGGAATGAATGCCGCCGCCTTGTGCCGAAATCCGCAATTCCCAGCCCGTCGATTGAACGCAGCTGAGCAATCTTCTCCCACACCCGGGTCATCGCGCGGGCATAGAGCACCTGCAGCTCGAACCGGCGCATGTCATTCAGAACCGCACGTGACCGCAGCTCCATCAGCACGGCCAGCGCAGGAATTTCCCACAGCATGACCTCGTGCCACTTGCCTTCAAAGGTTAGCTCATACTGGTCGCCCTTACGTTCCAGATGATAGGGCGGCAGGCGCAGATCCTCGAACCATTCCATGAAATCGGGGCGGAACATCTGCCGTTTGCCATAGAACGTATTGCCCCTGAGCCACGTGCTTTCCCCCCGGCTGAGGCTGAGTGAGCGGATGTGATCCAACTGCTCGCGCAGCTCGCCTTCGTCGATCAATTTCGCCAACGGCACGTGATTCGACCGGTTGATCAGCGAAAAAACCACGTCTGTTTGGGGCTTATTGCGAAACACTGACTGACACATCAGCAGTTTGTAGAAGTCTGTATCGATAAGTGACCGGATAATCGGGTCAATTTTCCATTTATGATTGTAGACCCGCGTCGCGATGTCGACCATGGGGACCTCCTGCGATTTCCGTTGTTAGATCAATCGACGCGCTGATTGGCAAGAGTCGCGGAATTGGTAACAATGCCCATGACAAGTCACATTGCGGGCATATTATGAGTATCCCTCACGTTTTAGTGAGGGGGTGGGGATGGAAGTAAAGGTTGAGTTTAGTGAATGGGTCTCGAGTACGATTTTGACATAGTGGCGGTTGCGCCGGATCAGCATGATCCGGAACATGGCCATTCAGCGGTGACGGGGCGGCGTCCGGTGCGGGCGCTGTTCCGGGATGTGAAGACCGCGGATGCGCTGCGGGCGGCCTCGCCGAAGATACGCAGGATTTTTCTGGAATCCGGGTTCAGCCTGGACGCTGGTCGCGCCAGTGCCGGACCGGGGGTCTTTTCCCCGGACGATCTGGTGGATCGCAACATGATCCTGAGACGGCTGTTTTCAAACATCCGCAACATGGGGGTCCAGGGCGAATATGCCGGTGAGTTCGATTTCCACCAGTTCCTGAATCATGTCCGGTCGGCAAAACCGGGGCCGGCGCTGCGTCGGGAACAGCCGCGGCCATCACCGCCGCCGCGTCCGGCACCTGCGCCGCCCGAACGCCGCTCGGTCCCGGGGCGCATCGGGTTTGCGCTGGGTCTGGCGGTGATCGTGTTCGTGATCCTGAAATATCTGGCCGAAAGAGGGGCAGCGCCCTAAACCAACGTAACGCCAGCGGCGCGCATCGCCGCGTTGGCGGCATCCAGCGATCCGTCCATGTCGATGGCGCGACACAGATCGGTGCGTACGCTGACATCAAAGCCCAGCCGCGCCGCATCCACCGCCGAGAAATGCAC
This sequence comes from Ruegeria sp. AD2(2025), assembly GCF_056542385.1. NCBI lineage: Bacteria > Pseudomonadati > Pseudomonadota > Alphaproteobacteria > Rhodobacterales > Roseobacteraceae > Ruegeria > Ruegeria sp. AD2(2025). Next base: position 199,169 of record NZ_JBQFZS010000003.1, read on the forward strand.
ACAGAAATCCGTGGCCAGCCCGACCAGCGTCAGTCGCTCGATTCCGCGCGTCTGAAGATAGCCTTTCAGGCCGGTCGGGGTGGTCTGATCATTCTCAAAAAACGCCGAATAGCTGTCGATGGCAGGGCGAAAGCCCTTGCGGATGATCAAATCGCCATCGGTGCGCAGATCGGGATGGAACGCGGCACCCTGACTGCCCTGAACACAATGATCGGGCCACAGAACCTGCGGGCCATAGGGCATCTGCGTCATCTCGAAAGGGGCCTTGCCCGGATGGGCGCTGGCAAACGAGGAATGCCCCGCCGGGTGCCAGTCTTGCGTCAGGATCACCGCGTCGAAATCCTGCATCAGCGCGTTGATCGGGGCCACAATCTCGTCCCCTCCGGGCACGGCCAGCGCGCCGCCGGGGCAGAAATCGTTCTGGACATCGATGACAAGCAGGGCGTGGGACATGGGGCCTCCTTCAGTTGCCCTATCGGTATGGCGTGGGGCGGGGGCCGTCAATGCGATCTCTTGCCAGTTCCGGCCCGTCGCATTAGATCGCGCCCATGTATACGATCGCTGCCCTCTATCATTTCACGCGCTTTGCCGACCCCGACGCGCTGCGCCCCGCCTTGCTGGACCTGTGCCGGGCCCAGTCCGTCAAGGGCACGCTGCTGCTGGCGGGCGAGGGGATCAACGGCACCATCGCCGGCCCCCGCGCCGGGATCGATGCGGTGCTGGCCGATATCCGCGCGCTGCCGGGCTGCGCCGATCTGGACTGGAAAGAGGCGACGTCGGATCACCCACCCTTTGGCAAGATGAAGGTACGGCTGAAGAAAGAGATCGTCACCATGGGCCAGCCCGATGTCGATCCGCGCGCCAGCGTCGGCCATTATGTCGAGCCCGAGGACTGGAACGACCTGATCCGCTCGGACGACGTGGTGGTGATCGACACCCGCAACGATTACGAGGTGGCAATCGGCACGTTCGAAGGCGCCATAGACCCTGATACGGCCAGTTTCCGCGATTTCCCCGCCTGGTGGGAACAGAACAAGGGCCGGTTTCACAACAAACGCGTCGCCATGTTCTGTACCGGTGGCATCCGGTGCGAGAAATCCACCAACTACCTGCTGGGGCAGGGGGTTGAGGATGTCTATCACCTGAAAGGTGGCATCCTGCGCTATCTGGAAGACATGCCGCCCGAAGACAGCACGTGGCAGGGTGAGTGTTTCGTGTTCGACAACCGCGTCTCGGTCGGGCACGGGCTGGTCGAGGGGCCGCACAAGCTCTGCCATGGGTGCCGCCGCCCGATCCTGCCCGAGGATATGAAACGCCCGGAATACGAACATGGCGTGTCCTGCCATCAGTGCATTGATCAGACCTCTGACGCGGATAAGCGCCGCTTTCGTGAACGTCAGAAACAGATCCAGCTGGCCCGCGCCCGGGGCGGGGCGCATCTGGGGTCCGACTGAATTCCGCTTGCAGGCCGCACCGGAATTCGGATGATCACGCACAGGTCAGCCTGACGGAGCGCCCATGACCCACGAACCCCGAACGCTGGACGAATGGAAATCGACCCTGCTGGCCGCGCTGGGCCTTGTTCTGGCCAGCTTTCTTGCGTGGTACGGCCTGTCGCGTCTCAGCGAGGCGACGGCGGGCGACACGATCGGCACGATGGCTTCGGTTGGTCTGCTGATCTGGATCGTGTCGCAGGCATGGTACTACATGACCCAGGTGAAATCCCCGCGCCGGTTGCTGTTCCTGATGGGGGTGTCCTTCATTCAGGTGGTGCCGTTTCTGTTCGCCGCGGTCTACGGCGCGTTCGGATATAACGATCATTGCGTCATCGGGGCCAAAGGGCCGGCCGACATCCTGTATTTCTCGTATGTGACCTTCACCACCGTCGGCTACGGCGATATGTCCCCAGCCGGCCTTTGCCGCGCGCTGGCGGTGGCCGAGGCGGTCACGGGTTATATCCTGTTGGGCCTGTTCGTCGCCGCCGCGGTCGCGCTTTATGCGCGCAACCACAGCAAATGATGCCGCCCTATTTGTTCTGATCAATCCAGCGCGACATCATCTGCTTGTCACGGAAACATTCCGCCGGGATCGGACGGCGCTTGCTGCGCGAGATGCGCTCGGCAAAGGCCACCTGCTTGCCGGTGGGATAATTGGCAAAGGGCGACGGATCATCCGGTTTGTTGGCCGAAATCCAGTTCGACAAGGACCGGCGGTCGCGCTGCGCCTCGACCGGGATTTCCAGCGCGGATTTCTCGGCGATCGCGCGGGCATAGCGCATTTGCCGGTCGGTGACAGGCAGCATGTGATAATCGTTGCTGGGTGCGTCATACCAGCTTTGACGGGCAGCGTGGGTCATGGCTCGAATACCTCCGTTCCGCGTCAGACTCTCTGCAGAACAAATATAGAACATTTTAGGAACTTTTTCAAGATTTCCGCTGATCGGGGCGGATTGCTCCGCGTTTCAGATCAGCCTGTCCCGTCGCTTTTCGACCTGTTTGACCCGTTTTTGGGGCCTTGGACTCAATGAAAGAATCGGTGGGTCTCAATTCAATACACAGATGCTCACGACATCGCGCGCAGGGTCCCGGGCGGCGATCATCCGCCGACGCGGCGTATATTTCCGCCGCTCTGACGTGCGTTACCGACATTTCGCGTCGGGAACAGAGCATCCCCCGCTCCGGTCCTGTGGCTGACTTTGCCAAAGGGCGATGATCTGCGTGAGGAGAGCGAAGCCATGAAAACCCATGCACAAGCCGTGGTGATCGGAGGCGGCGTGGTCGGCTGTTCGATCCTTTATCATCTGGCCCGGCTCGGCTGGACCGATGTGATTCTGCTGGAACGTGATGAGCTGACCAGCGGCTCGACCTGGCACGCGGCGGCCAACATCCACGGGCTGCATGACAACAACAACATCACCCGCATCCAGCACTATACCATGAACCTGTACAAAGAGCTGGAGAAAGAGACCGGGCAGGGCTGCGGCGTATTCCAGCCCGGCTCGCTCTATCTGGCGCAGACCGAGGACCGCGAACATCAGCTGCGCCTGCAAGAGGCCAAGGCCCGATTCTACGGCTTGAACTTCCATGAAATCAGCCGCGATGAGGCCAAGGCGCTGCACCCGCTGGCGCAGTTCGACGACATCCGCTGCATCATGTTTGAACCCGATGGCGGCAATGTCGACCCGTCCGGCGTGACCCATGCCTATGCCGCAGGGGCCCGCGCCTTAGGGGCCACGATTGAGCGGTTTTGCCCTGTATTAGGGACTGAACAGCAATCCGACGGGTCATGGGTCGTCCGCACCGAAAAGGGCGATATTCACACGCAATGGGTGGTCAACGCGGGCGGCCTCTGGGCGCGCGAAGTCGCGGCGATGGCCGGGATCGAACTGCCGCTGCAACCGACCGAGCATCAGTATTTCGTCACCGAAGCCATCGACGAGGTTGCCGCCCTTGGCCGTCGTCTGCCCTCGATCGCTGACCGCGATGGCGAGTATTACTTCCGGCAGGAAGGCAACGGGCTGCTGATCGGTGCCTACGAGAAAGACATGCGGTTCTGGGCTGAAAACGGCACGCCGCTGGATTTCGCCCATGACCTGTTTCCCGACGATCTGGACCGGATCATGGAAAACGTCATCCGCGCCACCGAACGGGTGCCGGTTGCAGCGACGGCGGGTGTCAAACGGGTGATCAACGGTCCGATGATCTGGTCGCCGGATTCCAATGCGCTCTGGGGGCCGGTGCCGGAACTGCGGAACTATTTCTGCTGCACCGGCATCATTCCGGGCTTTTCGCAATCGGGCGGCCTTGGTCTGCTCTCGGCCCAATGGATGATCGAGGGCGAGCCGCAATACGATATGTTCGCCTGGGATCTGGCGCGGTTTGACGACTGGGCCGACAAGGCCTTCACCAAGGCGCGGGTGCAGGATCAATATGCCCACCGCTTTGCCATTCATTTCCCCAACGAAGAACGCAGCGCGGGCCGTCCGGCCCGTGTTAGACCCGCATATCAGATGCAAAAGGACATGGGCGCGGTCTTTGGCCTGAACTGCGGCTGGGAGCATCCGCTCTGGTTTGCCGATGAACCCGGCGCGGTTGAGACCACCGGTTTCACCCGTCAGAACTGGTGGGACCCGGTGGGGCGCGAGGCGCGGATGCTGCGGGAAACCGTCGGCGTGATCGACATCTCGAACTTCGCCAAATATGTCTGCCGCGGCCCCGGCGCCGCGGACTGGTTGAACCGCGTGTTTGCGAACACCATGCCAGCCGCGGTCGGGCGGGCCTGCCTGACCCCGATGATCAGCAAACGCGGCGGCATCGCGGGGGACTTTACGGTCACCCGAATGGGTCCCGATGAATTCTGGGTCATCGGCTCGGGCATGGCAGAGCGCTTTCACAAACGCTTCTTCGGTATGGTCCCCCTGCCGGATGGCACCACTTTCGAAAGCCGCACCAACGCAACCTGCGGCTTTAACATCGCAGGCCCGCGATCCCGTGAAGCCCTGCAATCGCTGACCAATACCTCGCTGGCGGCAGAAGATTCCCGGTTCATGCACGCCAAACCGCTTGAGATCGCAGGCGTACAATGCGCTGCGCTACGGGTGTCGTATACCGGCGATCTGGGATGGGAGGTTTACTGTCACGAACGGGATCAGGTCGCCTTATATCAGGCTCTAATTCGGGCTGTCGAGCAGTTTGATGGCGGCCCAGTCGGCAGCCGCGCGCTGGGATCGCTGCGCATCGAAAAGGGTTATGGCTCATGGGGGCGCGAGTATTCGCAGGAATACTGGCCGCAAGAGGTGGGGCTGGACCGTCTGATCAAGCTCGACAAGGATTTTCTGCACAAAGAGGCCTATCTGGCGGTCAAGAACCGCCCCGCCCGAGAGGTCCTGTCGATCTTCGAGGTCGACGCCGACACCGCCGACGCCGCCGGGGGCGAGCCGATCTTCGCCCCCGATGGCCGCCCCGTCGGTCGCGTCACCTCGGGCGCTTATGGCTATTCCGTGGACAAATCGCTGGCGCTGGGCTTTGCCGATCCCGATGTCGCGGGTCCCGGCGACGTGGTCGATATCTTCATTCTGGGCCGCCCCCACAAGGCCCGCATTCTAACCGCGCCGCCTTTCGATCCAGCCGGTATCCGCCTGCGCGGCACGTCCCCCTCGACGGCCAGATGACCGATACATTCGACCGTGTTGCCGCCTTCACGCTGGACCGCGGGTCCGAGGACATGCCCCGGGCCATACACTCCGCCGCTGCCCTGCTGTTGCTGGACACGCTTGGCGTTCTGATCGCTGCTGGTCCGATGCAGGCCGGGCGGATCGCCTGTGATACCGCTGCGCTGCTTTATGCCAGTTCAGAGTCTGAATATAGCGCCCGCATGTTATTCGATGGCCGTCGCGTCAGCCTTGCGGGGGCGGCCTATGCGACGGCCACGCAGACCGACAATCTTGATGCCCATGACGGGTTCAACCCGGTCAAGGGCCATATCGGCGTCGCGGTGGTTCCCGCACTAGCCGCGCTGGCCGAACAGCTCCCGGATCTGAGCGGCCCTCAGGCCCTTGCCGCTCTGATCACGGGGTATGAGATCGCGGGCCGCGCGGGCCTCGCCCTGCATGCGACGGTCAGCGATTATCATACCTCGGGCGCGTGGAACGCACTCGGCGTGGCGGCCATGGCTGGCCGCCTGCGGGATCATGCGCCCGCGCAGCTCAGGCAGGCGCTGGGGATTGCCGAATATCACGGCCCGCGCAGTCAGATGATGCGCGAAATCGCCAACCCCACAATGTTGCATGACGGGTCGGGCTGGGGCGCTCTGGTCGGACTCTCGGCCGCCATTCTGGCCGAGCGCGGCTTCACCGGAGCCCCCGCCATCACCATCGAGGCCCCCGAGGCGCAGCAGTTCTGGGCAGACCTCGGCCATATCTGGCAGACCGGACAGCAATATATCAAACCCTACCCGATCTGCCGCTGGGCCCATGCGGCGATCGACGGGGTTCGGTTGCTGATGCAGCGGCACGACCTGTCGCACCACCAGATCACAGCGATCCGCATCCAAAGCTTCCGCGAGGCGGCGTGTCTTTTCCCCGGCCTGCCCCAGACGACCTCGCAGGCGCAGTATTCGCTGCCTTTTGCGGTGGCGATACAGGCCGTCCATGGCCGGATCGGGGTCGAACATATCTCGGGGACCGGCCTGGCCGACCCTATCGTCGCCGATGTTTTGACCCGGGTCGAGGTTTCGGAAGACCCGCGCCACTCGGCCCGGTTTCCCGAAGGACGCTGGGCCGATGTCGAGATCGAGACGCAGGACGGATGGCGCTGTCATTCCGGCGACCTCAACGCGCGTGGCGGTCCCGACCTGCCGCTCAGCCGACAAGAGGTGATCGACAAGTTCATCGATTTTGCGACCCCCGTTCTGGGTCCCGATCGCGCAAGCCGGATCGCCGATGCGACCCTTGGATTGGAGACCCCCGGTACGCGCTTCCGGACTCTTGCCACCCTGATATATGATCCGCCCGCCGGATAGTGGCCGCGCCGGTCTGGCGTTCTCCGGCACATCATCGGGCGCAAACTGTCACAATCTGATGACTTGTCAGGGTGAGTCTCCACATTGGGCTGCCAGTCGAGCGTTACAGCGGCCGACCAAGCTATGGCTCGCCGACGATATCCAGCATGTCGACGATCTGGTCCCGCGCAATCGCGCTGTCCTGCAGCAACGCGGCGGCGTCTGCCAGCGGTTTGTCCGGCTGCCGCGCAACCGGCCCTGCGAGTGAAGCCGTGATCCGGATCAGATGGCCAAAATCGCCCACCGGCTCTGCCGCACCCTCATTCGCCCCGGCCAGCCAGAAATGGCGATCTGCAGCCTCTGTCTGGCCGATGGCCTGTAAGAGCTGGGCGGTCGCATCAAAATCCGATAGGCGCATCATAGCCTGTGCTCGAAGATCCTGAGCCGATGGCGACGTGTCCCCGGCGATCTCTAACAAGGCCTGGTTCGGGCGTTGGTCCAATAGCGCTGCGCGCGCGCGCAACCTTGCCCGGTCGCGACGGTGAGTCTGATCCTGCAGTCGGTTCGCCAGCGCGTGAGCATGGCCCGCAAAGCCCAGATCAGCCAGACGGTCTGCAATCTTGATTGCAGCGTCGACCGCTACGGCGTCACGCACCTCACCCGGCAGACCGAGGACATGCCGCAAAAAAGTTATGTCACTGGCCCGTTCGGCCAGAAGCTGCAGAACCTGATCCTGCGCCCTGAGCCAGTCGGCGGAACTCTCAGCCGTTTCGATGCGGTCCAGCGCGCCTTCGAAATCCTGCGACAGAGCCAGCGCCAGCACATGGGTCTGTGCCATCATCGGGCCCAGCTCAGAGCGACGGAATTCTCGCGCATAACCCGCGGCCAGGTCGAGATTGCGCGGGGATATTGCACCGCGATCTGCCCAGCGTTTCTCGACCAGACGGGCCAGTGCCAGCGGGGCTTCGATCGTGGCGGCGGGGTCTGCGGCAACCTCGTTCAGCAGGACCTCGGCGGCTGCGGGATCACCTGCTGCGGCCGCGACGACCGCCTTGGCCAAAGTAACGTCCGCAGGCGGTGTGTCCAGTGCCCGTTCGGTGGCCCGCAAGACACGCCGAGAGGCCTCGAGCCGGTTGGCCGCGACCAGCAGATCGGACAGAGCCGGCCCCAACTGACGCCTCAGATGTCGAGGCAGCCGCGTGAATCCCTGCTCAATCGCATCAAGCCGCGCATCGGCATGCAACACACCCTCGGTCAGAACGGCCCAGAATGCGGCAGCTGTGTCGCAGCGCTGCTGCCCCTCGAACGGGTTGGATGCGGGGTTGGGCAGCCCGTCCGTGGCAAAGGCGATGGCTGCAAGCCGGTCCACCTCGGCCGGGCGTTGGGGCAAGAGCGCCAGAACCTGACGCGCTTCGGCCCCAAACCCGTGATACGCATAAAGCCGCGCCAATCGCAGGGCTCGGTGTTGGTCAATCCGGTCGAATTCCTGAAACAGCCCAGCTCGCAGGTCCGCCACCTGAGCGGAAATGGGCGCGGGCCCGGACCATGTTTCGAACCCAAGCTCGCTATCTGTGATACAGGCGGGCCGGGTTTCAAGCTGCGGCAACGCAAGCTGGTCCAGGCCTCGAACATCGTCGAGAACCGAGGACAAGCGCAGGTTCGACGCCCCGTCCGGCGGTATCCGCAGGGGCCCGTAACCCGCCGATGGCCTGTGCCCCGCTCCGGCCAGTTCAAGATCAATCACCGCTCGGTCCGCCCCCTGCAGGATGCGCGCGAGAAGCTGATCTTCGAAGCCCTGACGGTCCAACTCCAGCAGCGGCAGCGCGAACGCGGTTGCAGGGAGATCGGCCGGGACCGGGATCGCCGGCAGGACGGGCGTAGGCAGCAGGTCTTCGGCGAGGCGGTCAGGATGGACGAATGTGCCCGGCGCGATGTCCACAACCACCATCGTCTGACGGTGCAGAAAAGCGGTGGCGGTGCATTCACATCCGAATGTCAGATCCAGCGGAGCCCCCGGTGCGGGCTGCGCCAGCGCTGCCAACCGGTCGCCGGACAACCGGTCAAAGACCGAACGGGTATCAAAGGTGACATCATCCAGCGCAACGTTCAGCCGCGCGCCGCCCTGACGCTGGTCCAATGTCCAGCCGGTCCCCGGCGGGACCTGCACCACTAGGCGCGTATACCCGTCATGTTCCCCCGACCGCACTCGCAGCGTTTCCGCCGAGGCAGATGCGCCCAGTACAAGCAGAACTGCTGTCAGACTCCGGATCATGCCGCCGCCTGTTTGATCTGTTTCAGCGCATCCTCCAGCTCGGAAAACCCGGGGCGGTTATGCGTTGGCGTGTTCTGACGCCCGACCTCAATGCACATGGCGGCGTTGTGGTTGTGCAGATTGGCGACCAGCACCTCTTTGATCAGCTGATAGAAATGGTTGTCTTCCTCGACCACCGCTTTCAGCTTGCCCGCGAACGGGCCCACCAGACCATAGGCCAGGAACACGCCCAGAAACGTGCCGACCAGAGCGCCGCCGATCAGCTTGCCCAGCACCTCGGGCGGCTGATCGATCGAGCCCATGGTCTTGATCACCCCCAGAACCGCCGCGACGATCCCCAGCGCGGGCAGGCCATCCGCAACGGTTTGCAAGGCGTGGCTGGAATGCATGGCATGATGGAAATTCGCCTCCATCCGCTTTTCCAGAACCTCTTCGACCTGATGCGGGTCGTCATAATTCATCGCCGCCGACCGCATGGTGTCGCAGATCAGGTCCACCGCCTCTTTATCGGCCTGAATCCGGGGATAGGCAGAGAACAGGGATGAGCTCTGGGGCTCTTCGATATGCTGCTCGACCTCGACCGGGTTGGCGCGCGCGATCCGGATCAGAGAAAACAGCAGGCACAGCAGGTCGCGATAGTCCTCGGGCTTCCATTTCGGCCCCTTGAACACCTTGGCCATGTCCTTGGCGGTGTGCTTGACGCCCCCCATATCGTTGCTGATCAGGAAAGCCCCGACGGCGGCCCCGCCGATCATCATCATCTCGAACGGTAGCGATTTCAGGATGATCGCCATCTTTCCGCCCGCGGCCAGATAGCCGCCGAACACCATGACAAAGATAACAGCAATTCCAATGATCCCGATCATGAGCGATCTCCGAGGTTGTGAAGGGTGGGGCGCATGATGGCTACTCCTGCGGGGCGCGGGCGTTGCGCCCGGCCATGACGACGCTGATGGTATAGGCCGCCTCCGGGCTGAGCCCGGCCATCACGTTGGCTGCCGCCTCGGGCGGCATCCGCGACAGGAAGCCAGCGGCAAAGACCGCATCCATCGTCTCGAACAGGGCGGCGGCATCCTTGGGCTTCATGCTTTGGTAGACATCGGTCAGCTGCGTCAGATCGTTTTCAGCGGCTTTCTCTGCAATCGTTACGGTTTCGCGCAGCGACTCCTCGGCCTCTTGCAGCAGGGTCAGACGGGTCTCGATGGCCTGATCGGCGATTCTCAGGGCATGTTCACGGTCCACGATCGCGGCCTCGCGCCGGTTCAGGTCGTCCTCGCGGCGCAATAATTCGTTCAACACCAGCTGCAGATCTGCAGCTTGGGGGCCGGTCTCGGCGGGTTTGTCCTGCGGGGCGGCAGGTTCAGCGCCGCGCGCGAGCGCGGGCCCGGCCTCGAACCCGATGCGAATGACGGCAGAGCCGATCATCAGCAAAGAGATCACGGTCAGTACGCCGCTGCGCGCCCGCGCGTCCCCGGTTTTGACCGGTGCGCGCTTCATGATGCCGCTCCACCCGACGCGCGGGCATGGCGGAAGAACATCAACCCTTCGGGTTTAGGGGCCGGTGCCTCGGATGCCGCGGCTGGGGCCTCGGCGGTCGGAGTTTCGTCTTTGTCGACCGGTTCCTTGTCCTTGGGCTTTTGATCTTTGACCTCTGCCTCAAGGGCCTCAGAATCCTTGGCCGCGGCTTCGGGTTCGACCGGCGGTTCCGGCACGACATCATGCATCGAGGCCATCATCAGCTCCAGCCGCTGGGCCACCGTCTCGGCCCGTTCGGTCAGGCTCTGCAGGGCCGTGCCCGACTCGTCCGATGCCGCGCGCGCGGTATCCAGGGATTTCTTCAACTCATCCGCCTGCGCCGACAGAACCGAAACGGCCCCGCCCACGCCCTTTTCCAGATCGGTAAAGCGCTTCAGCCTGCGGGCAAGGACAAAGCAATAAAGCCCCGCCCCAAGCGCGCCGGCGACCAGCAGAATATCGGCAATCAGCTCCAACTTCGCCTCCTAGTTCAGTACGAATTCCATCACGAGAACATCGCGCACACGGCCTTCGCCGGTGACGATCCCGATGCGCCGCAGCAGGTGGCCGCGAATGCGCATCAGCGCCAGTGAATCCTCAAGATCAGACAGCTCGACCGCCCGCAGATAACTGTTCAGCACGTCCATGATTCGCGGCTGCATCTTCTCGACATCGGCAGCGTAGCCTGCGTTCACCTCAAGCTGAGCGTGGAATTTCAGATGCCGCGAATCGCCCGCATTGACCGAGATGATCACCGGCGGAAGATCGACGAAGGTGACATCGGGCAATGCCCCGGCAGAGGTCATATCGCCCTTCTCTTCTGGCTCTTTCACCGTCTCGCCCCCGCCGATGGGCAGCAGGCCGGACGCGGTTGTGAAATACCCGCCTGCGCCCCCGACGGTGGCCAGAATCAGCCCAAGTATCAGGCCCTTTTTCCCTGATTTCTTAGGGACTTCGGCTTCATCTGCAGTTGCGTCGGTCATGACGTCCTCATCCATCCGTTCTGCATCTGTCATAACCCCGCAGGGACTAACCGATTGTTAAGGGCAATCGTCCAAACAGGGGCTGAGCCGAACAGAATGTCGGTGAGTCGGAGGTGAGCGTGCAGCAGATCGGAACTGTCTGGGGAAGTTTGGACAGGCGTAAACAAATCATCGTGGCTGGTGCCGTGGCGCTGGTGTTTCTGGGTGTGCTTGCGATGTCGCGGATTGTGACCGCACCGTCGATGACCTTGCTCTATGCCGGGCTCGAAAGCGGCGCGGCGGGGGATATCGTGCGGGCGCTGGATCAGCGCGGCGTGGCCTATGAGATCCGCGGCGGCTCGATCTATGTGCCCGGCGCGCAGCGGGACGAGCTGCGCATGACACTGGCCAGCGAAGGGCTGCCCGCGAACGGCAATCGTGGTTATGAGCTGCTGGATTCGCTCAGCGGCTTTGGCACCACCTCGCAGATGTTCGACGCCGCCTATTGGCGCGCGAAAGAGGGCGAACTGGCCCGCACCATCGTCGGCAGTCCGCATGTCAGCCAGGCGCGGGTGCATATCGCCAACGGCGCGTCCAACCCGTTTCAGCGCAGCGTCGAGCCGACGGCCTCGGTTTATCTGGTGCCGTCAGGGGCGCAGATCACCGGCGATCAGGCCAAGGCGATCCGGTTTCTGGTGGCCTCGGCGATCAGCGGGCTGGCACCCGAAAATGTCGTGGTGATCGATTCGAACGGAACCGTGATCGGGGCGCAGGAAACGGCCGTAGCCGCCGATACCGCCGATGACAAGGCCCGCCAACTGCGCGACCGGGTCCTGCGGCTGGTCGAGGCGCGCGTCGGCGCGGGCAATGCGGTGGTCGAGGTCAGTGTGGATACGGTGACCGAAACCGAATCGATCCGCGAACGTCGCTTTGATCCAAAAGGCCGGGTTGCGATCAGTACGGATATCGAGGAGCGCTCGGACAGTGCCCGCAATCAGTCTGCGGATGTGACGGTGGCCTCGAACCTGCCCGATGGCGATGGCGCGGGCGGGGACGAATCGAATTCGAACGCGACCCAGACCCGTGAGCGCGTGAACTACGAGGTCTCCGAGACCGAGTTGGAGGTGCACCGCGCGCCCGGTGCGATCAAACGCCTGACCGTTGCGGTTCTGGTTAATGGCGCGCGCGAGGTTGGCGCGGATGGCACCGAAACATTTGTGCCGATGCCGCAGCCCGAGCTGGACGCGCTGGGGGAGCTGGTGGCCTCGGCGGTGGGGTTTGATGCCGACCGGGGGGATGTGATCACGTTGAAATCGCTGGATTTGCCGGTGGTTGAGCCGCAGGGCACGGCCGCGGCGGCCTCGATCTGGTCGAAGATCCATCTGGACGCGATGTCGCTGATCCAGATGGCGGTGCTGGCGCTGGTCTCGCTGGTGCTGGGCCTGTTTGTCATCCGACCGATCCTGACCAATGCGGCAACCGCCCCGGCCCTGCTGCCTGTTGCGGCCACGCCCGAGGCGGAAGGGGCCTATCTGACCGGCGAGATTGCGACGGCGGAGTCCCCTGACTTTGCCCCGCTTGCCAACCCATCGCAGGGCTCGGTTCCGGCAATCGCCAGCGCGCCGGGGGAAGAGGCCGTCGACCGGCTGCGCGCCATGATTGGCGACAAGCAGGAGGAAACGGTCGAGATCCTGCGCAGCTGGCTTGAAGAAAGCGAGGAGAAGGTGTGATGTCGATTGCCCATCTCCTTGAAGATTTCGCCATCCATACCGGCGGCGGCGCGGTGCATCTGCTGGATGAGGACGCATTGGAAGAACAACGTCTGGCCGCGTTCGAAAAGGGCTATGGCGCGGGTTGGGACGATGCGGTTCAGGCGCAGGAACAGGGGCGCGACCAGCTGGGTGCCGATCTGGCGGCCACCCTGTCCGACCTATCGTTTACCTATCAAGAGGCGCTGGGCCGGATGACCCTGTCGCTGGAACCCCTGTTTCAGAGCCTGATCAATGTCGTTTTGCCCGAAGTTGTCGAACGCAGCTTTGCCGCCCGGCTGACCGAACAGCTGTCGGAAATGGCGCGCGAACAGATCGGGCAGCCGATGCAACTGCTGGTGCCCGCCGGATCGGCGCAACAGATCGAGGCGCTGTTGCCGCGGGACCTGTCGCCGGCGCCGCAGGTCATTGAAGATCCCGCGCTGAACCCCGGTCAGGCCCGGCTGCAGGTCGGCATTTCCCGGCGCGAAGTGGATTGCGCCGCTTTGCTGACGGCCATCGCCGGGGCCTTCGACGCATATCTGTTTGAAGCAAGAGAGGCTTTGTCAAATGAGTGATTCCCAACCCAAACCCGAAAAATCCAACCCGTTCGAGGCTGTTCCGATCGAAGTAACCGTCTCGGTCGGGCGCGCACGTCCCCTGATCCGGGACTTGCTGAACATGGGTGAAAACGCGGTTCTGACGCTGGATAAACGGATCGAGGATCCGGTGGACCTTTATGTCGGCGACCAGCTGGTCGCCCGCGGCCTGCTGGAAGAGATGGAGGGCGATCAGGCCGGGCAACTGGCCGTGCGGCTGACCGAAATCTCGGACCTGCAGAACGGGATTGGCTGATGCGCCTGGCGCTTTGGCTGATGATCCTGCTGCTGCCCTCGGCCGCGGGGGCACAGGACTTGTCGCTGTCTCTGGGCGATGACGGGTCGATCTCGGCCCGGACCATTCAACTGATCCTGCTGATCACCGTGCTCAGCCTCGCGCCGGGGCTGGCGATCATGATCACCTGTTTTCCATTCCTGATCACGGTGCTGGCGATTCTGCGGCAAGGGATCGGGTTACAGCAATCGCCGCCCAACATGCTGATCGTCAGCCTGGCGCTGTTTCTCACCTATTTCATCATGGAACCGGTCTTTACCCAAGCGTGGGAGGTCGGCATCCAGCCCATGGTGAATGAAACCCTGGACGTAGAACCGGCGCTGGAGCGTGCGTTAGAGCCGTTTCGCAGCTTCATGGCCGCCCGTCTGGATGCCGAGACGTTTCAAGCCATGGCGGCGCTGCGCCCCGACGGGGCAGGGATGCAATTGTCACCCGAGGCCCCTTTGTCGGTGCTGATGCCCTCGTTCATGTTGTCGGAAATCGCGCGGGCGTTTCAGATCGGGTTTCTGATTTTCCTGCCCTTCCTGATCATCGATCTGGTGGTCGCGGCGGTGTTGATGTCGATGGGGATGATGATGGTACCCCCCGCCACGGTGTCGCTGCCGTTCAAGCTGGCCTTCTTCGTCATCGCGGATGGCTGGGCGCTGATTGCCAGCGCGCTGGTGCGCAGCTATGTGCCTTGACGTTAGTGCCGGGTGATCTGCAACCGCGCGCGCAGACCCTGATCCCCGGCCTCGAAGCTGAGCGTGCCGCCATGTTGTTCGGCGACGGTGCTGGCGATGGTCAGCCCCAGCCCGAACCCGTCTGATGAGCCGGTGTTCGAACCGCGCTGAAACGGGGCCAGCAGCGCCTCGATATCGGCGACGGACAGGTCGGTGCCTTTGTCCTCGACAATGATCGTGGCGGTTTGCGCATCGGTTTCCAAAGCAAGCTCGGCGCGGCGTCCGTATTTCAGGGCGTTGTCGACCAGGTTGGTCAGCGCCCGCCTCAGCGAGATCGGGCGTCCCATCACCAGAATGCGCCGCGTCTCGGGCAGGGAACCATGGCCCCGGCGCGACATGAACAGCGATGGCGCGCCCTCGACCGCCACCGGATCGACGGCTTTCAGCGTCACCGGGCGGTCCATATCCTGATAGTCGGCCACCAGCGATTCAACCAACGAGGTCAGGGAAATCTGGCGCGGGTCCTCGACGCTCAGCTCGGATCGGGTATAGGTCAGCACGCTTTCGATCATGCCGGTCATCTGATCCACGTCGGCCTCAAGCTTTTCGCGCAGCTCGGCATCGGGGATCAGCGCCGCGCGCAGGCGGACGCGGGTGGCGGGTGTGCCCAGATCGTGGCTGACCCCCGACAGAACGATGGCGCGCTTTTCCAGTTGCGCCCGCTCGGCCTCAAGGTGGTCGTTCACCGCAGACACGATATCGCGCAACTCTTCCGGGCCGTCCGCGTCATAGCTTTGCGGCCCGCCCCGGCGTTTGCGATCGCGCAGGGCGTGGGCAAACCGCGTGAAACTGTCCGAGACATTGCCGACCGAGGTTAGCAGCACCGCCAGCGCCACGATCCCCATCAGGATGGCCGGCAGCCGCAGGTCGGTCGGTGCGGCGCCGCAGCCCCAGATCTGCGTCCCGTCGACCTGTTGCCACGCACCGCGTCCGAACCGCGCGATCAGGATCGGCTCGCTGCAATAGGTGGCCAGCAGGCGGGTCAGATTGCCCATCTTCTCGGGGTCCGTCTGATCGCTGCCCGAGACGATGTCCGACACCGGATAGACCAGACGATCCGACAGCACCGCCAGCGTCAGTTCGCGCCCGCCGAGCGGCGCGGAGCTATCGGTCAGGATCGACAGGTTGGTGACAAAGCGGCGGCCCGCAAAGCCCGGCATCTGCTGAAACGCGCCCGTATCCGCCAGCGCGGCGGCCTCGGCGTCCAGCGGTGTGATCACAAGGCCGGGCGGCGGGGCCATGCCGGTGCGCAACTCTTCGTAAACCGCGAACCCGGCCACGAAAGACTGCGTCAGATACCGGTTCCAGGCTTCGGCCGAGGCAAACCACATCCCGGAAGACAGCAGACCGGCGGCAAAGGCGGACAGGGTCCAGAGCCAGCCAAGGCTACGCAGGCGCAGGGTCATTCGTTTTCGTCCACCGTGACGTCGGCGGTAAAGACATAGCCGACCCCGCGTTCGGTGCGCAGCATCTGCGGGTCTTTGGGGTTGGCCTCGATCTTGGACCGCAGCCGCCCGACCAGCATGTCGATGGCGCGGCCCTGCGCCTCGGGTTTGTCGGTCGCGCCGGTGACGTCCAGCGCGGCAGCGATCTCATCCCGGGTCAGCGGGATATGGGGGTTGGCCAGCAACACCTTCAACAGCGCGGATTCCCGTTGCGACAGCGCCACCTGAAACCCCTCGGGCGAATGCACCTCGTCGCGTTTGCCGTCATAGAGCCAGCCGTTGAACCGAAAGGTCCGGGTGCGGCGGCGATAGGCCAGAGAGGGCGTGCGCTGTGCCCGCTGCATCACCGCCCGGACGCGGGCCAGCAGAAGCTGCGGGTTGAAGGGCTTGGCGATGTAATCATCCGCGCCGACCTCATAGCCCGCCATGCGCTGGTGATCCGCCGACAGGGCCGAAACCAAGATGATCGGCACATCCTGTTCCCGCCGCAGCCGGGCGCAGATTTCGACGCCGTTCTCATCCCCCAGCATCACATCCAGCAGGATCAGGTCGATCCGGCCCGAGGTCAGGTGAGAACGTATCTCGTGTTCCGAACTGGCAGGCAAGGCGATGCACCCGTTCTGTTGAAAGAACTGGGTCATCATCGACCGCATCTCCGAATCGTCGTCCACCACCAGAAGCCGGGGAATGCCCACTCTGCCTGTCCTCCTCATCCCTCTCCGTTGTCCTCGTTTGTAACGAATGGAAACGGATTCAAGGCCAACGTAACACGCGGTAACAAAACTGTTGAAAATTTCCGCCCCGTGCGCGCCTTGCCCCTGATTTCGCGTTGCCAGCGGGCGTTCGAGCCGCAGAATAACCCGCATCGCTGCCCGAAGGCGGCATCTGAGTTCTCAGGGAGGAGACTGATTATGAAGCGTTTTGCATTTGCCACCGTTTCGACACTGGCCGTCGCGGCGGGGTCGTCCGTTGTGGCCGAGCCGCAGGCCGAGGTTCTGCACTGGTGGACATCCGGCGGCGAGGCCAAGGCGGTTGGCGTTCTGCAGGAAGAGTTCGCCTCGAACGGTGGCACATGGACCGATATGCCGGTTGCTGGTGGTGGCGGTGATGCCGCGATGACCGCTTTGCGCGCCCGTGTTCTGGCCGGTAATGCACCCACCGCAGTTCAGCTGAAAGGCCCTGCGATTCAGGAATGGTACGAAGAAGGCGTTCTGGCAGATATCTCCGGCGTGGCCGAGGCTGAAGGCTGGGCGGATGTTCTTCCCGCTTCGATCGCCGGTCACATGAAATGTGAAGGCACATGGTGCGCAGCCCCGGTCAACGTCCACCGCATTGACTGGATCTGGGCCAATGCCGACATTCTGGCCGCCAATGACATCGAAATGCCAACCACATGGGACGAGTTCAACGCCGCTGCCGAGAAGCTGCAGGCCGCCGGTGTGATCCCGCTGGCCCATGGCGGTCAGGCGTGGCAGGACGCGACCGTGTTCGAAGCAGTTGCCCTGGGTCTGGGTGGACCTGAGTTCTATCAGAAGGCGTTTGTCGATCTCGACCCCGAAGCGCTGACCTCGGACACGATGGTGCAGGTCTTTGACCAGATGCGGGTCCTGCGGGGTCATGTGGACGAAAACTTCTCGGGCCGTGACTGGAACCTTGCCACCGCCATGGTGATGAACGGCGAAGCCGCGTTCCAGATCATGGGTGACTGGGCCAAGGGTGAGTTCCTGGCTGCTGGCAAGAAGCCGGGCGAGGACTTCCTGTGCGCCTCGACCCCCGGTGACGGCTATCTTTATAACGTCGACAGCTTTGCCATGTTCGAAGTGGAAGGCGACGACAACCGCGCCGGTCAAGAACTGCTGGCCAAGCTGATCGTCGGCCCGAACTTCCAAGAGGTGTTCAACCTCAACAAAGGCTCGATCCCGGCACGGACCGATGTCGCACTGGACAAGTTCGACATCTGCGCGCAGGTCTCGGCAGAAGACATGGGAACCACCTCGGCGGCCGGTTCGCTGCTGCCGTCCTATGCCCACGGCATGGCCCTGCGCGGTGCGCAGGCCGGTGCGATCACCGATGTTGTGACCGCGCATTTCAACTCGGATATGTCCTCGGCTGACGCAGTTCAGCAACTGGCGGACGCAGTGGCCAACAGCTACTGATCCAACCTGCTCTGCCCCGCAAAAGGGGCAGAGCATCTTTCCCCGGAGGCTGAAATGTCTGAATGGCTGGAAAACCACCTGCCCAAGGTGGTGCTGGCGCCGTCGTTCATCGCCGTATTGATCTTTGTCTACGGATTTATCGGATGGACTGCATGGGTGTCGCTGACCCGATCGAAACTATTGCCGAAATACGAGATCAAGGGCTTCATCCAATATGAACGCCTGTTTGACTCGCCCCGCTGGGATACGGCGATCAACAACCTGTACCTGTTTGGCGCGCTGTTCATCGTGATCGCGATGCTGCTGGGTTTGCTGCTGGCCATCCTGCTGGATCAGAAAATCCGCGTCGAAGGGGCGATCCGCACGATCTACCTGTATCCGATGGCGCTGTCGATGATCGTGACCGGTACTGCGTGGAAGTGGATTCTGAACCCCGGTCTGGGGATCGAGGCCATGGTGCAGGGCTGGGGCTTCCCGAATTTCGAATTCGACTGGCTGGTGAACCCGGACTACGCGATCTACACCATCGTGATTGCCGCGATCTGGCAAAGCTCGGGCTTCGTGATGGCGCTGTTTCTGGCCGGTCTGCGGTCGGTGGACGGAGAAATCATCAAGGCCGCCCAGGTCGATGGGATCCCCACATGGCGCATCTATACGGCGATCATCATCCCCTCGATGGCCCCGATCTTCCTGTCGGCCTTCATCGTTCTGGCGCATCTGGCGATCAAAAGCTTCGATCTGGTCATCGCCCTGACAGGCGGCGGTCCGGGTTACGCGACCGATCTGCCTGCCACGTATATGTACGCCATGGCGTTTTCGCGCGGCGATATCGGTCAGGCGGCCTCGTCCGCGATGATCATGATGCTGGTCGTCTTTGCCATCGTGGTTCCTTATCTCTACTCAGAATTGAGGGCGAAAAATGACTGATCTGTCGATGCCCCAAAGCGAAACCCGCACCCAAAGCGCCACAAGCAAAATCGCTCTGCGCTGGCTGCTTTACGTGATGCTGGGCCTGTTTGCTCTGTATTACCTCATGCCGCTGTTCGTGATGCTCACGACCTCGCTCAAAAGCCTCGAAGAGATCCGCACCGGATCGCTGATGTCGCTGCCGCGAGAGGTCAGTTTCGAGGCCTGGAAAACCGCATGGTCCAGCGCTTGCACCGGTATCCAGTGCGAGGGTCTGCGGCCCTATTTCTGGAACTCGGTCCTGATCGCGGTGCCTGCGGTGGCCATCTCGACCCTGCTGGGCGCGCTGAACGGCTATGTGGTGGCTCAGTGGCGGTTCAAAGGGGCCAACATCATCTTTTCGCTGATGCTGTTTGGCTGCTTCATTCCGTTTCAGGTCGTCCTGCTGCCCATGGCCCGCGTGCTGGGCCTGATGGAGATTGCAGGCACCATCCCGGGCCTGATCTTCGTGCATGTGGTCTATGGCCTTGGCTTCACCACGCTGTTTTTCCGCAACTATTACGTGACCATCCCGGTCGAGCTGGTCAAAGCCGCCCGCGTCGACGGGGCCGGGTTCATGCGGATTTTCTGGTCGATCTTCCTGCCGCTGTCGCTGCCCATCATCGTGGTGACCGTGATCTGGCAGTTCACGCAGATCTGGAACGACTTCCTGTTCGGCGTGTCCTTCAGCGAGGCCGGAACGCAGCCCGTGACCGTGGCGCTCAACAACATCGTAAACTCAACCACCGGCGTCAAAGAATACAACGTCGACATGGCCGCCGCGATCATCGCGGGCCTGCCGACGCTGCTCGTCTATGTCGTCGCCGGTAAGTATTTCATCCGCGGCCTGACCGCCGGTTCAGTGAAGGGATAAGACCCATGGCTCCTATTCTCGACATCAACAACCTTTACAAGAATTACGGCAATGTCGAAATTCTGAAGGACATCAACATCTCGATCGAGCCGGGCGACTTTCTGGTTCTGGTCGGCCCTTCGGGCTGCGGTAAATCCACCCTGCTGAACTGTATCGCGGGGCTGGAGCCGATCACCGGCGGCACGCTGGCCATCGGCGGCAAGGACATGACCCATATCAGCCCCAAGGATCGCGACATCGCCATGGTGTTCCAGTCCTACGCCCTGTACCCGACCATGTCGGTGGCCAAGAACATCACCTTCGGCATGAAAGTGCGCGGCGTCGATCCCGCCACGCAAGAGGCCAAGCTGAACGAGGTCGCCTCGCTGCTGCAGATCGAACAGTTGCTGAACCGTCGCCCCAGCCAGTTGTCGGGCGGTCAGCGTCAGCGGGTGGCGATGGGCCGGGCGCTGGTGCGCGACCCCAAGCTGTTCCTGTTTGACGAGCCGCTGTCGAACCTCGACGCCAAGCTGCGGGTCGAGATGCGGACCGAGATCAAGAAGCTGCATCAGACGCTGGATGCCTCGATCGTCTATGTCACCCACGACCAGATCGAGGCGATGACGCTGGCCACCAAGATCGTCGTGCTGAAAGGCGGGATCGTGCAGCAGATCGGCAGCCCGGCCGAGATCTACAACAATCCAGCCAACCTGTTCGTGGCCGATTTCATGGGCTCGCCGGCGATGAACCTGATCCCGGCCACGGCGTCCAGCAACGGGTCAAGCACGCAAATCTCGATCGCGCGCGAAACCGGTGACACCATCGTGCTGACCGACACCCGCGCGCCCAGCTTGCCGCAGGACGTCATCCTCGGCCTGCGCCCCGAAGATATCGCCGAGGCCGGCTTTCGCGCCGGCGCAGGCGTGCAAGAGGCCGCCTGCATGGTCGATATGGTCGAACCCGCCGGGGCGGATACCTATGTGGTCTC
This sequence comes from Ruegeria sp. AD2(2025), assembly GCF_056542385.1. Taxonomy (NCBI): domain Bacteria; kingdom Pseudomonadati; phylum Pseudomonadota; class Alphaproteobacteria; order Rhodobacterales; family Roseobacteraceae; genus Ruegeria; species Ruegeria sp. AD2(2025). The sequence continues at coordinate 220,167 of NZ_JBQFZS010000003.1, forward strand.
GGAACTGGGCGGCAAACAGGTCACCGCGCGTCTGCACGCCGAAACCAGCGCCCAGGCGGGTCAGATGCTGAATCTGGCGTTCGACATGAGCAAGGTGTCGTATTTCGCCAAGGAAACGGGCGAGCGGTTGAATTGAAACCCGGCAGGCCCGCACCCCAAATCACGTGCTGCGGGCCACGTCGGTGACCCCTCGAATCTGGCCGAAAAAGCAAGAGTGTGCTAGCTTGTGACAGGCGAGGGAGGCACGCTATGTCCGATCCATACTCTGATCTGGCCGCTCAGGATGTCGCTGTTCAAGAGCGGATCGCAGATGCGATGGAAGCGCGCTGTCTGGAACCGGCACAGGTGGAAATCAGGGCCAGTTATCTGGGCGATCTGAACCTGCCAGATGGTGCTTTTGCCGTTGAGCTAGGATCAGGAACCGGCCATGTCACAAACGAGTTGCTCACGCTGGCGGGTGCAGAACGTGCCCTCGGGCTGGAACCTTCACCGGTCATGGTAGAGCGCGCCAAGAACAGCTTTGCCAGCGACAGTCGACTTGCTTTTGAAACCGGCGATGCCAAGTCTACCGGGCTTGCAGACAATTCGGTCGACCTTGTTCTGGCCCATACCCTGTTGTGCCATGTTCCGGGCCCCGAAGATGTTGTGGGCGAGGCGTATCGCATATTGAAACCGGGCGGAGTGCTGGCGATCTGTGACGGGGATTATGATACGGCGACCACGCAGATCGCGGATTTTGACCCGCTGGATCAGCTTGTCCGTTTCATGATCAATCAGAATGTAACCAACCTTTGGATCATGCGTCAGATTGGCGGAATGTTGTCGCACTCCGGATTTCAGTTGGGTCGCCGTCGAGGGCATGGCTATGTCGCGGAGGGTGAAGCGGCGTATTTTCGCACCGTCATCGACCGGGGTGCAGATCACATGGCTGAAACCGGGCTTTTGCAACGTGAAACGGCTGAGGCATTGAAAGCCGAAGCCCGGGCGCGCGTCGCAGCCAGCAGGTTTTTTGGCTATATGTCCTATGTCAGCCAGATTGCGCGCAAGCCCGGCGGCCAGACGAAACACCGCCGCACGAACGGGTCGGGCGGCGGCGCATAGGCGGGATGGTGGCTGCTTTAGCCGACCTTGTCCAGATCCTTGATCAGACGGTTCAGATCGCCGCCGCGGGCGTCCAGCATTGCGCCGATCTCGGTGCGTTCGGTCAGCAGCAGGTTCACGCCCTCGATGAACATATTGAAGAACTTGCCCTTGCCGGATTTGTCCGACACCAGGAACGTCACCTCGAAGGGCGACGAGCCGCGCAGTTTGACCGAGGTGCGCACCTCGTAGCCTGCCTTGATCTTGCGGGCGGTGCGTACCGTGACCTCGCCGCCGATGAACTCGCGGAAGCGGCGGCCGTATTTGCGCGAGATATAGCCCTCGAAGGCCTTGGTGAACTGGCGCATCTGGGCGGGTGATGCGCTGCGGGCTTCGACACCCAGCGCATAGCGCGCCATGATCGGCACGTCGCCATATTGCACAAAGATCTTTTGAAAATCGCGCAGCATGGCCTTTTCGGATTTGCCGGATTCGATCACCCGGGTGATATCCGACACCACGGAATTGACCAGCTGCGTCGCCCCCGCTTCGGTCAGCGCAAAGGCGGGCAGGGGCAGGGCCGCTGCGGTCAGCCCGGTCAGGGCGGCGGTGACAAACTGGCGGCGGTGCATCAGATTACTCGGCATAGGGGTCCTCGTAGGGGTCTAGGAAAGGGTCCCTGACAGGGTCGGTCCCGGTATTGGCATAGGGGTCGTCATACAGTCCCAGATAAGCATCCTCATCGTCCCGTGCCAGTTCAAAGCGGCGGTTTTGCAGGTAGATCGTGCGCGCCTGAGCGTAACTGTCTGCGCTTTCATAGAGAATCGAGTCGACCGTATCCGAGAACCGACCCCGGTCGCCCATGCGTCGCACCACCTCGGCATAAACACCCAGATTGTCCGCAGGCCGGGTGGGGCTGAAATTGATCGGGTTCGAGAACAGATTCACGATCACGCCGACCGCATCGCGAGTGGTCGAGGGGCCATAGAAGGGCAGTTCGACATAGGCTCCTTCGCCAAAACCCCAGACATGCAGGGTTTCGCCGAAATCGGTATCGACGGGCGGCAGGTTCAGCTCATCCGCCGGGGCCGACAGGCCAAAACCGCCCACGGTCATGTTGACGACAAAACGCAGCAGCGCGTTGCCCATCTGCTTGGGATTGCCCTGCAGCAGATAGTCAACGGCCTGACCGGGCAGGGAAATATTCTCGGCAAAGGTGCTGAAGCTGGTGACCATCGGATCGGGCACGATCTTCACATAGCCTTTCGAGGCCGGGCGGAACAGGAACCGGTCGACGCCCAGATTGAACTTGTGAACACCGCGGTTGGCATTCTCGTAGGGGTCGAAAATCTCACCCCGCGCGGCGGCGTCCTGCGGCTGCGAGGCGCAGGCGGACAGGACCGTCATGGCGGCCAGAATAATCAGATGCGTCAGGCGAATGGGGCGTGGCACGGTCTTCGGTACTCCAAAAAACTACCCGGTGGTGGGGCCGGGCCTTCAATCAATACGGGCCTTTGCGGTCTTTGCGCTGCAATTGGTCCGACATAGACCGTTCGCGCGCGATTTGAAACAACAACTCGCATCTACCCCAGCCGATAGGGCCGGGTAAAGTGACACGATATCAACACATCCTGAATAAGAGGAGAGGTGCCCAGATCGCGGGCAATCGGAAAAATACCGCTTTCCTGCTTTCCGAACCCGCCGTTCCCGGTTAGCGTCCGCGCAAAGTCAAAAAGTGGGAGACCTTATTCATGAGCTTTGCAGCAAAACTCGACAGCCTCGGCATCACCCTGCCGGACGCGCCCGCCCCTGCGGCGAACTACGTGCCCTTCGTGCGGATCGGCAACATCGTCTATGTCTCGGGTCAGATTTCCATGGCCGGTGAACTGATCACCGGCAAGCTGGGCGATGACATGGATGTGGAGGCTGGCGCTGCGGCGGCCAAGGTCTGCGCCATCAACTTGCTGGCGCAGGTCAAAGCGGCCTGTGGCGGCGATATCGATAAGCTGGTGCGCGTGATCAAGTTGACCGGATTCGTGAACTCGACCGCCGATTTCACCGCGCAGCCGCAGGTGATCAACGGCGCATCCGATTTCCTTGTCGAAGCACTGGGCGACGCCGGTCGTCATTCGCGTTCCGCCGTCAGCGCGGCCTCGCTGCCTCTGGGTGTTGCGGTCGAAATCGAAGGTATCTTCGAGGTTCAATGACGCCGCCCCTGCCTTCTGAATTCCTGCAGCGCCCGATAGCCCATCGGGCGCTGCACGATATTACCGATCAGCGACCCGAGAACAGCCGGGCCGCCATTCGCGCCGCCATCGACGCCGGTTACGGGATCGAGATCGACCTGCAGCTCACCTCGGACGGTCGTGCGATGGTGTTTCACGACTATGACCTGCGACGTCTGACCGACCAGCCCGGCCCGATCCAGCAGATCACCGCCGCACAGGCGCAGGCGCTGACTTTGCTGCAATCCGACGGCGAAGGCATCCCGACTCTGGACGAGGTGCTGGACCTTGTCGCCGGCCGCGTGCCCCTGCTGATCGAACTCAAGGATCAGGACGGCGCGATGGGTCTCAATGTCGGCGTACTCGAAGCGGATACTGTGCGTGCCTTGCAGGGCTATGACGGTCCGGTGGCGCTGATGTCGTTCAATCCCAACTCGGTGGTTGAACTGGCGCGGATCGCGCCGGACCTGCCGCGCGGGCTTGTCACCTGTTCTTATGATCCAAAGGTGGAACTGCTGCCCACCGAGATTTGCGATCACCTGCGCACCATCCCCGATTTCGACCGCGCCAAGGCCAGTTTCATCAGCCATGAGGCCGCCGATCTGACCCGCCCCCGTGTGTCCGAGATCAAGGCGCAGGGCGCACCGATCCTGTGCTGGACCATCCGTTCGCCCGAACAAGAGGCGCAGGCGCGCAAGGTTGCCGACAATGTGACCTTCGAAGGCTACATGGCCGCACATCCCGCTTGATCCCGGCGCGCCTGATCACAGATAAAGGTCAGGCGCGGAGGGCACATGGATCAGTCACAGATCGAGGTTCGGGTTCTGACATCGCTCTCGCAAATCCCGGCGAGCGACTGGGACAGCTGCGCCTGCCCCGAGGCCGCGGATGGCGGGCGGCCGCTGGATCCCTTCACCACGCATCGGTTCCTGTGGGCGCTGGAGGAAAGCGGCTCGGTCGGGCGCGGCACCGGCTGGCAGCCGCAATATCTGACCGCCTATCTGGACGGGATGCTGATTGCCGCGGCCCCGATGTATGCGAAATCGCATTCGCAGGGCGAATACATCTTCGATCACAGCTGGGCCCATGCCTATGAGAACGCGGGCGGGCGATATTACCCAAAGCTGCAGATCGCCGTGCCGTTTACGCCGGCGACGGGGCGGCGGTTTCTGGTCCGGCCCGGGTACGACGTGACGGGCCTGTCGGCGCTGGTGCAGGGGGCGGTGCAACTGGCCGCTGAAAACCGCATCTCGTCCCTGCACGCCACCTTCTGCACCGAGGCCGAGGCGCTGGCCGGCGAGCAGATGGGCCTGATGGTGCGGCATTCACAGCAATTCCACTGGCTTAACGACGGTTATGCGGATTTTGACGGGTTTCTGGCCGCTCTGTCCTCGCGCAAACGCAAGAATATCCGCAAGGAACGCGCGCAGGCCTGCGATTTCGGCGGCCAGATTCGCACCATCACCGGCGACGATCTGCGCCCCGAGCACTGGGATGCGTTCTGGCGCTTCTATCAAGACACCGGCGCTCGCAAATGGGGGGCGCCGTACCTGACGCGGCAATTCTTTGATATCGCTCAGGAAACTATGGCCGACGACATGGCATTGGTACTGGCCGAGCGCAACGGATATGCCATTGCCGGGGCGCTGAACTTCATCGGGCGCGAGGCGCTCTATGGTCGTTATTGGGGCTGCGTCGAACACCATCCCTGCCTGCATTTCGAACTGTGCTATTATCGGGCGATCGATTTTGCCATTGCCGAAGGGCTGGCCCGGGTCGAGGCCGGGGCGCAGGGCGAACACAAGCTGGCGCGCGGCTATCTGCCGACGCGCACGCATAGCTTGCATTGGGTCGGTGATCCGGGTTTTGCTGACGCGGTCCAGAAATTTCTGGACGCCGAGGCCCACGCGGTGGGAGAAGAGATTGAAATCCTGACGGATTACGGCCCGTTCAGGAAATCGAACCCGGAGGAACAGCAATGACCGAACTTCTGTCGACCGAGACCCGCGGCCCGCTGCTGGACCCGCTGTTCAGAAATGGCTGGACCATGGTCGAGGACCGCGACGCGATCACCAAGACCTTCATCTTCGAGGATTTCGTACAGGCCTTCGGCTGGATGACCCAGGTGGCGATCTTTGCCGAGAAATGGAACCACCACCCGGAATGGTCCAACGTCTACCGCACGGTTCAAGTGACGCTGTCGACCCATGACGTGGGCGGCCTGTCGGCGCTGGACGCGAAGCTGGCGCGAAAGATGGACAGTCTGATCTAGCCCCGGTCGCTTTGTGATCCCACGCCACCGGCCAGCAGGGCCGCAGTCCCAAGCTGTTTGAACTCGGCCACCGTGACGGTGCCGCTGCTGACGTCGATATTGCCCGGGATGCGGATCGTGCGGTTGCCGATGGACCGGACGCTGCGCCTGGCCGGGTTGATGTCCAGACAGCGCGTCTCGTAACAGGTCAGCCCGCTGGTGTTGATCTGAATGCGTGCCTGCCCGTCGGGGCCCGTCACCACCGGTGATTGCGGCACATCACAGGCCGCCAGTACCGCCAACGCCCCCAAACCGATCCAAATCCGCATGATGCCTCCTGCATGTTCGGGCCGGGTGCTAATCTAACCGGCCATTGCCATCCTGATCTGCCGCTTCAAAATCTTTCTGCATCTGGGCGGCATATTCTGCCTTTGAAATAAGGCTGTCGCCGTTCCGGTCAACCGCCTGAAACTGCCTGATGTCCAAAAACGGCTTGGCCTCGTTCAGGCCCAGAGTGCCGTTCTTGTCCTCATCCATCGCCTGAAAGGCGTAATCCGAGAAGGCATTGAACTCGTCTTTCGACAGGAACCCGTCATTGTTGCTGTCGATATTCTTCAACTCGGCCTCGTGCAGTTCCGAGACACTTTCGGCACAGGCGATCCCGGCAAAGGCGACGGCTGCGATTGCGATACATGCTGTCTTCATCTTACCCCCTCCTCAGCACGCGTAGCGCTGGCCCGAGACACCGCCGGCCGCCGCGCCCGCTGCGGTCAGGATGGTCTTGCCCGATCCGCCGCCGAACTGGTTGCCGATGGCCCCGCCGATCAGCGCCCCGCCCAATGTGCCGCTGAGGCAGGCGATCTCGTGCTGGCGCGCGGCCTGCTGCTGCGGGGTGGGGGCAGGGCCGCAGGCGGCTAGCGCCCCCGCGCTGCCAAGTAGCAAGGTAAGCAGTGTCAGGCGCATCGGTGACCTCCCGGGGTTGGACGGGCCAAGTATTGGCCCATCGGGGCAGGGCATCAAGTTAAATGCGCCTCGGGTTGTCCGCCAAGGCGGCTCAGATCACGTCCAGCAGCCCTTCGCCCGCCGAAATCTCGCAGGCGCCGGGGTTGTCTTCGAGGTTGAGCGCCACGACCTTGCCGTCCTCGACCAGCATCGCATAGCGTTTGGACCGCGCGATCAGCCCTACGGGCGGGGCGTCGAAATCCATGCCGACGGCCTTGGTGAATTCAGACGCGGCATCGGCCAGCATGGTCAACCCGGCGGCTGTTGCACCGGTGCTTTCCCCCCACGCTCCCATTACGAACGGATCATTGACCGAGATACAGATGATCTCCTCTACACCCTTGGCATCGAACTGGTCCTTGGTGCGCATGAAGCTTGGAACATGAGCGGTTGTGCAGGTTCCGGTAAACGCACCGGGTACAGCAAAGATCACCACCTTGCGCCCTTTGGTCTTGTCCGAAACCCGAACCTCCTCGGGGCCTTCTGCACCCATCTGGATCAGCGTGGCGTCGGGCAGAGTGTCACCTGTTGAAATCATTTTTATGCTCCTGTCGATTGGATTTGCAGATTGGGGCTTGGCCGCAATATAGGTGGTCGAAACAAAGTGACCACGTGAATTCTGCAGAGCGGGTGAAACATGAGCCATATTGTCGTGATCGGGGCCGGACAGGCCGGGGCCTCGCTGGTGGCGCGGCTGCGCAAGGACGGGTTCGCGGGTGACATCACCCTGATCGGGGCCGAGCCGCATCTGCCCTATCAGCGCCCGCCGCTGTCCAAGGCCTATCTGCTGGGCGAGATGGAGCTGGACCGCCTGTTCCTGCGGCCCGAAAGCTTTTATGCCGAGAACGACATCACCCTGCGTTTGGGTCAGCGCGTCACCGGCATCGACCCGCAGGCCAGGACGGTTTCGCTGGGCAATGAGGTCATCTCATATGACGAACTGGCCCTGACCACAGGGTCCGACCCGCGCCGTCTGCCTGCGGCGATCGGCGGCGATCTGGAGGGCGTCCATGTGGTCCGCGATCTGGCCCATATCGACGAGATGGAGCCGCGCGTGGTTGATGGCGCGCGCGCGCTGATCGTGGGCGGCGGTTACATCGGGCTTGAGGCCGCAGCCGTCTGTGCCAAGCGCGGGGTCAAGGTCACTCTGGTCGAGATGGCCGAGCGTATCCTGCAACGGGTCGCAGCCCCCGAGACCAGCGATTATTTCCGCGCGCTGCATACCGAATACGGCGCAGACATCCGCGAAGGGGTCGGGCTGGATCATCTGATCGGGGAAGATAGCCATGTGACGGGGGCCGTTCTGACGGATGGCGCTGAACTGGCGGTGGATTTCGTCATTGTCGGCGTGGGCATCGCGCCCGCGACCCAACTGGCCGAGATGGCGGGTCTGGAGCTGGATAACGGTATCAAGACCGACGCCCATGGCCGCACCTCGGACCCCTCGATCTGGGCGGCAGGCGATTGCGCGTCCTTCCCGCATGGCGAGGGGCGCATCCGTCTGGAAAGCGTGCCCAACGCCATCGATCAGGCCGAGATCGTGGCGCAGAACATGCTGGGCGCGGCCAAGGACTATGTGGCGACGCCATGGTTCTGGTCGGATCAGTATGACGTCAAGCTGCAGATCGCGGGCCTGAACACCGGGTATGACCGCGTCGTAACCCGCAAGGGGCAGGGCGCAACGGTGTCCTTCTGGTACTACAAGGGCGATCAGCTCATTGCCGTGGACGCGATGAACGACCCGCGCGCCTATATGGTTGGCAAGCGCCTGATCGACGCGGGAAAAACCGCAGATCCGGCGGTGGTCGCCGATCCGGATGCGGACCTCAAACCGCTTCTCAAAGCGTGAGGATCATCGCCGGAGAGTTCCGGGGTCGGGCGCTGGCCTCGGTGGGTAAAGGCGACGCGGGCGCACATCTGCGCCCCACCACGGACCGGGTGCGCGAAAGCCTGTTCAATGTGCTCAGCCACCAGATCGACTTTGACGGTCTGCGCGTTCTGGACCTGTTCGCAGGCACCGGCGCGTTGGGGCTCGAGGCGCTGTCGCGCGGCGCGGCGCATGTCACCTTTGTCGATGACGGGCGCGTGGCGCAGGGTCTGATCCGCAAGAACATCGACCTGACCGGCAGCAAGACCCGCACCGACCTGATCCGCCGCGATGCCACCCGACTAGGCGACAACCCCGGCGCGCCCTATGATCTGATCTTCCTCGACCCGCCTTACGGCAAGGCGCTGGGCCAGAAAGCCCTCGCCGCGCTGTCCGGCGGCTGGCTGGCGGATGACGCCCTGATCGTCTGGGAAGAAAACGCCCCCATGGCCGCGCCCGACGGGTTCACGCTGAGCGATACGCGCAAATATGGCGACACGCATATCTCGTTGATGTGGAAGGACGATCCGAATGCATGATCTGGTGATCTTCGATTGCGACGGCGTTCTGGTCGACAGCGAGGTTCTGTCCAATCAGGTCATGGTCGACAATTTCGCCCGCTATGGCCTGCACCTCAGCCTTTCCGAATGCATGGCGCTGTTTGTCGGCGGAACCATGACCGGCGTGCGCGACAAGGCGCGGGCGCTGGGGGCCGATCTGCCCGATGACTGGACCGAGCAGATTTATGCGGAAATCTATACGGCCCTGCGCGCAGGCACGCCGCTGGTCGACGGCATTCCCGACCTGCTGGCGCAACTGGACGCGCAGGGCATCCCCTATTGTGTCGCCTCGAACGGCCGACCCGAAAAAATGCAGATCACCCTTGGCCAGAACGGTCTGTGGGACCGGTTCAAGGACGTGATGTTCTCGGCCCATGAACTGGGCACTGGCAAGCCCGAACCCACTCTGTTCCTGACCGCCGCGCAGCATTTCGGCGCGCAGAACCCTGTGGTGGTCGAAGACAGCGAAAACGGCGTCACCGCCGCGATCCGGGCCGATATGCGCTGCTTGGCCTATGCCGCCCATGACGACGGCGCGCGTCTGGCCGCGCTGGGGGCCGAGGTCTTCACGGATATGTCACAAGTGCCCGGGCTTTTGGGACTCTGAGCGCGAAACATGGTAAGGTCCGGCCATGGACCGCGCCATCTCACCCCCGCTCTGGACCTTTGCCAAGGATACGGACACCACCACCGGGCCGCCGCCCAAGCCGATGCGCGCGCCGGTGTTCATCCATGACGCGGTGATCCCGTGGCGGGATGAGACATTGCTGCTGAAACTGCTGCGCGATCAGGCGCAGGATCAGGAGGAATAGGTCGGGTGATATTTGCCGCCCGGTGACAGGGTGAAAATCTCGACCCCATCTGCCGTTACACCCACCGAATGCTCAAACTGCGCCGACAGCGATTTGTCGCGGGTCACGGCGGTCCAGTCATCGGCCAGCGTCTTGGTTTCAGGACGCCCCAGATTAACCATCGGCTCGATGGTGAAGAACATGCCCTCTTCCAGAACCGCACCGGTGCCCGGACGCCCGTAATGCAGCACATTCGGTGGCGCATGGAACACCCGGCCCAGCCCGTGGCCGCAGAAATCGCGCACAACGCTCATCCGGTGCGCCTCGACATAAGCCTGAATGGCGTGGCCGATATCGCCGAACGTATTGCCCGGCTTGACCATCTCGATGCCCTTGAACAGCGCGTCATGGGTCACCTGAATCAACCGCTCGGCCTTGCGGGGCAGCTTGCCCGCCACATACATGCGCGAGGTGTCGCCGAACCAGCCATCGACGATGACGGTGACGTCGATATTCAGGATATCGCCATCCTTCAGCTTTTTGTCGCCGGGAATGCCGTGGCAGACCACATGGTTCACGCTGATACAGCTGGCGTGCTTGTAACCTTTGTAACCGATGGTAGCCGACTCTGCGCCCGCATCCTCGACCATCTGCGTGATCAACCCGTCGATCGCGCCCGTGGTCTGGCCCACAAACACATGATCGGCAATGTCATCCAATATCCGCGCCGCCAAAGCCCCTGCAGCGTGCATACCTGCAAAGTCACCCTGTTCGTAAATGCGGATACCGTCCTTGGTCAGACGGCCACGATGCTCTTTCATCGACGCTAAGCTCCAAATGTTGCGCGCAGCGCTCCTTTTACGCTGCTTGTGCAGAAAGTTCCAGAGGGTGCGGTTTTCGACCGTTCAAATGGCGTTGAACTGGCCGGGTTCAAGCTTTGGCCGCCCGCGCTTTGCGGTAGTGTGCGGTCATGTCGCCCAACGGATGCAGGAAAAACAGATGTCGAAACGGGTCGCGCTGCTGTTGCTGATCGTCCTGACCGCTTGCCGGGACGAGGCGACCCCGCTGTCGGGCCCCCAGCTTGCGTCGCTTCTGGCCGAGCGTCGCGGGATTGCGTTTGAACGGTTTCACTATACCGGCACGGCGGTCTTCGATCCTGACGGTGGTTTCGAAGTCTCGATCCCCCGGCTGGGCCGCGACACCGGTGTTTGGTGGCTGGACGGCGACAAGATCTGCAGCCGCTGGGCCAATTTCAGGCAAGGGCGCGAGTTATGCGCTGTCGTGGCGCAAACCGCAGGAGGAACCTATCGCGGCCAAAGCCCGAAATCGGGCGTGTTTCTGGGCAAATTTCACTTTGTCGACTGACCCTGCCTAATCTGCCCGCCAACGCCGGGCAGGATCGGCCCAGACGCCCTCGGGGGTGATCTTGGTGCCGACAATCAGCCGCTCAACCCCCTTGGCCGCCTCAAACGCCGCCGCATAGGCCGGATCAATATCCGCAGCCAGCGCGAACCGGTCGCAATCGGTGCGCTGCACCAGATACAGCATCACCGCTCGATGCCCCTGCGCCGCCATGGCCGCCAACTCACCCAGATGTTTGGTGCCGCGCGCTGTCACGCTGTCGGGAAACTCGGCCAGACCGGGCTGGCGCGACAGCGTCACGCTTTTGACCTCGACATAAGCATCCGGCAGGCCCGGTTGGGTCAGCAGGAAGTCGATGCGGCTGTTTTCACCGTATTTCACCTCGGGGCGGACGGTTTCATAAGCGGCCAGTTCGGGGATGTCGCGCGCCATCAGCGCCGCCCGCAGCGCCCGGTTCGGCAGCGAAGTATCGACCCCGGTGAAATGCCCGTTCTCATGATCGACCAGCCGCCAGCCGTATTTCAGCTTTTTCTTCGGATCGTCATTGGGCTCCAGCCAGATTTTCTCGCCCGGTTCCGCCAGCCCCATCATCGAGCCCGGATTGGCGCAATGGGCGGTGACCCCGCGCCCGTCCTCCAGCGTGCAATCGGCCAGAAAGCGTTTATAGCGGCGGATCAGGCGGGCGGGGACAAGGGGGGTTTCAAATCGCATGGCCAAGGGCCTATACCTGCCCCAAGGGCCGATCAAGAGGGAGGGCGCGCCATGGCCAATCCAACCGCATCCATGCTGGTGATCGGGGATGAGATCCTGTCGGGCCGCACCCGCGACGCCAACATGCACTACCTTGCCGGAGAGCTGACCAAACACGGCATCGACCTGAAAGAGGTCCGCATCGTCAGCGATGATGCCTCGGCGATCGAAGGGGCGGTCAAGGCGCTGTCCGCCGCCCATGATCACGTCTTCACCAGCGGTGGCATCGGGCCCACCCATGACGATATCACTGCCGATTGCATCGCCCGCGCCTTTGGTGCGCATATTGACGTGCGCGCTGATGCCCGCGCGCTGCTTGAGGCGCATTACGACAAATCCGGGTTGGAGCTGAACGCCGCGCGCCTGCGCATGGCGCGCATCCCCGAGGGGGCGGCGCTGATCGATAATCCGGTCTCGACCGCGCCGGGCTTTACGCTGGGCAATGTGCATGTGATGGCCGGGGTGCCCTCGGTGTTCCGCGCCATGGTCGCCAGCGTTTTGCCTGCGCTGACCGGCGGCCGCCCTCTTATGTCGCAGACCCTGCGCGTCGACCGGGGCGAGGGCGATATCGCCGCCACCCTGGCCGCGCTGGCCGAGGATTTCGCGGATCTGTCCATCGGCTGCTACCCGTTTCAACTGAACGGCGTGTTCGGAGCCAACGTGGTCGTGCGCGGCACCGAAGGCGGGCGCATCGACGCCGCCATCACCCGCCTTGCCAAAGAGCTTGCGCTTTGAACATCGACTGGCCCGCCATCGTCGACGGCACATGGCCGGCCGCCGGGTATGACAGGCTGGGGCCTTTCCGGCTGCGGCGCGGGCAGGGCGGAGGATCGCGCGTGTCTGCCGCCAGCCGGATCGGCGACGTGACGGACGCCGATATCACCGCCGCCGAGGCCGCGATGCAGGCGATGGGACAGAAACACCTCTTTTGCCTCTGGCCGGGGGATGAGGCGCTGGACACGCAGCTTGCCGCGCGCGGCTATGACATCCTTGATCCGGTCAACATTTATACCTGCCCAGCAGCGCATCTGACCGACACGCCCCTGCCGCGCGTCACCGTGTTCAACGTCTGGGAACCGCTGGCCATCATGCGCGAGGTCTGGGCGCAGGGCGGCATCGGGCCCGAACGGCTGGCCATCATGCACCGCGCGCCAGGGCCGAAGACGGGCTTGCTGATCCGCCGCAACGATCAGCCCGCCGGGGCCGGGTTCGTGGCCATCCATGACGGTATCGCCATGGTCCACGCGCTGGAAATCTTGCCCGACCACCGCCGTCAGGGCATGGGCGCATGGGCGATGCGCGCTGCGGCCTTCTGGGCGCTGGACAATGGCGCTGAGACCCTTAGCGTGATCTGCACCAAGGCGAATGCCGGGGCCAACGGGCTCTATCAGGCGCTGGGGATGGAGATTGTCGGCGAATACCACTATCGCCAACAGGCCTGAGGAGAGCGAATTGACCACACAGGACATGCCCACCGCCCTGAACCTGCCGATGGTGGACCCGCTGCCGCCCGAGACGCAGAAATATTTCGATATCTGCGTCGAGAAACTGGGTATGGTCCCCAACGTGCTGCGCGCCCATGCCTTCGACATCGACAAGCTGAACACGTTCACCGCGATGTATAACGATCTGATGCTGGCCGACAGCGGGCTGTCCAAGCTGGAGCGTGAGATGATCGCCGTTGTGGTCTCGTCCATCAACAAGTGTTTCTACTGCCTTGTCGCGCATGGCGCGGCGGTGCGACAGCTTTCGGGTGATCCGCAACTGGGTGAGATGCTGGTGATGAATTACCGCGTTGCGCCGCTGGACGACCGCCAGCGCGCTATGCTGGATTTCGCGGCCCAGATGACCACCGCCAGCGCCACGGTCGAGGACCCCGACCGCCAGCGCCTGCGCGATGCGGGGTTCAGTGACCGCGATATCTGGGACATCGCCAATGTCACCGGTTTTTTCAACATGACCAACCGCGTGGCCAGCGCCACCGCGATGGCCCCGAACCCCGAATATCACGCCCAGTCCCGATGATCCGACCTCTTGTTCTCTGCTTTGTTCTGCTGGCCGCTCCGGCCCTCGCGCAGGAACTTGTGCTGCCCTCCAGCGCGCGTCAGATCTCGGACCGGACCAGCGCGTTCGACAGCTACGATGTGCCGATTGCGGTGTTTGCTGACAACGCCGTGCCCGCGCGCACCGTCGAAGGCAAGGTCGAGCGTCTGACATGGCGGCTGCAGGCCGGGTCCAGCACCACGCTGCAAATCCTCACCCCGCTGCGTGACCAGCTTTTGGCGCAAGGGTATGAGATCATCTTTGAATGCGAGGCCCGCAGCTGCGGCGGGTTCGATTTCCGTTTCGGCACCGAGGTCGTGCCAACCCCCGATATGTATGTGGCGATCCATGATTACCGCTTTCTGACCGCCATCCGCGGCAACAACGTGATCAGCCTGCTGATCAGCCGCAACCCGCCCGATGGCTATGTTCAGATGATCCGGGTCACGCCCGTTGGCACCCAACCCGCCCCGCCACTGGTGATCGAGGAAACCGTGGACGGTGCCGCCGGATTGCTGGCCGAGCTCAGCAGCAATGGCCATGTCATCCTTGATGATCTGCATTTCCGTACCGGCGAGGTCGCGCTGGGCGAGGGGCCCTTTGCCTCGCTGGCCCTGCTGGCGGGCTATCTGTCCGAGAACCCCGATACCCGCCTCGCGCTGGTCGGGCATACCGACGACACCGGTGATCTGCAGGCCAATATCGCGGTTAGCACCAAGCGCGCCGACGCCGTCCGCGCTCGCTTGATTGAGGTCCATGGCATCGCCGCCGACCGGGTCGAGGCGCAAGGCGCGGGCTATCTCGCCCCCATCACCTCGAACGCCACGCCCGAGGGGCGCGACATCAACCGCCGGGTCGAGGCGGTGCTGCTGGTCAACTGACCCACCACAGATACAGCGGCAGCCCGACCGTGATGTTGAATGGGAACGACACCCCCAACGACAGTGTCAGGTAAATTCCGGCCTCGGCCTTGGGCAGCGCGATCTTCATCGCCGCCGGCACCGCGATGTAAGAGGCCGAGGCCGCCAGCACCATGAACAGAAACAGGCTGCCCTGCGGCAATCCGATCAGCGCGCCCACAGCCCAGGCCATCAGCGCCCCGATCAGCGGCATCAGCACCCCAAAGGCAAACAGCCCCACCGACAGCTTGTCGCGATTGGTGATCAGGCTACGCCCCGCCGACAGGCCCATATCCAGCAGGAACAGGCACAGGATGCCGGTGAAGGGCGTCACGATGAAGGGCGCGATCATCTGCATCCCTTCGCCGCCCGTGATCGCCCCGATCAGGAACGCGCCGGTCAACAACACGATCGAGCCATTGGCCAGCAGATCGCGCCACAGCTTGTCATCCTTCACGCCGTTATTGCCCGCCTTATGCGCCAACCACAGCGCCGACAGGATCGCCGGAACCTCCATCGCGGCGGCGACGGCCACCATGAACCCGTCATGGGTCAGCCCCACCAGATCCAGCAGGCTGGTGGCAGTGACAAAGGTGACAATCGAGATCGAGCCGTAATGCCCCGCCACCGCTGCTGCGTTCAGCGGATCAAGCCGGGTCATCACCCGCAGCAGGCCAAAGGCCACAAACGGTATCGCAAAGGATAGGGCAACCCCGCCCATCAGGGTCAGGAACAGCTGCAGATGTATCCCATGCTCGGCCAGACTGGCCCCGCCTTTGAACCCAATGGCCAGCAGCAGGTAAAGCGACATGAATTTCGCCGCCCCCGCCGGGATCGACAAATCGCTGCGCACAAAGGCCGCCAGCAGCCCGAGGGCAAAAAACAATATGGTCGGCACCAGCAGATTGCTGGACAGCGTCTCGATCACTCCGGGCATTTTACGCTCCTGTTCCCTCGGGTTTTGGGCTAGGTGCCTTGCAAAATTGATTTCGCCCAATACTATCTTTCTAAGTTTTGCTTAGTTTCAGGCTATGAAATGCGCCCAACCCTGCGCCAGCTGGAATATATCGTCACCGTCAGCCGCCTTGGCCGGTTCAGCCTTGCCGCCGATGTGCTGAATGTCAGCCAGCCCAGCCTGTCGGCCCAGATTGCGACGGTGGAACAGGAACTTGGCGTGCGCATCTTCGACCGCAATCGCGGCGGAGTGCAGGTGACGGCCAAGGGAGAGGATTTCATCGACCGCGCGCAAAAAATCCTGGCGGATGTCAAAGACCTGCGTCACGCCATGTCCAGCGATACGCCGGTGGGCGGGCGGCTGCGGCTGGGCGTGTTGCCCTCGATCGGGCCCTACCTGTTGCCGCAGGTGATCAAAGAGGTCCACCGCCTGCGCCCCGGCCTGCGCATCATCGTGCGCGAGGAAAACACCCGCGATCTGGAACAGGGCCTCAAGACCGGGCGCTTTGACCTGATCCTGTCCACGCCCGAGGACCACCCCAACACCCTGCAGCACCGCCTGTTCAACGAATCCCTCTGGGTTGCGGTGGCCGTTGACGACGTGCTGGCGCAGGACCTGCAGGGGGTCAGCGCCGATGACCTGCAAAACCGCCTGTTCCTGACACTAGACCAAAGCCACCGCCTGTCGCGCATCGTCTATGCGCTGGCGGCGGAATGCGGTGGCGTGGTGTCGGACGAATACGAGGGCACCACGCTCGATTCCATCGTCCTGATGGCCGCCTCGGGTGTCGGCGTGGCGGTTCTGCCGGACCTCTATGCCCGCAGGCAGGGCATCTACCGCGACGAGGTCCGCCTGCGCCCGCTGTCGATCCCCAACGCCAACCGCGACATCGCCCTGCTGGCCCGCCCCGCCGAGACCCCTTTGCCCGGCCAAACGGTCCTGACCGAAAGCCTGCGCGCGGTGGCCCGCACCATGGGCCTGCCGGTGATCGAATAAAAAAGGCCCGCGTCTTGCGACGCGGGCCATCAAGGTACCACAGGGAGAATTCTACCAATCCATCGGGCCTTTTTCGGCAAAGGACTCGACCAGAAAATCAATGAAGGCGCGAACCTTGGGCTGGGTGAACCGGCCCGGCGGGTACACGGCATAGACGCCCTGAACCTCATCCGGCAGCGATGGCATCGCATCGACCACCTCGCCGGATTTCAGCGCGTCGGCATAGAGATAGCTGGGCAGATGCGCGATCCCCAGCCCCGAGATGGCGGCGTTCAGCAGCGATTGCCCGTCATTCACGCTCAGCCAGCCGGCGGTGCGCACCTGGCGCTTTTCACCCGAAGGCGCGGTCAGTTTCCAGACGCTGCCCGAGGACTGGCTGGAATAATGCAGCAGCTTGTGCTCGTTCAGATCGTCGATCTTCTGCGGGCGCCCGAACTGTTCGATATATTTCGGCGAGGCGACCAGTCGCTTGACCGTCTCGGTCAGCTTGCGGGCGCGCAGGGTGCTGTCCTCCAGCTCTCCGATGCGCACGGCGACGTCGAAGCCTTCGGAAATCAGCTCAACATAGCGGTTGTTCAGCACCATGTTCACGGTGATCTCGGGGAAAGCCGACAGGAATTCGGACAAGACCGGCGACAGGTGATTCACACCGAAATCTGTTGCCACACTGATCCGCAGCAGACCAGAGGGCGCCGATTGCATCGAGGTCACCAGCGCATCCGCTTCGCCCGCATCGTTCAGGACGCGGCGGGCACGGTCGTAATAGGCCAATCCAATCTCGGTCGGTGATACGCGGCGTGTGGTGCGGTTCAGCAGTCTTGCACCCAGCCGCGCCTCAAGGCTCGACACGTGTTTGGATACGGCCGATTTGGAGATACCCATTTTCTTGGCCGCGTCGGTGAAACCCCCTTGGTCCACCACGTTGGAAAAGGCCTCCATTTCGGTCAGTCGATCCATTCTCGTTCCCCAGGTCTTCTGTTCGTTGTCTCTTTATCGCGATCAATCTGGGCGAGAACTGGGCAGACCTGAGATAATATCAGGGTTTTGAATCGGATCGTTTGCGACTGGGAAACGCCGGGCCGGGTGGGCGTCGATGCGCGCAAGTCGGCGCAAAACCCTTAGTTTCTGGACTTTTTCCCAATCGTACTAGGATCAGAATGGCATTTTTGTGACCACGGAGGAGAGTTATGAGAGCCTTTTTCGCAGCCACCGCCCTGTGCCTGACCGCCACCCTTGCGGGGGCCGGAGGTGAAACCCCCTCGAATCCCGATGCGACGGTCTATTTCGTCAACCTGTCCGACGGGGACACGGTGCAATCGCCCGTCACCATTGTCTTCGGCCTCAGCGGCATGGGCGTCGCGCCCGCCGGGACCGAGGCGGAAAACACCGGTCACCACCACCTGCTGATCGACCGCCCGCCGATCGGGCAGGGCGAAGACGGCGCGGATGAGCTGGCCTATGGCCTGCCCGCCGATGACAACCACATCCATTTCGGCGGCGGCCAGACCGAGGTCACGCTGGATATGACGCCGGGCGAACACACGCTGCAGCTGGTGCTGGGCGACGCGGGCCATGTGCCCCACGCGACGCCGATCGTGTCCGAGGTGATTACGATTACCGTCGAATAGGCGGGCGGATACACGCGCCGGTCATTCGGCTGCCCCGGCTTCGTGATCCGGTTTGGCCGCCCCGGCGGGTTCAACCAGCGTCAGCACGGCGATGATGGCCATCAGACTACCGACCGAGATCATCGCCACCGGCCAGATCGGATCGCTGGCATGCGCCATCGCGGCCAGGATTGCCGACAGCACCACAACCAAAAGGCGCGACAGCGTGGCGGCGGTGGCCTGCGCCACCACGCGCTGCTCGCTTGGGGCGTGATCCATGAAGTAGAGCGACCGGGAAGTGCCCAGACCGGTCGCCGCCACGGTGACGACGAACAGGGTCAGCGCATGAAAATGAATACCATGGTCCAGCCCGCTGTGGTGCAGGACCAGCAGCCCGACGCCCGACAACAGCACCATGCCCGCGCCCGCGAGCATCACCGCACGGTTCGAAAAGCTGCTGAGCGCGCGCCACATGGGGGCCGCCACCATCAAGGCCGCCGCCGATGACACAACCAGAGCGGTCAACCCGCGGGTCGAGCTGTGATGCGCCGCCGCGGCGATGAGCGCGAAGAAGGGCACCGACAGACCGGCAATCACAAAGCTCAGCCGGATCACGATGAATTTCCGGAACCAGATTTCCGCCCAAAGCATGCGAATGTTGCGCAGGAACGCCTTGGCCGCCTCGACGGGTGATCCGCGCGGCGGTTTGCTGTCGCGGCCTTTTGCGGGGGTTTCCGTCAGTGTCAGCATCACGATGGCGGACAGAACAAAGCACAGCACCCCGAAGCCGATGACCATGCTGTGCCGGGTCGGGGCGGGCGCGCCTTCCAGCACCTGATGCAGGATAAGGACCACCGCGATGGTCGCAGCGCCGCCCACCGTCTTCTGCCAATAG
This sequence comes from Ruegeria sp. AD2(2025), assembly GCF_056542385.1. Lineage (NCBI taxonomy): Bacteria > Pseudomonadati > Pseudomonadota > Alphaproteobacteria > Rhodobacterales > Roseobacteraceae > Ruegeria > Ruegeria sp. AD2(2025). The sequence goes on from NZ_JBQFZS010000003.1 coordinate 239,450, forward strand.
CTCAGCCGCATTCTGTCTTTCGATTTCAGAGCGTCGCTGACGAAGTCGATGATCATCAGGGCCTTGAACTCTTCCAGCATCCCGATTGCGAAAATCACCGCGACAAAGGCAAGGATCACCAGTTGCTGACTGCCATAGAGCGCAACCAGAACGAGGGTCAGGAAACAGGCCGCAATGGCCAGATCAACCCGGGCGATGACCGATTTCCTGCGTGGTAATCGTGCAGCAAGGCCCGACAATGCCACGTCAGACAGTGTTCCTGCGACCTGACGCACCGAAACCAGTATCCCGGCCACAAACAGCGGTAATCCCATCGATACCGCCAGAAAGGCCACAACGATCGACGGGCTGGCCATCGACCAGGCCATCACCGAAAACGCACCCTGCCCGGCCATCATCGGCAGGGTGTGACGATTGGGTTCGGTGTGATCGTGGCTCAAGGCGTGCGGTGTCGGTTGGGGCGGCTCTCAGGCTACGATAGTCGCAGCCGGGCCGCGAAGGCAAACACCGTCTGGCCCCGCTCAGAATGTGGCGGCCAGCCGTGTGCCCTGATTGATCGCGCGCTTGGCGTCCAGTTCAGCTGCCACATCCGCGCCGCCGATCACATGGCAGGCAATGCCGCGCGCGTCCAGTTCATCCGCCAGCGACCGGTCCGAGACCTGACCCGCGCACAAGACAATCGTCTCCGCGGGGATAACGGTTGGATCCGCGCGGTCCTCGCCAAAGCTGACATGCAGGCCGCCCTCGTCGATGCGCTCGTAATTCACGCCGCCGACGAAATTGACGTCCTTCATCTTCAGCGTCGCGCGGTGAATCCAGCCTGTGGTCTTGCCCAAGCCCTTGCCATGCCGTTGTGCCTTGCGCTGCAGCAACGAGACCTGCCGCGCCGGGGCTGCGGGCTGCGGGCCCTCGGGGGCCAGCCCCGAGCGATGCTCGGACGGGTCGCTCACCCCCCATTCCTTCATCCACAAAGGCAGGTCCGTGGTCGCACTGTGGCCGTCCTCCAGCAGGAACTCGGACACGTCGAACCCGATGCCGCCTGCGCCGATCACGGCGACGGATTTACCGACCTCGGCCTTGTCGCGCAGCACCTCGATATAACTGAGCACATTGTCCCGATCCTGCCCCGGTATCTGTGGATCGCGCGGGGTGACGCCGGTGGCGATCACCACCTCGTCAAACCCGGTCAGGTCATCGGCGCGGACCGCGCGGTTCAGTTCCACCTTGACGCCCAGGTCGTCCATCATGGTGCGGTACCAGTCGACCAGCCCCCAGAATTCCTCTTTCCCCGGAACCTGCTTCGCCATGTTCAACTGGCCGCCAATTTCAGCCGCGCGGTCGAACAGGGTCACGTTATGGCCGCGCTGCGCCGCTGTCATCGCGGTGGACAGGCCAGCCGGGCCAGCCCCAACGATGGCAACAGTCTTAGCGGTCTCGGCCTTTCCGATCACCAACTCGGTCTCATGGCAGGCGCGCGGGTTAACAAGGCATGACGTCAGCTTGCCGCTGAAGGTGTGATCCAGACAGGCCTGATTGCAGGCAATGCAAGGCGCGATCTGCGCCGCCTCGCCCGCCATGGCCTTGTTCACGAAATCCGCATCCGCCAGCATGGGGCGCGCCAGCGACACCATATCGGCGCAGCCCGTCGACAGAACCTCTTCGGCGACCTCGGGCGTGTTGATGCGGTTCGAGGTGATCACCGGGATGCCAACCTTGCCCATCAGTTTCTTGGTCACCCACGCAAAGGCCGCACGGGGCACGGACGTGGCAATCGTCGGAATCCGCGCCTCGTGCCAGCCAATGCCGGTGTTGATGATCGTGGCCCCCGCAGCCTCGATCCGCTGCGCCAGCTCCACCACCTCATCATGGGTTGATCCATTGGGCACCAGATCAATCATCGACAGCCGGTAGATGATGATGAAATCCGTCCCCACCGCCTCACGCACCCGTCGCACAACTTCGATGGGCAGGCGCATGCGGTTCTCATAAGACCCGCCCCAGCGGTCGGTGCGTTTGTTGGTGTGGGTGACAAGGAACTGGTTCAGGAAATACCCCTCGGACCCCATGATCTCGACCCCGTCATACCCGGCCTTCTGCGCCAGCACGGCGGCGTTTACGATGTCACCGATCTGCTTCTCGATCCCGTCCTCATCCAGTTCATTCGGCGGAAACGGAGAGATCGGCGATTTCACCGGGCTCGGCGCCACGCATTTCGGCCCATAGGCATAGCGACCCGCGTGCAGAATCTGCATCGCAATCTTGCCGCCCGCCTCATGCACCCGCTGCGTCACGATGGAATGGTTGGCGACCTCGGTATCATTGGTCATCATCGATGCGCCGGGCAGAACCGAGCCCTCAAGGTTCGGGCCAATCCCGCCCGTCACCATCAGCGCCACACCGCCGCGCGCCCGGTCGGCATAGAACTCGGCCACGCGGTTCCAGTCGCCGGTCTCTTCCAGCCCGGTATGCATCGACCCCATCAGCACGCGGTTCTTCAGCGTGGTAAAGCCCAGATCCAGCGGGGCCAGCATGTTTGGGTACGCGGTCATGACGAACTCTCCCTGTTTCGGCGCTTAGATTGACGCGCGCGTCACCTTTGTCACGCGAAACCTAACGTCACCCCCTTTGCCCCCCGGGTGACGCTTGATAGAGAGGGCCCGAACAACCCAAGAGGCCGCGCATGACCCCCGATCAGATCGCCAAACTGCCCTATCGCCCCTGCGTCGGGCTGATGCTGATGAATGCCGAAGGCCGGATATTCACGGGTCTGCGCAACGATGGCCCCCGTGACGCCTGGCAGATGCCCCAGGGCGGCGTGGACAAGGGCGAAGACCCCCGCGATGCCGCCCTGCGCGAGTTGTGGGAGGAGACCGGCATCACCCCCGATCTGGTCGAGATCATCGCCGAGACCCCCGGCTGGCTGCCCTATGACCTGCCCCATGACATCGTGCTGAAAATCTGGAAAGGCCGCTATCGCGGGCAGGAACAGAAATGGTTCCTGATGCGCTTCACGGGCCGCGATGATCACATCAACATCGACACCGCCCACCCCGAGTTCGCCCGCTGGAAATGGCAGGACCCCTCGCGCCTGATCGCCGAAATCGTCCCCTTCAAGCGCGAGGTGTATAAGCAGGTCGTGGCCGCGTTTGCGGAGCACTTGGGCTGAGGGCCTGCGCGCCCAGCGCCATCAGGTCTCGAACCCCAATGCCTTGAACCGAACATGCGCGTCCGGCCCTTTCGGGTCCAGATCATACAGGTCTTTGCGCTTGGCCAGATACCCGCGCCATGTCCGCTCGGGATAGGTGCTGATCTTAATATCGTGTTGACGGCGCATCCGAACGTTCAGGTCCGCGATTGGGATCCCTTCTCCGTTCTTGCTATTGACCGCAATTACCTTCCGGATATTCCAGTCCAAATTGGATGGCGGCTGCCCCGCGCCGCAGGTCTGCCCGGTGTCCTTGTCCGGGTTCAACTCGACAAATTCCGAGCAGTTCACTCGCAGCGCTTGCGGTGTCTTTTGTTCACCAATGCCTATGCTGGTCAGCCCATGTTCCCGCAATCTGCTATGCAGATGCGAGAAATCACCATCCGAACTGGCCACCAGAATGACGTCGATGTTCTTCTGGAACGCAAGCTCGATGGCGTCGATCGCCAGCAAGATATCGGTGGCATTCTTTCCTGTGCCGCTGTGAAACAGGCGAAAGGCTGGCGCGTCGTGCCAGCCCACACACCGCTGAGCGTTCAGGTAGACCCGCGCGATATCGATTTGGCCGTAGCGTCGCGCAGCCTTCAGAATGTCTGCCTGAAGCGAGGGGCTCAGGTTATCGCCATCTACCAGTAACGCAGCCCGTCTGGTCATGCCGGTTCTCAATCTCTTGTTTCAATCCCTGTTTCCATAGGCTCATTTTGAGGCGGAAATTTGACCTACCGCCCCAACACTCACCGCGCGACAAATCGCCGTGAGGGGCCGTGGCGCGGGGCGTTGGGCGTGGTTAGCCTCGGGGGTATGAAAGACACCGTTGATCCCCACATCCCCGCCGCCGCGCGATGCGCCCCCGCCGGTCGCCGGTTTCATGGCTCTGACCGCCGTGCGCCGCTGCGGGACGGGTTGTGGTCGGCGGGCGAATACGGCCCCGGCCAGACCGCTGGCCGGTTTTACCCCATCGCCTGCGTTGCGCTTGAGGTGACGCAGCGCTGCAATCTGGATTGCACGCTCTGCTACCTCTCGGACCGGGCCGAGATGACCTATGACCCCCCGCTCTCGGTCCTGTTTGCGCGGCTGGCGACGATCCACAGCCACTATGGTCCCGGCGTCTCGGTGCAGTTGACGGGTGGCGATCCGACCCTGCGCAAGGTCGAGGACCTTGAGGTGCTGTGTCGTGAAATCCGCCGTCTGGGGATGCGGTCCTGCCTGATGACCAACGGCATCCGCGCCAGCCGAGCCGCCCTGACCCGGCTGGCCGCCGCCGGGCTGGACGATGTGGCGTTCCATGTCGACCTGACGCAGGAACGCCGTGGGTTCGACACCGAGACCGAGCTGAACACCGTTCGCCGCGCCTATATCCGCCGCGCGCGGGGGCTGGGGCTGCGCATCCTGTTCAATACCACCGTCTTTGAGGGTAATTTCGACGAATTGCCCGCGCTGGCCCGGTTCCTGCGCGACCGCCCCGAGGTGTCCTTTGTCTCGTTCCAGATGCAGGCCGATACCGGGCGCGGGGTGCTGCGCGACCGCCCCGAGATGATCACGCAGGACAGCGTGATGCGCGCGGTCGAAGCGGGGTATGAGACCCCGCTGCATTTCGACACCGCCGCGGTGGGCCATTCCCGCTGCAACCGCTATGCCAGCGTGCTGACCGCCGGAGGACGGGCGAAATCGGTACTGTCGAACCGCCGCCTTGTGCATCGCGTGATCGACACGTTGGAGCACGAAGATCGCTCGCAGGACGGGCATCTGAACATCCGCGACAGCCTGCGGCGGCTGGTGCTGCGTCATCCGCTCGTTGCCCTGCGCGCAGGTGCGCATCTGGCCGCCTGTGCCCTGCGTCTGGGCCCGGGGCTGCTGCGTGGACGGGTGCGGCGGCAGGCGGTGTTCATTCACAACTTCATGTCCGCCGAGGCGCTGGATCAGGATCGCTGCGCGTCTTGTGTCTTCATGGTCGCCACCGCCAATGGCCCCCTGTCGATGTGCGCCCACAACGCGCAGCGTGACCGCCATCTGACCGCCCCCGACCGGATTGACGGCGACCAAGGCCCCCAGTGGTGGAACGCGGCCTCTCGCGACCTGTCCGACAGCCCCGATCTGCCCGGCCTGCGCGATCCGGCGCGGGCACCGCTGAAAAAGCTCAAAGGCCAGTTGCGGGCGCAACAGGCCGCCCGAAAGGCCGCGTCATGAGGGCGCTGCTGATCCTGCTGTTGCTGCCGCTTCTGGCCGCCTGCGCCAGTGTCGAGCGTCTGGCCCTGCCCGCCGCCGCGCCGCTGGAAAACACGGCCCTGACCCGTACCGTGCCGCCCCCGGGCGAATGGGTGGATCACCGCGACTGGACCGCGTTCCTGAACCGCTATGTCGCGCCGGATGCACAAGGGGTGAACCGGGTGGCCTATGGGCAGGTCTCGCAGGCCGACCGCGCGCGGCTCGACGGGTATCTGACGCGGCTGCAATCGGTTGATCCGGCGGGGCTGACCCGGGATCAGCAACTGGCCTATTGGATCAACCTCTATAACGCGCTGACCGTGGATGTGGTGCTGGAGAATTACCCCGTCGCCTCGATCCGCGACATCCGGGACGGGCCGCTGTCGGTCGGCCCGTGGAGCCGCCCTCTGGCCACGGTCGCGGGGCAGAGCCTGACGCTGAACGACATCGAACACCGCATCATCCGCCCCACTTTTGATGAGCCGCGCATTCACTACGCGCTGAACTGCGCCGCGGTGGGTTGCCCCAACCTGATGGACCGCGCGTGGCAGGCGCAGACGCTGGAACGCGACCTTGCCGCAGCCGAGCGCACCTATGTCAACGACCCGCGCGGGGTGCGGTTCGATGAGCGCGGCAGGTTGATCCTGTCGAAAATCTACATCTGGTTCCGCGAGGATTTCGGGGTGAATGAGAAGGCGGTGCTTGCCTATCTGGAAACGGCGGCCGAGCCGGAGTTGAGGGTCCGCCTACAGAACACAGCACGCGTGAGCGCCTATGAATACAACTGGGCCCTAAACGACGCGGCAGCGGGGTCCTGACGGCGCGGAATCAAGGCCACAGGCCGCCGCGCCAGCGCCGACCCGCCCCCATGGGGCGGCGCTTTTGCTACGTCCTTCGCAAGGCCAGCGTATCAGTCGTCGGCACCATAAAGTGCCCCGCTTAAACCTCGGATGCGCCACCCCGCGGGTCGGCGCTGACGCGGCTCAGCGCTTTACAGCAAGCCTTCGGCGTGCAGCAACTCCTGCATATTCGCCTCGGGGCGCGGGCCGATATGGCTGATCACCTCGCGGGCGCAGACATTGCCGATCTTCGCGCAGGTCTCGTAGTCGCGCCCCGTGGCCATGCCGAACAGGAACCCGGCGGCGAACTGATCGCCCGCGCCGGTCGCGTCCACCGGCACCACCTTTTCGACGGGTACATCAATGCGTTGCCCGTCCGACAGCACGGTCACTCCATCCCCGGACCGCGTACACACAACCAGCGGACAGATCGCGGCGGTTTGGGCCAGCGCCTTTTCCAGATCGTCGGTTTCGAACAGCGATTTGATCTCGGCCTCGTTGCCGATCACGAAATCCAGTTCGTTTTCGGTCAGCAGCAGGAAATCGACCCGGTGGCGTTCCACACAGAACGGATCGGAAATCGCGATCCCGGCCTTGCCGCCGCCTGCGTGACAGTTCCGCGCCGCCTCAAGAAACGCCGCCTTGCCCTTCTCCTTGTCGAACAAATAGCCCTCAAGGAACATGATCTGGCTGTTGCCCGCCACATCCGCAGACACGTCTTGCGATGACAGCTCGGATGAAATCCCCAGATAAGTGTTCATCGACCGCTCGCCATCAGGCGAGACGAAGATCATCGACCGCGACGTCGGCAACTCGCCCCCCGGCACCGGCGGGTTCACGAAATCGACCCCATCCTCGTTCATCGCATCCGCATAGAACCGGCCCAACGCGTCGTCATGCACGCGCCCGATGAACGCGGCCTCAAGCCCCAGCGCACCGGCCCCGGCAATCGTATTGGCGACCGAGCCGCCGGGCGTCTGCACCCGACCTTCCATCGAGGCATACAGCACCTCGCCGCGCTCCTGCTCGATCAGCTGCATGATGCCCTTTTCGATGCCCATCAGCTCAAGAAAACTGTCATCGGCCTGCGAAATCACGTCCACAACGGCGTTTCCGATACCGGTGAGTTGGTAGGTCTTCATTGGGTCTTGTCCTCGAATTGACAGAGATCACGGATGATGCAGGTCGGGCATTGCGGCTTGCGCGCCTTGCAATGGTACCGCCCATGCAGGATCAGCCAGTGATGCGCATGGAGTTGAAAGTCGGCCGGGATATTGTCCTCGATGGCACGTTCAACGGCGTCCACGTGTTTGCCGGGGCAGATGCCGGTGCGGTTGCCGACGCGGAAGATATGGGTATCGACCGCCTGCGCCGGTTGCCGCCACCACATGTTCAGCACCACATTGGCGGTCTTGCGGCCCACGCCCGGCAGCGATTGTAGTGCTGCGCGGGAATTGGGCACCTCGCCGCCATAGTCCTCGACCAGAATGCGGCTCAGCTTGATCACGTTCTTCGCCTTCTGGCGGAACAGGCCGATGGTCTTGATATGCTCAATCAGACCTTCTTCGCCCAGATCCAGCATCTTCTGCGGCGTGTCGGCGATCTTGAACAGCTCGCGCGTGGCCTTGTTGACGCCCGCATCGGTGGCCTGCGCCGACAGCGCCACGGCGACGACCAGAGTGTAGACGTTCACATGCTCCAGCTCGCCCTTGGGTTCCGGGTCGGCGTCGTGAAAACGCGTAAAGATCTCGCGGATCGTGTGGTAGTCGAGTTGCTTTGCCATCCGCGCCTTAATGCCGCTCGCCGGGCCGTGACACAAGCCCAAAGCCAATGCGCAAGTTCCGGGTCGCAGGGGGCCGGTGCGCGCGCTATGGTTTTGGAAACGAACCGAGGTGAACGCCATGAATGTCCAGACACCCGAAAGCGGATATCACTACAACGTCATGCGCCGCGCCATCGACCTGATCGATCAGGGCGGCGAGGGGCTGAGCCTCGAGGAACTGGCCCGCCAGATGGACATGAGCCCCGCCCATTTCCAGCGCCTGTTCTCGCGCTGGACCGGGGTGTCGCCGAAACGCTATCAGCAATACCTGACGCTGGGCCACGCCAAGGCGCTGCTGCGTGACCGGTTCACGACGTTGGAGACCGCGCATAACGTGGGTTTGTCGGGCAGCGGTCGCCTGCATGATCTGTTCCTGAAATGGGAATCCATGAGCCCCGGCGAGTATGCCCGCAAGGGCGAAGGGCTGGTGATCTACTGGGGCTGGTTCGATTGCCCCTTTGGCCCGGCTTTGGTCATGGGCACCGACAAGGGCATCTGCGGCATCGCCTTCGGGTCCGAGACCGGCGAAGCGGCGGCGATGGAGGATATGGTTTCACGCTGGCCGAAAGCGGAATTTTTGGAAAATTCCGCGCGCCTGCACCCATGGGTGCAAGGCGCGTTTGGCACCGACCGGTCCGAAACCCCCCTGCACCTGATCGGCTCGCCCCTTCAGATCAAGGTGTGGGAGGCGCTGATGCATATCCCCTCGGGTCAGGTCACCACCTATTCCGAGATCGCCCAGCGGGTGGGGTCCCCGCAGGCGGTGCGCGCCGTCGGTACGGCGGTGGGGCGCAATCCGGTCAGCTGGCTGATCCCCTGCCACCGCGCCTTGCGCAAATCCGGTGGTTTAGGCGGCTATCACTGGGGTCTGCCCGTCAAGCGTGCGATGCTGGCGTACGAGGCGGCACAGGCCGACGCCTGATTGACAGAGAGGCACCCGGATGTCACAAGCCGCGACAGGTTCGGGTCTCCTGCCGTTCGCGGCCCTTTGGCTTTGGTGAAACCCGATGACACGACATCTGTTGCCCTTTCCAGGCGCGCGGATGGCAATGCGAACCCCGTCCTGATGTCGCGCCCGTTCAAGGAAACGAGGCATACCATGACCAAATCACACGATATTGCTCCGGTAACGGAGCTGAAAACGCAGGCCAAACGGCTGCGCGCCCGATCGCAGAGCGAAGGCATTGCTCTGTCGCATAGCGAGGCGCTTGAACTGCTGGCCCATCAGCACGGGCTGCGCGACTGGAACACGCTGCGCGCGATGGCGGCCACCCGGGTGGACCTGCAGGTCGGGAACCGCGTCGAAGGCCGGTATCTGGGGCAGCCCTTCACGGCCGAAATTCGCGGGATGACAAAGCTGAGCAATGGGGAGCAGCGCCGGGTGACATTGCAGTTCGACGCACCCGTGGATGTGGTGCGGTTCGACAGTTTCTCATCGCTGCGCCAGCGCGTGACCGGCGAGATCGGCTGGGACGGCCGCTCGACCCGGCGCACCTCGGACGGAGAGCCGCAGCTTGTGGTCCGCCCCGCCTGAAATGATAGAGCGAGGCACCCTGCAGGGTGCCTCACAACTGGATCACGTCAGAACGCGGCTATTCCGCAGCCCAGCCGCCGACGGCCTTGACCTCAAGGAAATCTTCCAGCCCGAAAACACCGCCCTCGCGCCCATTGCCGGACTGTTTCATTCCCCCGAACGGAGAGCCCGCGCTGCGCGATTTGCCATTCATCTCGACCATGCCCGAGCGCAACGCCCGCGCCATCCGATTTGCGCGGTCACCGTCCTGTGTCTGGACATAATTGGTCAGCCCATAAGGCGTGTCATTGGCTATCTCGATCGCCTCTTCCTCGGTATCGAAGGGGATCATGGTCAGGACCGGGCCAAAGATTTCCTCGCGCGCGATGGTCATCTGGTTGTTGGCATCGGCAAAGACCGTGGGGCGCACATAATACCCCTTGTTCAGACCCTCGGGCCGCCCGGTGCCGCCCGCCACCAGACGCGCACCTTCGTCGATACCCTTCTGGATCAGGTCCTGAATCTTGGTCCACTGGACCTCATTCACCACGGGGCCGATATGGCGGCCTTCGTCCATGGCAGGCCCGACCGAGACCTTGTTCGCCACCTCAGCTGCCGTCTCAACCGCCTGGTCATAGATCGGACGCTGAACCAGCATCCGGCTGGGCGCGTTACAGCTTTGGCCAGTGTTGTTCATCATGTGCAACACGCCGCGCTTGACGGCCTTTTCATCCGCATCGGCAAAGACCACATTCGCCCCCTTGCCGCCCAGTTCCAGATGCACCTTCTTCAGCGTTTCGGCGGCATTCTTGGAAATCGCCGTGCCCGCGCGGGTCGAGCCCGTAAAGCTGACCATATCCACATCCGGATGGCCCGACAGCTGAGACCCCACGCCCGCGCCATCGCCGTTAACAAGGTTAAACACGCCCGCAGGGAACCCGGCCTCATCCATCATCTCGGCAAAGATCATCGCGTTCAGCGGGCTTTGTTCCGACGGTTTCAGCACCATCGTGCAGCCCGCAATCGCCGCCGCACCGACCTTGAGCGTGATCTGATTCATCGGCCAGTTCCACGGCGTGATCAGGGCGGCCACACCCACGGCCTCATAGATGATCCGGTCATTGGGCGCGTGATCGCCCAAGGGGCGCTCGAACTCAAACGCCTTGGCGGCCCGGATGAAGTTTTTAAGGTGCCAGATGCCTGCGCCGACTTGCTGAGTGCGCGACATATCGATCGGCGCGCCCATCTCATGCGACATGGCCTGCGCCAGATCCTCGGTGCGGGTGCCATAGACCTCGACCAGCTTTTCGACCAGCGCGATGCGGTCCGCCACAGGCGTCGCCATCCAGCCGGGTAGGGCGGCTTTGGCGGCCGCCACCGCTGCATCCGTGTCGGCCTGCGCCCCCAGCGAGATCACCGCGCAGGGTTCTTCGGTCGAGGGGTCGATGACGTGGAAATCACTGGCCGCCGCCGCCGGGACCCACTGGCCGTTGATGTAAAAATCGCGCTTCTCGATCATCTGTAGTCCTCCGGATCACATTACTTTCGACCGGTTGGTCGGTTTTACTGCTCACTCTGTCATTGCTACACCTGCAGGGCAAGGGAAAGAGATCTCCGTCAGTCGGGATATGTGAATTTACGCAGCGTCAGCTTTGAGAGGTTTAACCGCGCGGCAAAGTGACTAAGTTGGCAGCAGCCGAGTCGGCCAAGAACCAAGACAGAGGAGATGCCCCATGGGTTTGCGCATAAATGATACCGTCCCGAACTTCACAGCAGAAACGGATCAGGGCACCATTCAGTTCCACGACTGGATCGGCGACAGCTGGGCCATCCTGTTCTCGCATCCCAAGGATTTCACGCCTGTCTGCACCACCGAATTTTCGGCTGTTGCGCAGCTGAACGATGAATGGGCGGCGCGGGGCACCAAGGTGATCGGCGTCTCGGTCGACGGGGTCGAGGATCACAAGAAATGGAAGAAGGACATCGAGGCCTATGGCAACGCCAACCCCGGCTTTCCGATCATCGCTGATGACGGTCTGGCCGTGTCGAAAGCCTTCGACATGCTGCCCGCCGAGGCCTACCTGCCCGACGGCCGCACCCCCGCCGACAGCGCCACCGTGCGGTCCGTGTTCATCATCGGGCCGGACAAGCAATTGAAGCTGTCGATGACCTACCCGATGACCGTGGGCCGCAACTTTGCCGAGATCCTGCGCGCGCTGGACGGGTTGCAGATGTCGTCCAAGGGCGTTGCGACACCTGCCAACTGGGTGCCGGGTGAGGATGTGATCATTCCGCCTGCTGTGTCGAATGAGGATGCCAAAGAGAAATTTGGCGAGTTCGAGACGATCTTCCCGTATCTGCGCAAGACCAAGGCGCCGGTTTGATTTGAAAGCTGGTCAGGGGGGCTGTCTGCCCCCCATCGCGCCCTGATGGACGCGATTCCCCCGAGGATATTTTTGGCCAGATGAAGCAGGGGGGCGGTTTTCGGGCTTTGCGCTGCGCAGGCCTGATGGACGCGTGGGCTGACGCCGAGGTTGCGGTCAGATGGAAAGCCGGTTGCGCGTTTTGATGAGTGCCCTTTGAAACAGGCGCGAGGCCGGCAGGCCAATCCGTGCGCCGTCCCGGTCGGCGGAATAGCCGAGCGCATTCAGGATTTCCACATCTTCGAGGCCCGCCCATGCGGGGTATGCGGGCTCGCCACCATCCCGGACGGCCCGGACCATGGCCTGAACCAGGCATCCGACGGCGATCTGCTCGTCATTCAGGTTGTGGCCCGCCAGTGGGTTGGTCCATTCGACCGGGCCGTCTGGCGTCTCAACGCGGAGGGCCCTGAGCCCTGCGGCGTCTTCGAGGCGCTGAAACGTGCTGACCATGGTTGACCCGGTGCCCGTGGCGAACCTGGCTTCACCCGGCAGCAAGGTGCCGCCTGACCCATAGGTGACTATGCGCGGCGCATTGCGGTGCGGGGTCTTTTCATAGTCGGGCGAGAACCGATGGATAAAGAAGCTGCCATCGCCAAATGTCACCGTCCCGCGCATCCAGCGTTCACCTGACGCCATGCGCGAACGCACAGCCTGTACGGCCTGCGGCCTGCGATCCCGTCCGAGCAGCTCTCGCATCAGGCCGATGCCGTGATAGTCGAATACGGCGAAGTCGTTGACGACCGACGTGATGTCTCCGATCAGACCCAGAGAAATTATCTTTTTCTGCAAGCGGATCTCGGGCAGGAACGGAAACTGTTCGGCAACTCCGACCAGCGGGTTGTGGTTTTCGATTTTGCTCAGCAGTTTGCGGCCAGCGCGTTCGTTCCAGCAAAATGGCGTCTCGAGCAACAGCGGAATACCCCGGCCGGCCATGACCGGATAGAACCAGTCGATCTGATCCGGCGGCACGGCCACGATTAGAAGCTCGGGGTTTTTGTCGCGGATCAAAGCGTCGAGATCTGTGCCCGTGGGCCACCCCGTCAGGTTGGCCAGCCGCTCTGCCCCTGCATCGCTTGCCGTGACCGCGCCGCAGATTTCGACCTCAAGCGATAGCGCCCGCATCGCTGGCGCATAGATCGACCGGACGCGGTCACCGCCACCGACAAAGCCGACGCGGCAGCGATCTGGCCGATGCGCGACTGCCGCGGCTGCCGGTTTCCGTGCAGACGCGTGGATATGGTCAGCCAGCCGCAGCGACAGGGCGACGAGCGTTTGCGTCGGGTTCATGTGACTGTTGGTGGGGAACACGGAACTGCCGGCGATGAACAGGCCCTCGACACCATGAACCTGGCAATTGGCGTCGACAACACCATCGGACGGATCCAGCGCCATACGCGTGGAACAGGCGGGGTGGGCCAGGTCAAGAAGACCGCTGCGCCAGGCGTCGAACCCTTGTTCCAGCCAGGCGGGGCGCTGATAAGCATCGTCGATGCCCAGACGCCGGGTTTCCGAATGAAAGGCGTTTTCGACGGCGCGTACGGTCTGGTATTCGCGCTCAGATATGCGCCAGTCGATGCGCGCAAGCGGGACCCCGAACCGGTCGGTCTGGTCGGAAAGACTGACACGACTGTCCGGTTGCAGTTCTTGTTCGACAACGCAGCCGACGACGCTGCGGTCGGGACGGTTCAGGGGCGGCACCTTCGTGACCAGCCGGGCATGAGCGCTTGTGGCCAGACCGTAAGGATGCCGCAAGGCCGCTGCGACATCGGCCAGCCCTCCGGTCCCGCCCTTCAGGCCGCGCAAGCCGCGGGCCAGCGTGGACAGAGGGTTCACCTCGGACCCGAATTCGGCCAGATGCAGGGCGGCGTTCAGAAGGCCTTGTTCGCGTTGAATGTCATCCGACAGGCGTAGACCCAGGCAATGAACATGATGCGATCCGAACCGGGGGTGCCAGCGGTTTCCCAGACGCTTGCGCACCTGGCTGCCTTTCCCCTTGCCGAAGGCAGCAATCTCGGTGAAGTGGTGATCGGCGAGGTAACGCCCGACCTGATCATGCGCGTTGCCCAGACCCGCGGGGTTCCGGGATCGCGATGCCAGCAACAGCCGGGGGGTCTGAATGCCGCCGCAGGCCAACACCACGCGCGGCGCTGCGATCTCGACCGATGTCCCGGCGTCGCTCATCACCTGCACGCCGCGCACCTGACCCTGGTCCGGCGTGGTGAGAATTTCGGTCACCGTGGCCGAGGTCAGTATCTGAACCGTTTCACTGGCCTCAAGCTCGGCCCGGTGGCGTTCGCCGACATTGATGGATGTCGGTGCACCGGTGTGCTGGAGCATGTCGCCGGGCATGTCGCCCTCGGGCGTGAAATGCCGGATATCCGAGGCGTCGCCGGTGTTTGACTTGCTGAATTGCCAGATGACCGGTTTGAACACCGAGGACGCAAAGGGCGGCGCGTCAAAGGCCTTGCCCATTTCGTGCTGTGCCCTTTCCGCCGACCGGGTCGGGGCGAGGCCAAGGAACCGGCCAGCCCTCTGGTAATACGGCGCCAGTGCCTCGGGCTCGATTGGCCAACCCGTGCCGGGCAGCCACGGCCGCCGGGCGTAGTCCATGGGGTCGAATGCGCCGCAACGCCCGGTCCACAGCGCGCTTGTGCCGCCGAATCCGCGGCAGGACACCTCGGTATGGGGGGCTCTGGTCTGTCCGGCCTGTTCGAATGCGTTCAGGTCGTCGCCGGCAGCGCTGCGGGTGGTGTCGCCGCTTTCCAGCACCGCAACGTTCAGCCCCGAGCCCAGAAGTTCGGTGGCGATGGAAAGGCCCGCCGGACCCGAGCCAACGATGATGACGTCGAAATTCAGTTTTGGGGAAGAAATCTGACTAAAGCACCGAATGACCATTAAACGACTCCACCGGGTGGCCCCGGCGTTTCTTGAGAAAACGATTAAAACACGTGCGGTTGACTATAGCGAGGAATCCGGAAACCGCGCAACATCGGACCGGATGGCCGCTGATCCTGCGCAGGTTTATTCGAGATCATGAAAAAACCCCGACCGAAGCCGGGGTTTGTTTCTTAATTTGCGAAGGAAGAACAGATTACTCTGCGTCTTCTTTCTTTTCTTTCTTCTCGGGAACGATCTCTTCGCCGGTTTCCTGATCGACCACTTTCATCGACAGGCGGACCTTGCCGCGATCGTCAAAGCCCAGCAGCTTAACCTTTACTTCCTGACCTTCCTTCAGAACATCCGAAGGGTGGTTCAGGCGGCGGTTTTCGATCTGGGACACGTGGACCAGACCGTCGCGCTTGCCAAAGAAGTTCACGAAAGCACCGAAGTCGACGATCTTCACGACCTTGCCAGTGTAAACCTGACCCTCTTCCGGCTCAGCAACGATCGAGTGGATCATTTCGTATGCCTTCTTGATCGATTCACCGTCGGGCGACGCGATCTTGATGACGCCGTCGTCGTTGATGTCGACCTTGGCACCCGAAACCTCGACGATCTCGCGGATGACCTTACCGCCCGAGCCGATCACTTCACGGATCTTGTCGGTCGGGATGTTCATGGTCTCGATGCGCGGGGCGTGGACCGAGAATTCGTTGGTCTCGGACAGGGCTTTGCCCATTTCACCCAGAATGTGCATCCGGCCGTCCTTGGCTTGCGCCAGGGCTTTCTCCATGATCTCGGGCGTGATGCCCGCAACCTTGATGTCCATCTGCAGCGAGGTGATGCCGTTTTCGGTACCAGCCACCTTGAAGTCCATGTCGCCCAGGTGGTCTTCGTCACCCAAGATGTCCGACAGGATCGCATAGTTGCCGTCATCTTCCAGGATCAGACCCATGGCCACACCGGCAACCGGTGCTTTCAGCGGAACGCCCGCATCCATCATTGACAGCGAACCGCCGCAGACCGACGCCATCGAGGACGATCCGTTGGATTCGGTGATCTCCGACACGATGCGGATCGTGTAGGGGAAGTCGGTCGCCGCAGGCAGAACCGCCTGCAGGGCGCGCCATGCCAGCTTGCCGTGGCCGATCTCACGACGGCCGGGGCCACCAACGCGGCCAACTTCACCAACCGAATAGGGCGGGAAGTTGTAATGCAGCAGGAAGTTCGATTTGAAATTGCCATGCAGCGCGTCGATGAACTGTTCGTCGTCACCGGTGCCCAGCGTGGTCACGGCCAGCGCCTGCGTTTCACCACGGGTGAACAGGGCCGAACCATGGGTCCGCGGCAGCATCGAGGTTTCTGCGACGATCGAACGGATATCGGTGGTCGAACGACCGTCGATCCGCTTGCCGCCTTTGACAACGTCGCCGCGCAGAATGCCTGCTTCCAGCTTTTTCATCGCGGAACCGAGGTTGCCGTCTTCCAGCTGTTCTTCGGTCAGCGCTTCCTTGATCGCTTCACGGGCAGCAGCAACAGCGGCGGTACGCTCTTGCTTGTCGGTGATCGCGAAGGCAGCGCGCATCTGCTCTTCACCGGCGGCCTTAACGGCTGCGTACAGGTCCGAATAGTCGGGCGCTTCGAATTCAAACGGCTCTTTCGCGGCGTCTTCTGCCAGCGAGATGATCAGGTCGATCACCGGCTGAATCTGCGCGTGCGCAAAGTTCACCGCGCCCAGCATTTCCGCCTCGGACAGTTCGTAAGCTTCGGATTCCACCATCATCACGGCGTCTTTGGTACCGGCAACAACCAGATCCAGACGCTGTTCAGGGTTCAGGCGCAGGTCCTGCATGTCGTCGACGGTCGGGTTCAGGACGTATTCGCCATCCACGAAACCAACGCGGGCACCGGCGATCGGGCCCATGAACGGCGCGCCGGAAATGGTCAGAGCAGCGGATGCCGCGATCATCGCGACGATGTCGGGGTCGTTGACCAGATCGTGGCTCAGCACGGTGCACATGACCAGAACTTCGTTTTTAAAGCCGTCAACGAACAGCGGGCGGATCGGACGGTCGATCAGACGCGCGGTCAGCGTCTCTTTCTCGGTCGGGCGCGCCTCGCGCTTGAAGAAGCCACCCGGAACCTTACCGGCGGCATAGTATTTCTCTTGGTAGTGGACGGTCAGCGGGAAAAAGTCCTGACCGGGTTTTTGCGCCCGTGCAAAGGTCACGTTTGCCATGACGCTGGTTTCGCCCAGCGTGGCAATCACGCTGCCGTCAGCCTGACGGGCAACCTTGCCGGTTTCCAGTGTCAGCGTCTCTTCGCCCCACTGCATTGATTTCTTCGTTACATCAAACATATGCGTATCCTAGAACGGAGCACTCCCGCCCCTGCGGGTCTCCGGTTTGCATGGCGGCCCCATTGCCGCCGACCCCACTTTATCTTCCATTCGAGTGCCGGGGTCAGGGCACAACGTCTCAGATAGCGCGCGCATACATGAGAATGCGCGGGAAGGAAAGCGAAACTGCACGGGTGGGTTGTGATCGGCGGGCTATGGACGGCGATGGGCAATCTCTCTTACAGTTCGGGCGGAAAGGGGATGCGGAATGACACTCTGGTTGCGGACTATGCTGGCGCTGGTGCTGATCAGCGGAACCGCGCAGGCCGCCCCGCCGGTGGTCGACTGGTCCGATCTGCCCGACCCGGCAATGCAGCAGTTCGACGATCCGTTCCGCGCCCTCAGCCCGGCGCAATTCGACGATCTGATCCTTGTTCTGCGCCTGCAGCGCCGCCTGCAGCAGGGCCACGGCACCCCCGAGGAGCGACTGACCTGGCAGGAATTGCTGACCGCGACCGAGGATGCGCTGGCCGCCGACGGTATCGACATCCCGTGGTTGCTGTCGCAGCGGGAAACGGTTTCGGCGCGCCGGACACAGGCCCATTCCGCCGGAAATCCGGGGCTGGACGGTCAGACCGTCACGCTGACCGGCTTTGCCATCCCCGCTCCGGCGGATGCGGACGGGCATCCCACAGCCTATCTGGTGCCAGAACGCGGCATGTGCAGCCATACGCCGCCGCCGCCGCCCAATCAGATGGTCCGTATCCAGCTGACAGATGACTGGACCCCGGCCTATACCCATGTGCCGGTGCGGGTCACCGGGACGCTGACCATCGACCCGTCCGAACAGGCCATCCGGGTTGTCGATGGGCTGGTGCCGATGCGCGCCACCTTCCGGCTGATGGCGACCGGGATCGATGATCTGGGCAGCGCCGAGGACGCAGAAACCGCCCGCCGCAGCCTGCTGGCGCGCATCCGCGCCGCGGGCCACAACAAGACCGGCGGCGCGGTTCAGTCAGACTGAACTCGGATCGCTTTGCGTTTGCTCTGCATGGACAATACCCCTCTCTCTGCGATCGGCGCGCATTTCGATGGGTTTACCTCAGATGGAATGCAAAACGCCTTATAGCAGCGCGTGTGCCAGGATCATCACCACGCCACAGCCCAGCGCATAGCCCGCATCGACCGCGATGGCGAAACCGCTTTTCTGCGCCCACGCCCCGACCGAGGCCGCCTGTGCCGCGACCGCCAATATGGCCAGCACCGCCAGACCCAGACTGTTGGTCGTCTCGGACACCGCGATCACCGCAGCCAGCAGGATCAGGAACACGATCTGCGCCGCCATCTGCGGCAAAGGCGGGGTATCCGGCGGGATCGGATCGATCCGCGTGCCCTCGGCCCAGCGTTTCTGGAACCCGACCGGGCCATAGACCAGCCATCCCAGCAGAAATGCCGCGATCACCCCAGCGCCAAGGGCCAGCCAGTTGATCACAACGCGCCCTCCAGCGTCTCGAGGATACGGGTCCAGCCGCCCTCGTGATTGTCGCGGCTCTCCTGCGAGGGGAAGCGGATGTGGTGCAGCCGCAGCTCGGTGCCTTTTTCGGTGGGGGTGAAATCCAGCGTCACGGTGGAATCGTCCTGACTGTAGGGCGAGTTCCATGTGAATTGCAGCCGGTTGGGCCGGTCGATCACCTTGTATTCGCCCTCATGCGGCAGGTCCCCGGCCTCGGGCGCGCGCATGATGATCTTGAACCGGCCGCCGACCTTGGCGTCGGATTGCGCCTCGGGCACGGACATATTCGGCCCCGGCAGCATGAATTTCGCCAGCATCGCCGGGTCCAGCCACGCATCGAACACCTTTTCCGGCGGGTGCGGGATGGCGCGGGTGATTTCAAGGGACAGTTCCGTCATCGTCGGGGTCCTCCAAAGCAGTTTCCAGGGCGTCCAGCCGAAGCGCCCAGATCGAACGCAGCCCGGCGAACCAGTCATCCACGGCTGACAAGGGGGCCATCTGAACCTCGATCAGATGCTCGCGCCATTCCGTCCGACGCTGCACCAGCCCGGCATTCTCAAGCACTTTGATGTGCTTCGAGACCGAGTTCAGGCTCATCTCGAACCGTTGCGCGATATCGGTCACCCGCAGCGGCCCCTGCTGCGCCAGCATCGTCAGGATCGCGCGGCGGGTCGGGTCGGATGCGGCCTTGAGTATGGCGCTCAGGTCAGGACGACTCTCTCGTTCAACCATTTGGATGAATTATACCCTATCTCTACTTCAGTCAACCGTTTGGGTGAATAACATCTGCCTACGTCTCTCGCCAGTCAGTCCACATCCTTGATAGCCGCAAGCGCCTGCCACATCACATCAACGGCGGGCGCTGTGCCTTCTGCTTTTCGGGCTGCGCAGATGTTCCACGTGATCTGCGGACAGGTCTCGATCAGCTTGACCGAGCCTGCCGCGACCAGTTCCTGAAATGTCTCAGGCATACCGCCGACCACAAAAGCAGCATCTGTCAGCAAGGCGTTCAGAAAAGCATAATCGTCGCTTTCGATTTGCGGCAGCGCCTGCACCCGTGCTGCGGCCTCGTCGGTTCCACCCAAGGCCTGTGTGATGGCCGCCCTCCAGTGCTTGTGTAAATGAGGCGAGGCGAACGGGTGCGTAAACAGAGACTCCAGCGTCACAACGTCTGCCTCGTGCAACGGGTGCGCGACATGGGCGGCGAACACAACCGCGCGTTTTGCGAACATCATCAACTCGACATTCTCGGTCTCGGGGGTGTGGGTCAGATCGCCGACATAGATGTCGATCTCGCCGCTTTCCAACATTTCAATCGGGGCCTGACGGGCGCTGACGTCGACGCGAAAGCGCAGGCCGGGGCACTTGCTCAGCGCGGCCTGCATCGCGGGCCGGATCAGGGTGCGCGGCGTCAGCGGCCCGCATCCGATGTGCAGCGTCCGACTGGTTTCGGACCGTATGCGCGCGATCTGGTCGGAACAGGCCCGCATATCGGCCTGCAGTTTCCGGGCCACCGGCAGGAAGGCGCGCCCCTCGCGGGTCAGACCGGAATTGCCGCGCTTGCGGTCGAACAGGGTAAAGCCCACCTGCGTCTCGGCCATCGAGACATAGCGCGACAGCGAGGCATCCGAAACGCCCATCCGGCGGGCGGCCTCGTGAAAGCTGCCGGTCTCGGCCAGATGCAATAGGGCGGTCAGGGTCTTTTCGCTCAGCATGACGTCCCTCTGGTTTCAGGTTCTGCGCATTAAGTTTCAGAAACTGCAAGAATGTAAACCCACGTTGCGAGGCGACAGGCGCAGCCGCTAGGACGTGATGATTACAGACCCGCCCCATCATATTGAGGAGTTCGACAGACGTGTTTCAGATCAAAGCGTTAACCGCGGGCCTCGCCGCCGCCCTCTGGTCGGTTGCAGGTGCTGCCCTGGCTCAGACGGAACGGCCCAACATCCTTGTCATCATGGCCGATGACGTGGGATGGGCCAGCCTCGGCAGCTATCATCAGGGTGTCAAAAGCATCCAGACCCCCAATCTGGATCAGCTGGCCGCCGAGGGCGCCCGGCTGACGGATTACTACGCGCAGCCCAGCTGCACCGCCGGGCGCTCGGCCTTTATCACCGGTCAGTTTCCGGTGCGGACGGGGATGCATACCGTTGGCCTGCCCGGCGATCCCGTTGGCTTGGACGAGAAAGACCCGACGCTGGCGAACATTCTGAAATCGATGGGCTACACCACCGGCCAGTTCGGCAAGAACCATCTGGGCGATCTGAACAAATTTCTTCCCACCGCCAAGGGGTTCGACGAATACTGGGGCTGGCTCTACCATCTCAATGCGATGGAATACACATCTGACCCTGACTGGCCGGATGATCCCGAATTTGCCGCACAGTTCGGACCGCGCATTATCATCCATGCGTTTGCTACGGATACGGTCGATGAAACCGTCGATCCGCGCTGGGGGCCTGTGGGCAAGCAACGCATCATCGACGATGGCCCCGCCCCGCCCGAACGTCAGAAAACGCTGGATGATGAGGTCACCGCCCATACCATCGATTTCATCAACCGCGCCGTGGACAGTGAAACACCCTTCTTCGTCTGGATGGCGCCCGCGCGCGCCCATGTCTGGACCCATCTCAGCCCCGAATACGAGGCGATGCTGGGCGATGGGCGCGGTTTGCAGGACGTGGTGATGAAGGAACTGGACGACAATGTCGGCAAGGTCACCGATCATCTCGAAAAGCTGGGCATCGCCGACAACACCATCGTCATCTTCACCTCGGATAACGGCCCCGAAACCATGACTTGGCCTGACGGCGGCACCACGCCTTTTCACGGCGAAAAAGGCACCACATGGGAAGGCGGTTTTCGCGTCCCCGCCATCATCCGCTGGCCCGGCAAAATCGCTGAGGGGCAGGTGCTGAACGGTGTGTTCGACGGGATGGACTGGATGCCCACGCTGGTGGCCGCCGCCGGAGGCTCTCAGGACCTGCCCGCCGATCTGCTCAAGGGGTATGAGGGCTATCGGGTGCATCTGGACGGCTACAACCAGCTATCCTACCTGACCGGCGAAACGCCGAGCAACCGTAAGGAAATCGTCTATTACGAGGGCACCGACCTGCAGGCGATCCGCTATAACGACTGGAAAGCACATTTCACCATTCAGGAAAAAGGCTGGGCCGGTCCCAAGGAAGAACTGAACGCGCCCTTGCTGTTCAACTTGCGCCGCGATCCTTACGAAAAGGCGGCCGAGGAATCCGGCATGTATACCCGCTGGATGGGCAACAAGATGTGGGCCTTCGGACCTGCCGCGCGCCTGGTGCAGGCCCATCTGGCCAGCTTTGCCGATTTCCCGCCGCGTGGTGCTGCGGTTGGTAACGAGAGCCATGTGCAAGAACAAGTCAGCAGCGAAGGTGGCATGTCGCAATAGAGCACGCGCTTATAAGGCTGCCGGAAACGAACAGGAAACGCACACTACGGAGTGTGCGTTTCCTCTTTTAGTTATTCGTTAACATGAATGCGTTTGGTGAAATTTTGATGTGCGTATAGGCTGTTATCACGAAACCCGCGGTCGAAATGACGGAAATGCGCCAAGGGACAACACTCTCCTCTCCGTCCGCTGGTCGAATACCTTGGCGTTTGCACTTAGCGAACAGAAGGGCAGACGAATGGCACAAACCAAGAAAATGCTGGATCCGGATCCCCGGATTTATGACTTCGAGACCGAATATGAGCTTGGGCAGGATAACGTCCGGCCTTTCGGTCTGGACATCCACAACCCGGTCTTTTTGATCTCAAGCATCCTGATCTTTGCGTTCGTCCTGATCGCACTCGCCAATCAGGAGGCCGCGGCCACCTTCTTTGGCTGGCTCCGGCCCTGGCTGACCAGCACCTTTGACTGGTTCCTGGTCCTGTCGGTCGATGCGATCACCTTATTCTGTCTGGCGCTGATCATCCTGCCGGTGGGCAAGGTGCGGATCGGCGGCAAAGACGCTAAGCCCGACTATTCCTATGCCGGTTGGATCGCGATGATGTTCGCTGCCGGTATCGGCATCGGGCTGCTGTTCTTCGGCGTGATGGAGCCGGTCTATTACAACTTCGCAGAAGGCGGCAACGCCGCGCCGCTGGGCATCGATATCGCGGTGCCGGGCAATGAATATGCAGGCATCGTCGGGACCATCCACCATTGGGGGCTCGAAGGCTGGGCGGTCTATGCCGCCGTGGGCCTGAGCCTTGCGATCTTTGCCTATAACCTCGGCCTGCCGCTGACTCTGCGCTCGGCCTTCTATCCGATCCTGGGCGAACGGGTCTGGGGCTGGTGGGGCCATATGATCGACACGCTGGCGGTCTTTGCCACGCTGTTCGGTCTGACCACATCGCTGGGTCTGGGCGCGCAGCAGGTTGCCGCCGGGCTTTATGAGGTGTTCGGCATCGAGCCCAGCCCCACAGTCGTCGTCCTGCTGATCATCGGCATCACCCTGATCGCGCTGGGCTCGGTCCTGCTGGGCATGGATGCGGGCGTCAAACGGCTGAGCGAGATCAACATGATCATGGCCGTCGGCCTGTTTGTGTTCGTGATCGCCGTCACCGGGGTCGGCACCGCCATCGCGCGCTACTTCAACGTGATGACGGATTATGTGCTGCACCTGCCTGCGCTGTCGAACCCGTTCGGGCGTGAAGACACCAGTTACTTCCACGGCTGGACAACCTTCTACTGGGCCTGGTGGATCGCATGGTCGCCGTTTGTGGGCATGTTCATCGCCCGTATCTCCAAGGGCCGCACCGTGCGTGAATTCGTGACCTGCGCCCTGCTGGCCCCGACGGCGGTCTGCGCGCTGTGGATGTCGACCTTCGGCGGTGCCGCCATCGACATGCTGAACGCAGGCGGAGCCGAGGGCGTCCGCGCCACCGTGATCGACAGCTATGCCCCCGAAGGCGCGCTATTCGGCTTCCTGAAGGAACTGCCGCTTTACGGCATCGTCGCGCCCATCGCGCTGGTGCTGATCGTGGTGTTCTTTGTCACCTCGTCCGATTCCGGCTCGCTGGTGATCGACACGATCACGGCAGGCGGCAAGATGGACGCGCCGGTGGTCCAGCGCGTGTTCTGGTGCACGCTGGAAGGTCTGGTAGCCATCGCGCTGCTGCTGGGAGGCGGCCTCGCCGCGTTGCAGGGGGCCGCGGTCTCGACCGGCATCCCCTTCACGCTGGTGGTTCTGATGATGTGCTACTGCCTGTGGCTGGCGCTGAAATCGGAACGGGCCAAGATGTAGGCCTGAAGCCCTGAGACGCGAAGCGCCCGCCGGACCGGCGGGCGTTTTTTCTTGCGAATTCCATGGCAGGGTTTCACAGATAAACCATTGATTAGACAAAGCCGGCTGTTTTGGGATGCGTATTAAGAAAATCGTGCAGCTTCTGGTTCCGCTCGGTCTCATGGGACTCTCTCTTCTCATGATGACCGGTACGGTATCGACCACGGGCCTCTTCGAGCTGTATCAGCAATACACTTCCGGCGTTATCGGTCGCACCGCCCGGGCCGATCACATGCTGACAGCCTCGGCCAATATCGCGCCGACAGAGGGCCACAGCTATCCGGGGCAGCTTGATGCGAGGCTGATCTTTGGTGATCCCGAGGGTGCGGAAACCGTTTTTGAGATACAATACCCCTCGGACTATGACAGGTTTCACGATGGCTTCGGCCCGCTTTGGCTTGCCAACTGGCGGCCAGACATCGCAAACAATCCGCAGGTTTCCCCGGTTCTGGGCAATACCTGTCTGCAAACGATAAATGGGGAAAATCTGGCATCCTCGGTCCGCTATAGGACCGGATACAGAGAATATATCGTTTGCAGGTTTCTGGATGAGGAACAGCCCGGAGCGCCGCGCGTTTATGATATCTCTGTAGCAAAAACTGCGGTCATTGGTGTGATCTGGGCGAACAGAAACCATCAGCCCATCGACTACCCCCGAGAACGCTGCATTGCCGAAATTCGCATTTGGGCAATCGAAATCGCCCAGCCGGATGATCAGTTCATGGCATGTGTTTTTGTTGTCGACGAAAACCCGTCAACGGTTGAGATATTCGCATTCGAATTGACCCGAGACTCAATCGTCGAAATCGGCGGGGGGCAGGAAAGCTGGCCCCGCAAGGGTGTGCCAACACGTGACGCACCGCGCCTAATGCAGTACCGGAAAATGAAAGACTGGCTGACAAACAACGAGGCCCATGCATCTGCCGTGGCGCGCGCCTATTCGGATATCGTCAATAACGTCGACCTGATTGTACCGGCACGGGTCTCTCGTTTTGACGGTGTTGAATACAGAGACGGCATTATCAACTTCACGTTTAGCGCAAAGAACACGCCCGAGATGATCCGCATCCGCGACGGATCCAGATACGGGGCAGACGGCCAGCTTTATCGACAGCTCCGCAAGACTCTATGCGGCTCGGACGAGCGGGCCGCGTTGCTGGCATTTCAACAGAACAGACCGACCTATATGTATGATCTGAACCGCCATGATGGGCGTCCGCTGACGCGCTTTGCGACCTTCCCGAATCTGCCGTGTTAGGGCTTGTTTGATCCGAGCCGACAATTGCCTGCCGTGCCAGACAGGGCAGGCAATTGTCGAAACCTCAGAACTTGCCGTTCCCATGCGCCATTTCGGCCGGAATGGGCGAGACGACATCCCAATGCTCGACGATTTTACCGTCCTCGACCCGCCACAGATCGAAGAAGGCCCAAGGCTCACCGCCCATGATCGCGTCCGTCGCCACAAAGACGAAATTGCCCTCGGCCACCGCGAACTGAGGCTCGAACTTGGTGATGACCATGCCCTGCGCCGCAAAGGCCTCGATCGCGGCCATCAGGCCCGACAGCCCGTCCTCGATCGAGGGGTTGTGCTGCATGTAAACCTCGGGGTCCATGTAATTCGCGACATTCTCGGGCGCGGCACCGCCCAGCACATCGCGCACAAAGCCCAGCACCAGCGCCTTGTTGTCCTGCGTCTTGTCCAGATCGGTGATCTCGGCGGGCCCGTCCGTCATGCCGCGCCCCGATGCGGTGGTTTCGGGGATGGGCTGCAGGTTGTCCCAATGTTCGACAACCTTCCCGTCATCCACGCGGAAGATGTCAAACGCCGCCAGCGAAGAGGCCCCGAACGCATCCGCATTGTCATAGGTGTTGTGCAGCACGACCATATCACCTTCGGTGATCACGCGGTGGGTCGTGGCAGTCATGCCCGACTGTGCGACCAGCGGGATCAGACCCATCAGCCCGTCGGCCCCGGTCGCAACCTGCGGATTGTGCTGGATGTAATCGGCGCTCACCATCTGGCGCGCGGCTTCGGGGTCATGCTCGACAAAGGCGGCCGAGAACAGGGCGAGGACAAGCTCTTTGGGGGTCATGGGTCAATTCCTGATGATTCGTGTTGTGGTGATAGTAAGTATTAAAAACGCACCGCATTACAATTACGCACTTTAAAATCACGTAGTTACTTTCAGGATACTGCCATGTAAAACAATGCTTTGCGTCGTTGACCAATAGTATTATGATCGCTGCAGGTATCCATATTGAACCAGAGGTCCCCATGCTTCCCATCGGCGTCAACAGCAAGGCCGAAGCGTCAAACTGCTCAATCCGGTCTGTTCTGTCGAACGTCACCGGCAAATGGCGGATGATCATCATTCTGGCGCTTGAGGACGAACCGAAACGGTTCGGAGAGATCAAGCGCTGTATCGGGGATGTGACACAGCGGGTGCTGACCGAAAACCTGCGCGGGTTGCAGCGCGACGGCTATCTGACCCGCACCGTCGATCCCGGCCCGCCTGTCGCGGTGTCCTATGCGTTGACGCCTTTGGGCCGTAACCTGCTGGGCCTGCTCAAGCCGCTGGTCTACTGGTCGCACGAGCAGATGGATCAGGTCAAAACCGCGCGTATGGAGTATGAGCGCGCCCACCCGGACTGAGCCCTCCGGCTCAGGGGCACCTGTGCCCCGCGACGCAGGTTCCGTCTTCCTCGCGGATCACGGTCGAGTGCCCCGGTGAACCACCCGGCATCGGCACGCCGGTCGACAGGATGAAGCGAACCGAATGCCCACCGTTCAGACCCGCCGGGAATCGCGGGATCGGCTTGTCGATCTTGAAATAGCCATCCGGCGTCTGGCTCAGCGCGCCTTGCCGGGCCAGTTGCAGCAATCCCGCCTGTTGCGGCAGCACGTCATAGGGCTGGGCTTGATGTGAGGCCACAACCTCGCCCTCGTCAAATTCCAGAATCCCCCCTCTGTAATAACGCAACAGCAGCTTCTGCAGTTTGCGCTCCAGATCGCCAACCTGTTGGTCCTTGGGTGGGTCCAGCACCTGCACTCCGTCATCGGTCACAAGGTAACGCCGGTTGTTCTTGATGATGGTCAGCCCGTTCGCCATGGCGCCGCCGCCCGTGATGCCCTTATGTGCGCCCGAGGGCAGGTGAATCTCTCCCAGCGTATAGGCCCCGAACATATGATCCACGCTGCGCTTCAGCTTGGACGAGACCCGTCCTTTGGCGGCGATCGCTTCGCCCGAGTCGCGGTCCTTGAAATACTTGGGCAAACAGTTGCGCCCGGGTTCGAAATGAACGACCTCGGGCGCAAGCCCGGCAACGCCGACACCCCGCGCGGTGGCCGGCACAACAAACCGTTCCACCCGGTCCGTGTCGCCGGTGATTTTCCAGACGATCGAGTCGAATGCCGTCGCAAGGATATAAAGCGGCGCATCGCCCTCTTCGATATGGATCACCGCCGCCGAGGTCTCTCGGTCCAGCCCTGACATCGCCATGTTGGAAACGGCATAGCCCTCATACCCGCCGAGCAGCAGGATTTCGGCCTCTGCCGAAGGTTCGGGAAAGTCGCACACCCGTCCGGCGACGGGTTGGCGCAGGGATTTCGGAGGGGTGACGTTCGGTGACACTTCACTGGCTGTGATCTTTTCGACGGTCTGCGCGATTTCATCCGGGGTGACCTTGCCGTCCTGATTGGCGTCAAATTGCAAAAGCTCTTCCATCCGTTTCCGGTCCGGCCGCATCCGCGCTTCGCGCGACATCGCGTCTTGCCAAAGCTCGGTCAGCGACAAACTGCCGTCGCGGTTGCGATCTGCGGTTGCCAGCAGGGTCTGCAGCGCCACCGACTGTCCTTGGTTCAGATAGGGCAGCTGCCGCTCGACCTCAGCTGTCGAGACCTCCATGTCGCCATCCAGATCGAACGCCAACACGCGACCCAAAGCGTTGGCCCGCTGCCGCGCTGTCTGCATCGCCTCGTGCACCGCGATGGCGTCTCGGGTCAGCTCTCCATCGGGGGAGTAGTGGAACAGCTGCCGGATCGCCTCTTCCGTGAAGGCGTTCGGGTTCAGGGTGATCCGCTCCATCGTCTGCCGCGTCAGGTTCGGCCCCGGTTCGGGCGTGGGTTCCGATTGTGCCGACGCGATCTGCCCCGCCCCGGCCACCAGCAGGGTACACAGGAATCTGTTAAGCTTCATAAAATCAATGTCCCGAAATCAACACTTGAGTAATGGATAGCACCCGATGGTGGCAGGGCAATCGTTAATGAAAGGTTAACGCCGTTGCGCGCGCAATGTGTGGGCACCGGTCGCCGCTGGGTTTATGAAACCGGGACCCCAGAAAACGAAAAACGCCCGCCAAAATGGCGGGCGTAAAAACGTACAAATTGCACAAAGCGGCTCTCAGAGCGTGTACAATCCGGACAAAACGCGCTTAGCGGCGGATGCCCAGCTTTTTGATCAGGTCCTGGTACCGGGCCTCTTCCTTGCCCTTCAGATAGTCCAGCAGCTTGCGGCGCTGGGCCACCATCTTCAGCAGACCACGGCGACCGTGGTTGTCTTTCTTGTGGGTCTTGAAGTGCTCGGTCAGGGTGGTGATACGCGAGGTCAGGATGGCAACCTGAACTTCAGGCGAACCGGTGTCGCCGTCCTTGGTTGCGAATTCTTTCATGACGCGTGCTTTTTCAGCGGCAGTAATCGACATCGGGGTCTCCTTTAAAGGTTAGAGTTGATGGCGCAGGCCGGGATGTCGTCCAGCGCAGGCCCATGGAGAAAACCGCACCGATTCCGATGCGGATGGGCGCGTATAGGCGCTTTTGGTGCGGATGGCAAAGGGTTTCTACCCGCTCAGCCGGTGGCGGTTAGCTGGGCCAGGTGCGCTTCGGTCACCAGTTGAATATCCTCGATGGTCAGGCCATCGACCCCATGCAGCCGAGCGATGTGCTCCCCGTTCAGGCTCACATGGGTCAAGTCGCTATTTTCGCTATCTTTTTCGATCTCGATATCCGGTTCTCCGGGCCCTTCCCATGTGACGAGAAGCTTGTCCTGCCCCAGCTGGAAATCCATGATCGTGACGCTGTCCTGTGCCGGTTCGGTCTGGATGACGACGTCGTCCTCACCGCCTCCGCCCGTCACCACATCACCGCCATGGGCCAGCAGAACATCATCCCCCGCGCCGCCGTTGAGGAAATCACGCGCCTCCTCGCCCTCACCATCGTCGCCGGTCAGAATGTCATCGCCATCGCCCCCGAACAGCGCGTCCTCGCCTGCGCCGCCCGCTAGATAATCCGCACCCTTGCCGCCCTGCAACGCGTCGTCGCCGTCACCGCCGTCAAGCCTGTCGTCATCTTGCCCACCGAAAAGGTGATCGTCCCCTTCGCCGCCCGACAGATGATCAGCGCCGAAATGACCATAGAGCGTGTCATCCCCCGACTGGCCCAGCAGTTCATCTGCGCCCGCCTCGCCGTGCAGCAGGTCATTCCCCGCGTTGCCGGCCACGATGTCATCGCCCTCACCGCCATGCAAAACATCATGCCCCGCACCGCCATCAATCAGGTCATCGTCCCCATATCCGTTGATCTGATCGTCGCCATCCTGACCAGTCAGCGCGTCGGTGCCCTCGCTGCCTGCAATGATCAGGTCGCCCTCGTGGTCCGAGATCACTTCACCCGTTCCGACCTCTTCGGGGTCAGCCGGTTCGTCGATGTTTTCGTCCGGATCCAGCAGGTTACCTTCGGGCAGATCCTCATCGGGCATCTCTTCGATGTGGTCATCGTCGTCCTCGTCCACCGGGGCAAGAATATCCCCCATCGCATAGGCCGCGCCGCCAACGGCAGCCAGTCCAAACAAGCCGATCAGAAACATGACACCCCTCCGCTCGCAGAATGCTCCGAGTGTGAAATGTCTCATGTTGTCAGGTGCTTGGTCAAAGCCAAGTTGGGGGCGTGGTTAACCCTTTGTCACCAGGGCTGGGGTTGTTGGGTATAGGCGATATAAAGCGGGTGTTTCGGATGCCCGTCCTTGGTCAGCCCCAGATGGAACAGCGGCTGCCCGGTGTCCCGCAGCAGGCTTTCAACCGCCGGGCCGCGATCCAGATGCGCGCCATGGGTACCCCAGGCGGCGATGACCTGATCGGCCCATTTGACGCCGTCCAGAATGGCCGCGTCGTTGGCGGGGCCGACCGGGTCGGCGGCGGCACGCATCTTGCGCGGATCGGTGTCGCGCCAGGCGAAGATGTTCGTGACCTGAAACGCCCCGAACCCCAGCGCCCGTGCGCGGCGTTCGCAGCGTTCGACCGTGGGGTCGTTCTGCACTTCGGTCGCGGTCGAGGGGTTCAGCATCACAAACAGCGCTTTCCGCCCCGCAGGGTCCCAGACACGGGTCAGGCTATAGCGATACTTCTCGCAATCGGAATAGACGGCGGTCGAGGGCGCGTCGCCCTTGGTATGCGTTCGGGTGATCATGCCTTATCGCCTATCACGCGGGTCAGGCGGCGAACACCCGGCTGGGATGCAATTCACCGGATTTGTAGATGCCCACGGCTACAGCCTTGCCATCGAATGAGGCCCAGGCCTCATCGCCATATTCCACGTCCGAGGCCAGCACCATGCCAGGGTTCCCGTTGCGCAGGCGGGTGGCGCCTTCAGCGGTGCATTTCAACTCGGGCAGGTCCGACAGACCGGTTTCCAGCGGGTGCAGATGGTCATCCAAAGCGGTGGTCTTGGCCATTTCGTCGATCTGTTCGATGCTCAGACCATCCTCGACCTCGAACGGGCCGGACCAGATGCGGCGGAGTTCTTTGACGTGGCCATGACAGCCCAGCGCCGCACCCAGATCACGGGCGATGGACCGCACATAGCCGCCCTTGCCGCATGTCATCTCCAGCACCACATGATCGGCGTCGGGACGGTCGACAAGGATCAACTCCTCGACCCACAAAGGACGGGCCGACAGTTCCACGTCCTCGCCATCGCGGGCCAGTTTATAGGCGCGCTGGCCGTCGATCTTCACGGCGGAAAACTTGGGCGGGACCTGCATGATCTCACCCAGAAATGGGCTGAGCGCCTGTTTGATATCCTCATCCGAGGGCCGCATTTCGCTGGAGGCGATCACCTCGCCCTCGGCATCGTCGGTGTTGGTGGCCTGACCCAGACGCACGGTGAAGGTGTAGGCTTTCAGGGCATCGGTGATATAGGGAACCGTCTTGGTCGCCTCACCCAAAGCCACAGCCAGAACGCCCGTCGCCTCTGGGTCCAGAGTGCCCGCATGGCCCGCCTTCTTTGCGTCCATCGCCCAGCGAACCTTGTTGACCACGGCGGTCGAGGTCATGCCCGCAGGCTTGTCCACGACCAGCCAACCGGAAATGTCGCGGCCCTTGCGTTTGCGTCCCATGTAACACCCAGAATCTTGCCAAGGCGCGCGAGTTAGCGGATCGCTCAGGCGCTGTCAATTTCAGGGTGCGTCTTCGACCACACCCACGATCGGCCCCAGCGAGAAACCGATATCCGAGCGATTGCTGGCCCGCTCATACATCCGCGAGATATTACCATCGAAGAACAGCGCATTCGGCGTTTGCAGCACATCGCGAAACAGCCTGCCGAATTCGTGGAAGGTGACATAGTCATCCGAAATCGCAAACACCGCGCGGGTGCCATCGGCACTGGTGCCAACCCCGTTGCGGATAAAGAGCGATGTCGAGTCGGGCAGAAAGCGTGGGTGCAATTCCCCATCGATTACTAGCATCGGACCCGATTGGGTGGCGAAACGGCAATCGGGGGCTTGGTCGATATAGTCCAATGTCTCGAACACGTCCGCCCGACCCTCGCGGATACAGAACACACCGTTGGGCAGCAGGCCGAAATTACCGGGGCCGGGGTTCGAGATGACGCGCATCTGTTCCTGCCCGTTCTCGACATAATGACCGACGGGCGAGCGGTCGTCGTGATACATGCCCGCATTCATCGCAAAGGCCAGACGTTTGCCCTGTGCGGCCAGAGCCTCGTTGACCGAAGAAAAATGCCCAAGCACATCGCCGTCCGCATCGTTCAGAAACAGGCGCAGGTCTTCGGACGCGTCCGCCTCGCAGACGGTATAACGCTTGTCCTCATGGGTGACTTTCTCGCAGGTCACCGCGCCAGCCTGCGTGGCCCACAGGACTGCGCCTATCGTGACAAATGCCCGGATCACTCGTCCAGATCGCGGCGCACCGCGTCCTGCTCGAACATGCGGCGGGTGTCATCCAGACGGTCGAACGTGTCATCTAGCCGAAACCGCAGATCGGGTGAGAATTTCAGGTTCAGCTTCTTGCCGATCACGCGCCGCAGCTCTCCCTTGTTGCGGGCCAGCAGTTCGATCACATCCTCCTGCCCCTTGCCGCCCAAAGGCAGCACATAGGCGGTGGCGATCTTCAGATCGGGAGAGGTGCGCACCTCGCCCACGGTGATCGACATACGGTTCAGGTCGGGGTCGTGGACATCTCCGCGCGCCAGAACCTCGGACAGGGTGCGGCGGATCAGTTCGCCGACGCGCAGTTGCCGTTGGGACGGGCCGGGGCCATCGTGGAATTTGTTCTTTGCCATAATCCCCGATCTAAGCGCAAAGCGGGGCTTTGCCAAGCGGGCGCGAACGGGGTAGGAGGCTTTGAGCCGACTGCAACAAGGGAACACAGCAATGACCCATATTCCGGGCATCGTCATCACAGGGGCTTCGGGCCGTATGGGGCAGATGCTGATCAAGACTGTGACTGACAGCGATCAGGCGCGTCTGGTCGGTGTGGTCGAGCGCAAGGGGCATGACTGGATCGGTCAGGATGTGGGCACGGCGATGGGTGGCCCCGCGCTGGGCGTGACCGTGACCGATGATCCGCTGGAGGCCTTTGCGCAGGCGCAGGCTGTGATCGATTTCACCGCGCCCGAGGCCACTTTGGAGTTCGCCGCGCTGGCTGCTCAAGCACGCTGTGTGCATGTGATCGGAACCACCGGCATGACGGACGAACAGATCGCCGCGCTGGAGCCTGCCGCGCGCCATGCGGTGATCGTGCGGGCGGGCAACATGAGCCTTGGCGTCAACCTGCTGGTGCAACTGACCAAAAAGGTTGCCGCCGCGCTGGACGAAGATTTCGACATCGAGGTGATCGAAGGCCACCACCACCACAAGGTCGATGCGCCCTCGGGCACCGCCTTGATGCTGGGTGAGGCCGCTGCCGAGGGGCGCGGGGTCAATCTGGCGGATGTGTCTGATCGGGGCCGCGACGGTATCACCGGCGCGCGCCAGCGCGGCAATATCGGCTTTCACGCCATTCGCGGCGGTGACATCGTGGGCGAACACGATGTCTTGTTCGCCGCGCCCGGAGAGCGCATCGTCCTGCGCCATCTGGCCACCGACCGCGAGATCTTTGCCCGCGGTGCGCTCAAGGCGGCGCTTTGGGGGCAGGGGAAAGCTCCGGGTCAGTATGACATGGTGGATGTGTTGGGGCTGTAGGGGCTAGGGGTAGATGTAAGCGCGCGCAAGAACATAAAGTAAGAACATCACGATCCAAAATACCACCGCTGCGAAAAGCGAAACAAACTGTATCACAAAAAAATGGAAGTAGTTGGCATTCGGGATGATCCGTATGCCATTGGGCACGTTCAGATCGTCACATATTTCAGTCCTGAACCAAATATTACATGCTCCATGAGCGTTCAGAAGCAATCGCTTGCGTGATGGTGGTGCGCCTCTTGTTCTGATCCAGAACTCGACAAATTCGTCCTTAAATTTGAATATCGGAAAAACCGAAGTCAGAAAAATCATTGCGGCCCAAGATGTGAGGGCCATGATGAACACGAACCCAAACATAATTAAGAACAAAGTCAGCAAATAAACACCCTCATACCCCTCTTGAAATTATACTACCGAAACGCAGCTAGACCGGGTGGTTCCGCACCGTCCTGTTCAACCTGCGCAAACAGCGCGCCCAAGCGTTCGTCCCATGTCGGGAACTGCCCCGTCAGCGTATAGGTCAGCCGCTCTGCTCCGATTGATATACCCAATGGTGCGACCTCACCGCCGATAATGATCTCTCCGATCTCGGTCCAGTTGGCCGAGGGGGGATAGGCGGTGGGCGCGGGCTCCATCCGATCGCCGACGCGGTAGTAGACGCCCATTGTCACCAGATAATCCTCACCCAACGGGTCGGGAAAGAAAAAGCCCGAGGCGTCGCGGGCGGCCAGCGCCTCGGCCTCGTCGCGCAGCAGGACCTTTTCGGCAAACGGTAGGTTCAGGCCGTCCAGCACGGGGCGCATATCGTTCGCCTGCGGAACGCTGACAAAGGCGATGCGGATGGGGTCGAGGCCGAAGGTCTCGGTCAGGAGCTGCAGCATCAGCTGGGTCGTCTCTCGGCCCGTGACCGTTCCGCCCGGATGGCAGCCGACCTCGTGAAACAGAGGCAGGATATCGGGGCGGGTTCTTTCGTCGATATCGCCGACACGGGCCAGAGGTTGGATGATGAAAGCGTTCGTCGGCAGAGCATCCTGATCAAAGTCGTGCCGCAGGCCGCCGTTATAGTTCGCATCACCGGTGGCGATTGACAGAGGCGGGGCTTCGGCGAAACCAAGCGCGGCATAGGCCGCGCGCAAGCGATCAAGCGTGTCGGTAAACTGAGCCTCGAACGCGTCATTGTTGCCGGTTGCGCCAAGGGTAATTCGCGGCAGCACCGCGCTTGCCGTGGCTGCGGTTCCCAGTTGGACCAGTTTCCGTCGGTTCAATGCCATCTTTGCCTCCATCGCACACGCCCAAGGAGAGTATCGCAGATGTTTGCGGCAAAGGTTAAGGGAATCTGAAAATACGCCCCTAAGGGTGTGTCCTTACAGGTCCTTGATCTTATCCGCGCGCAGCGGGCAGGCGAGGTAGACACCGAACTCCTGCCCGATATCGGCACTGACACGAGCATGAACTGCGCCCTGACGATCAAGGAACCGCTGGGTGTCTTCGACCGGGAAAATCCCCTCGTGCCAAATGCCGGGATGGATATAGAGGCCTTTGGAGCCATCACACCAGAAGGCGACCACCTTGTCGGGTGTCAGGTTATCGCCGGGCAGGGCGGCGGGGATGATGAAGGGTTTGTTGTCCAACGGCCAGAACATCTGACCGCCATCGGGGTGATAATTCATGTGCCACAGCAAGACCTGATCGCGCGGCGCGGTTTGCCGGTCCGCCTGCGCCTGCTGCGGGTCGGTGGACCAACCCAGAACATAGTGGCCGCCGACCGCCTCGTTCCTGCCATAGAGCACATCGCCCTTCCATTCGCCGTGGAAGGTGCCTTCGACCCAGCCGCCTTCGTCACCCGTGCCTTCGTCGATGGGCCGCCAGCCTTGCTGCGGCCAGCGGGCGATCTCGATCTCGAAGCCTTCGGGGTCATCGACCAGACAGCCATAGCCCTTGACGGATTCGTCGGTGGCCCGGATCAGGGGAGCCTCATGCCAGGGCAGCGAGGGCTTGGTGCTGGCTTCAAAGATGTACTCAGGAGCGTTCATGCGACCTCCATATGTTTGTCGACCATGCGCTGCACCATCGGGGCGAAATGAGTGAAATCGGGGGTTTCCATATCAGCGCGCTTTCCGGCCTCATCCAGATATCGCACCTGAATGATCTCTTTCAGGTTCGGGTTGGCCTCGAAGGCGGCGACTTCTTCGGCGCTCATCGGGCCGCCCTGCAGCTCCAGCGTGTGGACCGAGGCGGCGGACAGGCGGTTGAAGTATTCGGGCTTGGTGGCGCAGAGATAGCGCTTGGCCGCCACGTGGTACCGGCAACAATCGGTGATGACAGAGGGGAAGAACAGCTCCAGCACCTCGGCGCCCGCGTCCTCGTGGTGGCGATCCTCGGTGTCGTCGGGGTGGTAGGTGCCGAATTCCGAGGTGAAGTGGCCGATGTCATGCAGCAGCGCGCCGACGATGATTTCCTCGGGCATGCCGTTCTGTTCGGCGATGGTGGCACCCTGCAGCATATGCTGGGCCATGGTGACAGGTTCGCCCAGATATTCCTCGCCGCCGCGGCGAGTAAAGATATCGCCGATGAAGGCCACAATGTTGTCGCGGGTCAGGGTCGAGAAATCGAGTTTCATTCCGCCGCCTCCGGTTGCGCCATCTGCATCGCGGCAAGGGTGGACAGCAGCCCGTCTTTGTCCGCATAACATCCCTGTAGCCAGCGCGACCCTGCGCCCGAGTACCCAAGACGGGCGTGCAGGACGCGGGTGTTGTCGACGATAAAGCTTTCGCCGGGTTCCAGTTTGAACGACACGCCCATTGCCGGGTCGTCGATGACCTCGGCCAACTGACGATAGGCGGTGTAATAGGCCTCCATCTTGTCAAAGGGCACATCTACAAAGGGGGCCGAGGAGCGGTTGTTGAAGCGGATGCCGATCAATTCGCCATCAGGGGACAGTTCGATCATCGGGCGGCGTGCGCGCAGGCAGACCCCGTCCGAACCCTTGTATTCAAACCGCGCCGGATAGCCCGCCAGCAGGGCGAAGCCCTCGGGGTTCTGATCGCGCAGCTTCTCAGCGGCCCGGAACCCGTCGACCACGATGGAGTCACCGCCCTCGGCGCTGTTCTCAAGACAGTAGAGGATCTGCAGCGTCGGCACCGGATCGCGATATGGATTGTCGGTATGGGCCTGCAACCCCAGCCCGGTATAGGCGAGGTTGGTCGGGTTCACTTCCGTGCGTACCTCGAAATAGGGGCCATAGTTGGTCTCGCGTACATAGCCGAACAGGTCCGCCACCCGCAGCAGCGATTCCGGTTCGGTCGGGCCGCCCGTCAGCTTGGCAAAACCGTATTCGGCAACGGCGGCCAGCCAGTTGCGCTTGGCGGTCGGGTCCGCGTGGACCTGCGCCCAATCTCCGCTGGGGGCTTCGATGCCCTGCGCCCATGTGGTGATGCCGGGGGCGATGCGCCCGATATCCACATTGTGATCGCGGTCATAGCTGTGCGAGGCCAGCCAGTCGGCGGGGAAGGTGACGGTCTTGTCTTCCGGCTGGAAGGTGACCTGCAGATCGCCATTGGCAATCTCGACAGTGCTGATCACAGTATCGGCAGGGATGTCGCCGATGGTGATCAGACGCTGACCATTGCCCGGCGCGCGGGTCTCAGGGTCAAGCGCATTGTCGCGCAGCCAGATGGCGTGAAAGCGGGATCGGGTGCCGCCGGTGAATTCAACAGTCACGACCGACGAATCATGGGTAGCCTGACGCAGCATTGGGGTTCTCCTGTTCAGCGCGAGCTTTGCTTGAGGAGATACGCGGTTCATGGCATTACGACAATTAATCCTTATTGCGACTGAGGCTCGGAAAATCTTATGACTAAGAAACAGATCGGATTGCCGCCTCTGGATTGGCTACGCGTGTTCGAGGCCGCAGGCCGGTTGGGCGGCTTTTCCGCCGCCGCGCGCGAGTTCGGGTTGACGCAGGCAGCGGTCAGCCAGCGGATCGGCAATCTTGAGGCGTGGCTGGGTCGGTCGCTGTTCGTGCGTGAGGCGCGGGGGGTATCGCTGACCATTGAGGGCGAAAGCTATCTGCCGCTGGTGCAGGACAGCCTGCAGGCCTTGGAACGCAATACCGAGGACCTGTTCGGCAAATCCCCTCGCGAACTGCGGGTGGCGGGGTTGTCGTCACACATCCATGCATTGGTCCTGCCCGCCTTGCCCGCGTTTCTGGAGGCACGGCCCAAAGTGCGGGTGATGACCGATTCCATGGCCCGTCGATCCTCACTGGAGGAAGAGCGGACATGGCTGCAGCTACGCTATGGCCGCGGATCATGGGCTGGTCGCGAGGCGAAACTGATCGCGCCCGAGGTACTGGCCCCGATGGCTGCGCCTGGTGTCGAATGGGGTGCGCCGCTCATTGACCTGCGCGGAGAACGCCCCGGCTGGCAGGATTGGGCGCTTGTTGCCGGGGTCGAGGATTTGCCGACGGGGCGGCTGAGTTTCGACTCCGTGGGCCATGCAATCACAGCAGCGCGGCAGGGGATGGGGATTGTGCTGGGCTCGGTGCCGTTGGCGGCGGGCAACCTGCAGACGGGGCGGCTGAGCCGTCTGGACCTGCCTGAGTTGCAGACCAAAGATGGATACTGGCTGACATGGCCCGGAGATCGAGTGCGGTCGAAACGTCAGCGGGCCTTGATTGACGATTTCCTGCTGGCGCTGCGGGGTGCGGCCTAGAAGTCGATGGCGATGCCCTTCTTTTCCCAATCGCCATAGCGGGCCGGGTCGGGGCCGTCGCGCCCGCCCAGCTCTTTGGGCTGTTCTTTCGCCTCGGCCTCGGCCTTCTTGCGGCGCTCTTCGGCCTCAGCCAAGGCGCGTTGGGCGGCCGGAGGCAGGTCTTTGGGCGCGTCATTCATGACATCGGGTTCCTTTCCGTTCCGCGCCTTGATATACGCGCTCGTCCGCCCAAGGCAATGCGGGCAAAGGTCATCAGGGGCAACCAGCATCATGTCAAATTCCGCAACCGCCGCGCGTCGCAGCGCCATCTATCTGCTGGATCAGATATTGGGCGAGGGGCGGCTGCTGCCCGAGTGTCTGGCGGCGGGCGCGCTGGATCGTCTGGCCCCCGAGGATCGCGCGCGGGCGCAGCGGCTGACCATTGAAACCCTGCGTGGGCTGGAGCGCGCCGACCGGCTGTTGGCGGATCACCTGCGACAGACGCCCGCGCTGACGGTTCACAATGCCCTGCGGTTGGGCACGGTCGAGCTGTGCCATGGCGAGGCGGCTCATGGGGTCGTCAATGCGATGGTCGAGATTATCGGGCGGTCACGAAAGCATGGGCGGCTCAAGGGTTTGGTGAACGCGGTCCTTCGCAAGATCGCTGCTGATGGGCCCAAAGCATGGCCCAAGATGCGCGTACCTCGCCTGCCGGAATGGCTGCGCGACCCGCTGATCATGGCGTGGGGTGAGGATGCGGTGAAGGGCATGGAGCAAGCCCATTTCCACGGTGCGCCTTTGGATGTGACGCTGAAACCGGGGGCCGAGGCCCCGGGTGGGGACACCCTCCCCACTGGTTCGGTCCGGCTGCAGGATGCGGGACAGGTCTCGACCCTGCCGGGATATGACCGTGGCGATTGGTGGGTGCAGGATGCCGCGGCGGCTGTGCCTGTGCAGGTTCTGGCCCCGAAGCCGGGGGAAAAGGTGCTGGACCTCTGCGCCGCGCCGGGCGGCAAGACGCTGCAACTGGCGGCGGCGGGGGCTGAGGTCACGGCGCTGGATATCTCAGAGGCGCGGCTGGCGCGGGTGCATGAGAACCTGAAGCGCACGGGCCTGAAGGCCGCCGTGATTGCCGGTGATGCGCTGGACCATCAGGGCCAGTACGACGCCATCCTGCTGGACGCGCCCTGTTCGGCGACCGGCACCATTCGCCGCCACCCGGACCTGCCCTTTGCCAAGGACGGCTCGGAATTCGGCGGGCTGATGGATCTTCAGGCGCGGATGCTCGCCCATGCGTGGTCTTTGCTGAAACCCGGTGGGCGGCTGGTTTATTGCACATGCTCGTTGCTGCCCGATGAGGGCGAAGTGCAGATCGAAGAGGCGCTGGAACGGCATTCGGACATGCAAACCGACCGCGCCGCGCTGGATATTGCGGGCATTGAAAGCGCCTGGATCACCGAAGAAGGCGGCTTGCGCCTGCGTCCCGATTACTGGCCCGACACAGGCGGGATGGACGGGTTCTATATCGCCTGTCTGAACAAATCCGCTTGAGGAGACGCTTTTCGATGACTTGACGAACGGACCGGTCTATCGTGTGCTCAAGCGCCCGCAGA
The DNA here is from genome assembly GCF_056542385.1 of Ruegeria sp. AD2(2025). Taxonomy (NCBI): domain Bacteria; kingdom Pseudomonadati; phylum Pseudomonadota; class Alphaproteobacteria; order Rhodobacterales; family Roseobacteraceae; genus Ruegeria; species Ruegeria sp. AD2(2025). The sequence continues at coordinate 279,272 of NZ_JBQFZS010000003.1, forward strand.
GCGCAAGGGGCAGAATCGCAAGCGTCATGTCAAACTCGGACCCAATGGCCAATCGCTGGACACGGTTTCAGAACCGTCTCTACGCGCGCCTTAGCCAACGGCGCAAGCCGGTCGCCGGTTTCGTCGGCCAGCCCGAGCCGCGCACGGTCGGCTCATTCGCGCGCGGGCGGCAGTTGGTCGCCGGCAACCTGCTGTTTGCGGGCTATCTGGTCGAGGCCGAAGATACCGAGCTTTGGGACGTCATCGCCCCCAGCGCCGATTTCGATAATGAGCGCCACGGATTCGCATGGCTCGACGATCTGGCCGCCGTCGGAGACTACCGCGCGCGCGAAAAGGCGCAGCGCTGGGTCTGGGGCTGGATCGAGGCGCATGGGCGCGGGCATGGCCCCGGTTGGGCCCCCGATCTGACCGGGCGACGTGTGATGCGCTGGATCAACCACGCCCTGTTCCTGCTGCGCGGGATGGATGAGGCGCACAGCAAGCTGTTCTTCCGGTCGCTGGCGCAGCAGACGTGGTTCCTGTCCAAACGCTGGGCTGCGGCCACGCCGGGCCTGCCCCGGTTCGAGGCGCTGGGCGGTCTGGTGCAGGCCGGGCTGGCGCTGGACGGGCTGGAACAGATGGCCGACCCTGCGCTCAAGGCACTGGCCCGTGAATGCCAGCGCCAGATTGACGCCGAAGGGGGCATCCCGACCCGAAACCCCGAGGAATTGCTTGAGGTTTTTACGCTGCTGGCCTGGACCTCTGCCGCGCTGAGCGAGGTGGGGCGCGGCACGCCTGCGGCCCAGACCGAGGCGATCCGGCGGATCGCGCCGACCCTGCGCAACCTGCGCCATGCGGATGGCGCACTGGCGCGGTTCCACGGCGGGGGGCGGGGGCTTGAGGGGCGGCTGGATCAGGCGCTGGCCCATAGCGGAGTGAAACCGCAGGACCATTCGGACCTGTCGATGGGTTTTGCGCGGTTGGCGGCGTCGCGGACTACGGTTCTGGTGGATGCCAGCGCACCGCCCAAAGGGGCCGCGTCGTACAATGCCCATGCTTCGACCCTTGCGTTTGAACTGACCTCGGGTCGCCGCCCGCTGATCGTGAATTGCGGTTCGGGCGGCAGCTTCGGGCAGGATTGGCGGCGGGCGGGACGGGCGACGCCCTCGCATTCGACGCTGTGCGTTGACGGATATTCCAGCGCCCGCCTTGCCGCGCCGATGAAAGGTGCTGCGCATGAGGCGCTGGTCGATGGCCCGCAAGACGTGCCGGTGGATTTCGAGGACGCCTTCGAGGGCACTCGGTTCATGGCCGGGCACGACGGGTACGCCAAGGTCTTCGGTCTGACCCACGCCCGGACGCTTGAGCTGCGCTTTGATGGGCGTGAATTGGTAGGCGAGGATATTCTGCTGACCGCCACCGACAAGGCCAAGCGGCAGTTTGACCGGGCGATGGACGCGGCGAACCTCAAAGGGATCGGCTTTGATATCCGTTTCCACCTGCATCCCGACGTTGATGCGGCACTGGATCTGGGAGGTGCTGCGGTGTCGATGGCGCTGAAAAGCGGTGAGATCTGGGTTTTCCGCCATGACAACATCGGAAAGTTGTCAGTCGAACCAAGCGTTTATCTTGAAAAAGGTCGCTTGAAGCCACGCGCGACAAAACAGATCGTTCTCTCTGGCCGCGCAATGGAGTATGCGACGCGCATCCGGTGGACGCTGCGGAAGGCTCAGGATACAGCCTATGCCGTGCGGGACACGCACCGGGACGAGCCCGTATTCGACTGACGCCAAAAGGACCTTTGGACCCATGACCGATCTTCACCCCGTGCGCCGCGCGTTGCTTTCCGTTTCCGACAAGACCGGGCTGATCGAGCTGGGCAAGGCCTTGGCCGAGCGCGGGGTCGAGCTGCTGTCGACCGGCGGCACGGCAAAGGCGCTTCGCGATGCGGGGCTGGCGGTGAAGGATGTCAGCGAGGTCACCGGTTTCCCCGAGATGATGGATGGCCGGGTGAAAACGCTGCACCCGATGGTGCATGGTGGGCTGCTGGCGCTGCGGGACAATGACACGCATGTGGCGGCGATGACCGAACATGGGATCGGCGCGATCGACCTGCTGGTGGTGAACCTCTATCCGTTCGAGGCGACCGTGGCCAAAGGTGCAGGCTATGACGAATGTGTCGAGAATATCGACATTGGCGGCCCGGCGATGATCCGCGCGGCGGCCAAGAACCATGCCTTTGTGAACGTGGTCGTGGATGTCGAGGATTATGACAAGCTGCTGGGCGACATGGACCAGCATAACGGCGCGACCTGCCCGAAATTCCGCCGCAAGCTGGCACAAAAGGCCTATGCCCGTACCGCCGCTTATGACACCGCCGTGTCGAACTGGCTGGCCGGCGCGCTGGAGCTTGAGGCCCCGAAACGCCGCGCCTTTGCTGGTGAACTGAAACAGACTCTGCGCTATGGCGAGAACAGCCATCAGTCAGCGGCGTTCTACACCGACGGTACGAACCGCCCGGGCGTGGCCACGGCGGTGCAGCATCAGGGCAAGGAACTGAGCTATAACAACATCAATGACACCGATGCGGCGTTCGAACTGGTGGCTGAGTTTGACCCGGCAGAGGGTGCCGCCTGTGCCATCATCAAACACGCCAACCCCTGCGGCGTGGCCAAAGGCGCGACGCTGCTTGAGGCCTATAAGGCCGCGTTCGACTGTGACCGCACCTCGGCCTTTGGTGGGATCGTGGCATTGAACCAGCCGCTGGATGCGGAAACCGCGCAAGAGATCACAGGGATTTTCACCGAGGTCGTGATCGCTCCGGGTGCGTCAGACGAGGCCAAAGCGATCTTTGCCGCCAAGAAGAACCTGCGCCTGCTGACGACCGAGGGTCTGCCGGATGTGACTGCGGGCGGCAAAACCGTGCGCCAGGTCGCCGGAGGTCTGCTGGTGCAGGACAAGGACAATGGCTTTGTCGGTATGGATGACCTGAAGGTTGTCACCAAGAAAGCCCCGACCGACGAGCAGATGCGCGACCTGCTGTTCGCGTGGAAAGTGGCGAAGCACGTCAAATCGAACGCCATCGTCTATGTCAAAGACGGTGCAACCGTAGGCGTGGGCGCAGGCCAGATGAGCCGCGTGGATTCGGCCCTGATCGCGGCCAAGAAGGCCGAGCGCATGGCCGATGTGCTGGGCCTGCCGCAACCGCTGACCATCGGCTCGGCGGTGGCGTCGGATGCGTTCTTCCCCTTCCCCGATGGTCTGATGGAGGCCGCCGAAGCCGGTGCAACCTGCGTGATCCAGCCCGGCGGCTCGATGCGCGATGACGAGGTGATTGCCGCTGCGGATGAGGCCGGTCTGGCCATGGTCTTCACCGGCATGCGGCATTTCCGCCACTGATGCGCAATCCGCTGCTTCTCTGGGCTGCGCTGGCTGCCTTTGCGACCGACCAGATCAGCAAATATCTGGTCGTTCACGTGATGCGCGTGGCGCAGGGCGATATCGATGTGTTGCCGCCGCTGCTGGTGTTCAAATACGGCGAGAATCGCGGCATCAATTTCGGCCTGTTTCAGGGCGACAGCGATGCCGCCCGCTGGGTGCTGATCGGGATTTCTGTCGCGATCTGCGTTGGTGTTTTGATCTGGCTGGGCCGTACCGCGCCGACCAAGCTGATGGCCATCTGTGGTGGCCTGCTGATCGGCGGGGCGCTGGGAAATGTCGTGGACCGGGTGCTTTATGGCTATGTTCTGGACTTTCTCAATATGTCCTGCTGCGGCATCAACAACCCTTTCGTCTTCAATCTGGCGGATGTGTTCATTTTTGTCGGCGCAATCGGGCTGGTGCTGTTCGAGGGCAAAAAGCCCTCGTGACGCGCCCGTTCAAATGGGCTAAAAGCGCGTGGAAACTGGCTGGAGACACTCATGCGGACGCCGCACGCCATTCTGATCCTGACGCTCGCGGTTGCGGGCTGTTCCGATATCGGTCTGCGCAATCTGCGCGCGCCGGGGCAGGGCCCGGATGAGTTCTCGGTGCTGCCCGTGAAACCGCTGACCGAGCCCAAGGATTACGCCTTTTTGCCGGCTCCCACGCCGGGCGGTGCGAATCTGACCGATCCGAACCCCAAGGCGGATGCGGTGGTGGCGCTGGGCGGCAAGGAAACGGCGCTGAACCCCAATGGGGCGATCCCCTCGGGCGATGCGGCGCTGGTGACGGCGTCCAGCCGCTATGGTGTTGCCGCCGATACGCGGCAGGTGCTGGCCGAAGAGGATGCGGCCTTCCGCAAACGGCAGGAACGTTTCACCCGCCTGCGCCTGTTCCCGGTTGACCGCTACGCGCAGGCCTATCGGCGTCAGGCCATCGATGCCAACGACGCCAACGAAGCCGCGCGGCAGCGCGGGATCGAGACCCCCTCGGCCCCGCCGCTGGAATGAAATCTTCTTAACTTTCCGTCATCGGTCTTGAACGCAGCCGGCACCACCGTAGTTTGAACGTCAGGAAACAAACGGAGGATGCCCCATGGTTCGGGCCCTTGCCCTGTCGGCTGCCCTGCTGACCGCGACCCCTTTGTGGGCCAAGGAAGGCCACGAGGCGGTCACAACCTTCACGCTGGATAACGGCATGGACGTCGTCGTGGTTGAGGATCACCGCGCCCCTGTCCTGCAGCATATGGTCTGGTACCGGGCCGGATCGGCGGATGAACCGATCGGGTCGTCCGGCGTGGCGCATTTTCTGGAACACCTGCTGTTCAAGGCCACCGACGATCTTGAGGCCGGAGAGTTCTCGGCCACCGTGGCGGCCAATGGCGGCAATGACAATGCCTTCACCTCGTATGACTACACCGCGTATTTTCAACGCGTTGCCGCCGACCGGCTGGAGTTGATGATGCGGATGGAGGCGGACCGGATGCGCAACATCCGCCTGACCGAGGACGACATCGTGACCGAGCGCGACGTCATTCTGGAAGAACGCAACCAGCGCACCGAAAACAATCCCCGCGCCCTGTTCGGCGAACAGATGAGCGCGGCGCAATATCTCAACCACCGCTACGGCGTGCCGATCATCGGCTGGAAACACGAGATGGAGACGCTGGACATGGAGGACGCACTGTCCTTCTACCAGATCCATTATTCGCCCAATAACGCCATTCTGGTTGTCACCGGAGACGTGGACCCAGACGAGGTCCGGACCCTGGCCGAGAAGTATTATGGCGTGATCCGGGCCAATCCGGACCTGCCGGAACGGATACGGTCGCAGGAACCGCCGCAAACCTCGGCACGGCGTCTGACGTTCAAGGACCCGCGCGTGGCACAGCCTTACGTGCAGCGCAGCTATCTGGCCCCCGAACGCGACGCGGGCGCGCAAGAGAAAGCCGCCGCGCTGTTTCTGCTGGCCGAGTTGCTGGGTGGCAGCACGACCTCGTATCTGAACGAGAAACTGCAGTTTGAGCAGCAGAAGGTCGTCTATGCCGGAGCGTTCTATCGCGGCGTGTCGCTGGATGACACGACCTTCGATCTGCTGGTTGTTCCGGCCGAAGGGGTTTCCCTGCAAGAGGCCGAGGATGCGATGGATCAGGTGGTGGCCGATTTCATCGCCGAAGGGGTGAATCCCGATGATCTGGACCGGATCAAGATGCAACTGCGCGCCGCTCAGACCTATGCGCGGGACAATGTGGACGGCATCGGCAACCGCTATGGCCGGGCGCTGACCAGCGGCCTGACGGTCGAGGATGTGCAGGCCTGGCCCGATATCCTGCAGGCGGTGACCGGGGATGAGATCATCGCCGCCGCGCGCGACGTGCTGCAACCCGAAACATCCGTCACCGGCTGGTTGATGCGCGACGATGAGGTAACGCAATGAAACGGATTTTCGCAACCCTGATCGCTTTCGTCATCGCGCTGCCCGCCTGGGCCGAGATCGAGATTCAAGAGGTCACCTCGCCCGGCGGCATCACCGCCTGGCTGGTCGAAGATCACGCCATCCCCTTCACCGCGCTGGAGCTGCGCTTCCGCGGCGGCACATCGCTGGACGATCCGGACAAGCGCGGTGCGGTTTATCTGATGAGCGGTCTGATCGAAGAGGGCGCGGGCGAGATGGACGCCCGCACCTATGCGCGCCAGCTGGAATCGCTGGCGGCCTCGTTCAGCTATCGCGCGACGGATGACACCGTGTCGATTTCGGCGCGGTTTCTGACCGAGAACCGGGACGAGGTGATTGACCTGCTGCGCACAACCATCCACGAACCGCGTTTCGATCAGGATGCGATTGACCGGGTGCGCGCGCAGGTGATCTCGGGCCTGCGGTCGGACCAGACTGACCCGAACGACATCGCCGGGCGGAGTTTTGCGGCGATGGCTTATGGCGATCATCCCTATGGGACCGAGGGCAAGGGGACGATCGACAGCGTCTCGGCCCTGACGCGCGACGACATCGTAACCGCCTACAACGACGTGTTTGCCAAGGACCGGCTCTATGTGGGTGCCGTGGGCGACATAACCGCCGAGGAACTGGGCGTGTTGCTGGATACGCTGCTGGCCGATCTGCCCGACACCGGCAAGCCGATCCCCGGCCGGGCCGAAGTCAACATTCCCGGCGGCGTCAGTGTGGTCGAGTTCGACACGCCGCAATCGGTGGCTCTGTTCGGTCATGCGGGGATCGACCGCGACGACCCGGATTTCTTTGCCGCCTTCATCCTGAACCACATTCTGGGCGGCGGCGGGTTCGAAAGCCGGCTGATGCACGAGGTGCGTGAGAAGCGTGGACTGACCTATGGCGTTTCGACCTTCCTTGTGCCCAAGGATCTGGCCTCGGTCTATCTGGGCTCGGTGTCTTCGGCCAATGACCGGATTGCCGACGCGGTCGAGGTGATCCGCGCCGAATGGGCCCGTGCCGCTACCGACGGAGTGACGCAGACGGAGCTGGACGATGCCAAGACCTATCTGACCGGTGCTTATCCGCTGCGCTTTGATGGCAATGGCCAGATCGCGGGGATCATGGTGGGGATGCAGATGGAGGACCTGCCCATCGACTACATCGCCACCCGCAATGACAAGGTGAACGCAGTGACGCTGGATGAGGTGAACCGGGTGGCCGCGGAATTGCTGGACCCCGAGGGTTTGCATTTCACCGTGGTTGGTAAGCCCGAAGGGCTGGAAACCACCAACTGACCAACAGGGGCTGAGCCGGTGCTCAGCCCTTTTTTGCCTCGCGCAGCATCTGCCCCATCATCTGGCCAAACTTGCCGGACCCGCGCTGATACAGCGCGCCATCCACCGCCAGCACCGTACCGCTGACATAGCTGGCCATGTCCGAGCTGAGAAACAGGCAGGCATTGGCGACGTCCTGCGGTTGCCCCCACCGGCCTAAGGGCACGTCACGCCGCAGCGCCTCGCCCGCATCGGGTGTGGGTGCAAGGCGCTTGGCCCCTTCGGTGCCTTCGATGAAGCCCGGAACCACGGAATTCACCCGGATGCCCTCGACACCCCATTCCATCGACAGCGTCCGGGTGATCTGATCGACCCCGGCCTTGGCGGCGCAGACATGGGCCTGACCCTCATAGGGCAGATAGGATTGCGGGGCCGAGATGTTGATGATGCTGGCTCCGGGTCTTTTCAGATAGGGATAGGCACCCTTCATCACGTGGATCGTGCCCATCAGGTCGATGTCGATCACCGTCTTGAACGCATTGACCGACATCTCCGCCGCCAGCGCCGGAAAGTTGCCCGCCGCGCCCGAGATCAGCACGTTGAAATCGCCAAATGCCTCGTGGAACTGTTGCAGGCCAGCGGCCACCGCGTCCGGGTCGCGCACGTCGAACGCAGCACCGATGGCATCCTGCGCGCCTGCGGCTTTCAGCGCGGCGACGGTATCGTCCACCTTGTCCCGCGACCGGCTGGCCACGGCCAGCTTTGCGCCTGCGGCGGCAAAGGCCTCGGCAATGCCCCGGTTGATACCGCTGGTGCCGCCGATGACGATGGCGGTCTTGCCTGAAAAATCCATATGGGCCTCCCTTACGGGAGCCCTACTCGCCGTAGGGCACCCAGATGTTCTTCACTTCGGTCGCAGCCTGCAGGAAGCGGCGCGAATGGTCCACGGTCCAGTCAAATGCCGTCGCGTTATTGACCCATGTACGCTTGAGGTTCCCGGCGGACGCCTTTTCGATCTGCGCTGACAGATCGGTGGACGAGAAGGACCAGACCGCATCCACATTCAGATGCGACGCCAGCGGTCCGGCCAGTTCCGCATGGCTGCCGGTGAGGATGTTCACCACGCCCGCGGGCACGTCCGAGGTTTCAAGGATCTGATAGAAATCGGTCGCCGCCAGCGGGTAGGGCTCACTTGTCGCCAACACCACCCGGTTGCCCATCGCAATCGCCGGGGCCAGGACCGAAACAAGACCCAGCAGCGGCGCTTCATCCGCGCAAAGCGCACCGATCACGCCCACCGGTTCCTTCATCGCAAGCGCCACGCCTCGGATCGGCACGCCATGCACCTGACCGTCATATTTGTCGGCCCATGCGGCAGCGGTGAACAGGCGCTGGATCGCGGTCTCGACCTCTTGCGCGCCGCCCTTCTTGCCGGTCATGGCGTCGATCCGCGCGGCGAACTCGCCCGCGCGGGCCGAGAGGTTTTCGCCGATGTAATACAGAATCTGCGCCCGCAGATGGCCGGTGGTCTTGGACCAGCCTTTTGCGCCCGCCGCGGCCTCGACCGCGTTGCGCACGTCCTTGCGGTTGGCCAGCCCGACATGACCCAGCAGGCCTGACTTGCCCCAGACAGGTTTTGAATAGCCGCCATCGGGCCGCGCCTGCTTGCCGCCGACATACATCTTGGCAGTCCGGTCGATGGGATCAACCGAGGCCCCCTGGCCCGAGGCCGCCTCGATCTTGGTCAGCGCTTTGGCTTTGCCCTTGGGCCGGGTATAGGCCGCCAGCCCTTCCCAGCCGCCCTCACGGCCAAAGCCGCTTTCGCGCACGCCGCCAAACCCGGCAGCGGCGTCGAACAGGTTGGTGGCATTGACCCAGACCACACCCGCAACCAGCTTGGGCGCGATGTCCAGCGCCAGATTCACGTTCTCGGTCCATACGGTCGCGGCCAGCCCATAGCGGGTGTTGTTGGCCAGTTCCACCGCCTCAGCCGGGGTGCGGAAGGTCGAGGACACCAGCACCGGGCCAAAGATCTCCTCCTGCATCAGCGGGTCCGAGGTCTCGAGCCCGGTGATCAGCGTCGGGGGATAGAAACACCCGTTCTCGGGCATGTCACAGGCCGCGCGGTGCATCTGGCCCACGGTGTTGCCGTCAACCATCCGCGTGATCGCCTGCAACTGGATCGGGTCCACGACCGCGCCCACGTCGATGCATTTGTCCAGCGGATCGCCCACCCGCAGCTTGTCCATCCGCGCGCGCAGCTTGTCATAGAACCGCTCGGCAATGCCTTCCTGCACCAACAGGCGCGAGCCCGCACAGCAGACCTGACCCTGATTGAACCAGATCGCGTCGACCAGCCCTTCGATGGCCGAGTCGATATCGGCATCGTCAAACACCACATAAGACGACTTGCCGCCCAGTTCCAGCGTCAGCGCCTTGCCCGACCCGGCGGTCGCCTCGCGGATACGCCGTCCGACTGAGGTCGAGCCGGTAAAGGCGATCTTGTCCACATCCGAGGCCACGATCATCTCACCCACCGCGCCGTCGCCGGTGACGATATTGACCACGCCCTTAGGCAGCCCGGCTTGGCCGCAGATATCGGCAAACAGCAATGCGGTCAGCGAGGTATACTCGGCCGGTTTCAGAACCACCGTGTTGCCCATCGCCAGCGCAGGCGCAACCTTCCACGCCAGCATCAGCAGCGGGAAGTTCCACGGGATGATCTGGCCGCACACACCCAGAGGTTCGGCATCGGGCAGCTCGCTCTCCATCAGCTGTGCCATGCCCGCGTGATAGTAGAAATGCCGCTGGACCAGAGGGATATCGATATCCCGCGCCTCGCGGATCGGCTTGCCGTTATCAAGGCTTTCCAGCACCGCAAACAACCGCGCGTGTTTCTGCAGCAGCCTTGCGAGCGCATAAAGATACCGCGCCCGGCCCGCGCCGCCCAACCCGGCCCATTTCGGCTGCGCCTTGCGCGCGGCGGCCACGGCGGCGTCCACATCAGCCTGCGTGGCTTGGGTGAGCGTGGCCAGAACCTCGCCCGTTGCCGGGTTGCGGCTGTCAAAGCCTTTGCCGGGCTTGGTGAAAGCCCCATCGATGTAATGCCCGAACCGGTCGCCCTGATCGACCAGCCAGGCCAAAGCCTCGGCGGCGCTTTCGGGGGCGGGGCCATAGTCCATGGTGTCGAAGATTTCTTTGACTGTCATTGTTGTGCCCTCAGCCCATGGAGTGACGATAGCCAGCCGAGTAAGCCCCGGTGACATAATGTTCCAGCTGCCGCTCGATATCGCCCAGCAGCGATGATGCACCGAACCGGAACAGGTCCGGTTCCAGCCAGCGGTCGCCCAGTTCATCCTTGATCAGCGACAGATAGACCAGTGCGTCCTTGGCTTTCGAAATCCCGCCTGCGGGCTTGTATCCTACACGGTACCCGGTGCGGTCATAATAGTCGCGGATCGCCCGGATCATCACCAACGACACCGGCAGCGTCGCGTTCACACTTTCCTTGCCGGTCGAGGTCTTGATGAAATCCGCCCCCGCCATCATGCACACGACCGAGGCGCGGGCGACGTTGCGCAGGCTGCCCAACTCTCCGGTCGCCAGAATGGCCTTTACATGCGCGTCGCTGCAGGCGGCGCGGAAGGCTTTCATCTCATCATACAAGGCCTGCCAATCGCCCGACAGCACATGGCGGCGCGAGATCACGATGTCGATCTCCTCGGCCCCGGCTTTCACGCTTTCCTCGATCTCGGCCACGCGCAGATGGAAGGGCGACAGACCCGCCGGGAAGCCCGTGGAGACGGCAGCCACCGGAACGCCGGTGCCCTTCAGCGCTGCAACGGCGGGTTCGATCATGTCGTGATAGACGCAGACCGCGCCGGTGGTGATCGGGGGCATGTCCATCGCCTGCAGCAGCGCGGGCGCAACCGGTTGGCGGGCCTTGGCGCACAGGCGGCGCACGCGGCCCACCGTGTCATCGCCCGCCAGCGTGGTCAGGTCGATCATCGTGATCGCCTTCAGCAGCCACGCCGCCTGATAGTCCTTCTTCACCGACCGCCGCCCCGGCAGGGTCGCCGCGCGGCGTTCAATGGCCGAGGTGTTGGCCTGAACGGCGCGCACCCAGTCCACATCCAGCGCCATGCCCGGATTGCGGGGCTCGGTCACTTGTGGCAGATGCGCGGTGCGCACGGGGCTTTCTGAGCTCTGCGTTTCCATCTTCACATCCTTTGGGAGGTTTGCGCCAAAATCGCATGACATGCCATGGAATGGAAGACACAGGGCACCACCGATGGGCATCTTTTTTGACCAAATGGACAAAAACAGGCGATTTATTGCGAATAATTCTCAATAGCATTGACTTAGTTGCGAATGGTTCGCATATTCAGTCTTGCCACATCACATGACTTGGGGTTGAACATGATTCGTCGCAGCTTCATAGCGGCTTTGGCCTTTGCCGTAACGTTGCCCGTGACCGGGTGGGCCGAGGCGCCGCTGAAAGTGGTCGCCACCACCGGCATGATTGCCGATGCGGCCCGTCAGGTCGGCGGCGATCTGGTCGAGGTCAAGGGCCTGATGGGCCCCGGCGTCGATCCCCATGCCTATCGCCAGACCCGCAGCGACATCGTGGCGATGACCCGCGCCGATCTGGTTCTGTGGCATGGCCTGTATCTTGAGGCGCAGATGGAGGACTTCTTCCATGACCTCGGCCGCAAACGCGCCGTGGTGGCCGTGGCCGAAGGTATCGACACGTCGAAACTGCGCGCTCATGACGATTACGCCGACAAATACGACCCGCATCTGTGGATGACGCCCGACCTGTGGCGCGATGTGGTGATCGAAGTGCAAACCGCCCTGACCGAGGCCCGCCCCGAGGCCGCCGACAGCTTTGCCGCCAACGCGCAGGCGCATTTGGCTGATCTCGACCGGTTGTCGGCCTATGCACAGCAGACGCTGGGCGCAGTGCCGGACAATGCGCGGGTGCTGGTCACGGCGCATGATGCGTTCGGCTATTTTGGCGACAGTTTCGGGTTCGAGGTTATGGGCATTCAGGGCATCTCGACCCAGTCCGAGGCCGGTCTGAACCGGATCGGCGAACTGGTCGATCTGCTGGTCGACCGTCAAGTCTCGGCTGTGTTTGTGGAAAGCTCGGTCTCTGATCGTTCCATCCGCGCGCTGATCGAAGGGGCTGCGGCCAAGGGGCATGAGGTCCGCGTGGGCGGTGAGCTGTTCTCGGACGCGATGGGCGAGCCTGGCACTTACGAGGGCACATATGTCGGAATGCTTGACCATAATATCACCGTGATTGCGGGCGCTTTGGGCGCGGACGCGCCGGGCGGCGGCATGGACGGCAAATTGTCGGCGGGGTTTTAAGCCATGTTGAAACTGGCATCGGATCAGGGCGTAGCGGTCGCGGGGCAGGGCGTTGAAACCAGCCCGCTGGCCATTCGTGGCCTGACTGTTTCCTACGGTCAGAAACCCGCGGTGTTCTCTGTCGACATGACCGTGCAGCCCGGCGCGATGACCGCAATCATCGGCCCCAATGGTGCGGGTAAGTCGACGCTGCTGAAAGCGGCGCTGGGGATCGTCAAACCTCTGTCCGGGCAGGTGACGGTTGATGGCAAACCGCTCGGGCAGCAGCGCGCCCGCATCGCTTATGTGCCGCAGCGTGCCAGTGTGGATTGGGATTTCCCGACCCGCGTGATCGACGTGGTGCTGATGGGCCTGTCGCGCGAGTTGGGTCTGCTGGGCCGCGTTCGTGCCCGGCACATGGCGCGCGCGGTGGATTGTCTGAACCGCGTCGGAATGCATGATTTCGCCGACCGTCAGATCGGCCAGTTGTCCGGCGGCCAGCAACAGCGGGTGTTTCTGGCCCGTGCGCTGGCGCAGGGGGCCGATCTGTATCTGCTGGACGAACCCTTTGCCGGGGTCGATGCGGCCACGGAAAAGGCCATCATAGCGGTGCTGAAATCGCTGAAAGAGGCGGGCAAGACCGTCGTGGTGGTGCATCACGACCTGGCCACGGTGACCGACTATTTCGACCATGTGTTCCTGATCAACACCCGCAAGGTCGCCGAAGGCCCCGTGGCCGAGGCCTTCACCGCCGAGACTCTGCAAGCGGCGTATGGGGGCCGTCTGGCCACCGCGCAGATCGACCAGATTTCGCGCGCGCTGGGCTAGGTCATGCTGTGGGACGCGCTGACTCTTCAGCTTGGTTATAACGCCTCGCTGGTCGCCATCGGTGCGAGCTTGCTGGGCGTGTCCGCCGGGGTGACCGGCACCTTCCTGTTTCTGCGCAAACGCGCGCTGGTCAGCGACGCCATCAGCCATGCGACCCTGCCGGGGGTCTGTCTGGCCTTCATGGTGCTGGTGGCGCTGGGTGGTGACGGGCGCAACCTGCCGGGCCTGCTGGTCGGGTCTGCCCTGTCCGCGTGGGTCGGGCTGTTGTGCCTGAACTGGCTGACCCGCCGCACCCGTCTGGCCGAGGATGCAGCGATCGGAGCGGTCCTGTCGGTGTTCTTCGGTTTTGGCATCGTTTTGCTGACGATCATTCAGACCATGGGCGTGGGCCGTCAGGCGGGGCTCGAAGGGTTCCTGCTGGGCTCGACCGCCGGGATGCTGTGGGCCGATGCGCTGGTCATCGCCATCGGAGGGGCCGCGACGCTGGCGCTGGTGATGATCCTGCGCCGCCCGATGACGCTGGTGGCGTTCGACCCCGAATATGCCGCCGCCCGGGGGGTGCCGGTGCACCGGATCGATCTGGCGATGATGGGGCTGGTCATGGCGGTGACGGTTGTGGGCCTCAAGATCGTCGGCCTGATCCTGATCGTCGCGCTGCTGATCATCCCGCCAGTGACCGCGCGCTTCTGGACCGAACGCTCGGACCGGGTGGTTTTGTTGGCCGGTCTGGCGGGCGGTCTGGCGGGCTATCTGGGGGCCGCGCTGTCGGCCTCGGCCCCGAACCTGCCTACGGGGCCGATCATCGTGCTGGTCAGCTTTGGCTTCTTTGCGTTGTCGCTGCTGTTGGCGCCTGTACGCGGCGTGCTGGCCGCCGTGCTGCGCCACCTGCGGTTTCAGCGCCGGGTGCATATCCGGCAGGGGCTGCTGGCGCTGGCGCAGGGGCAGACGATCTATGAGCCGCTGACCATCCGCCTGCTGCGCCGCGCCGGGCTGGCCCGTGCCGATGGCGTGGCGACCGAGGCGGGCAAGGCCCGCGCCGCCAAGGCCCTGCGGGATGAGAAACGCTGGGACATCGTCCGCGCCGATCAGGCGCATGAGGCGACCGCCGCGCTCTATGACGGGCTGCGCGATATCGAGACCGTCCTGACCCGCGACCAGATCGCCGAAATCGACCGCCGCATCGGCGGCCCGCAAGGGGTTCTGCCATGAGTGGTGAAGAATTCGTCCCTCTGTCGCTGACGCCCCTGTTGATCGGCACCTTCGCGGCGATTGCCTGCGCGCTGCCGGGCAACTTTCTGGTGCTGCGCAAGCAGGCCCTGATCGGCGACGCGATCAGCCATGTGGTGCTGCCGGGCATCGTCGTGGCCTTTCTGCTGACCGGAGCGATCTCGACCTGGCCCATGATGCTGGGCGCTGCCGGGGCCGCTGTGGTCGCCGTGGTGATGATCGAGGCAATCCGGCGGCTGGGCCGCATCGAGCCCGGCGCGGCGATGGGCGTTGTATTCACCACCATGTTCGCAGGCGGTGTGCTGCTGCTGGAGCAGACGGATACCTCGACGGTGCATCTGGATGTGGAACATGCGCTTTACGGAAATCTGGAAAGCCTGATCTGGCTGGACGCAACCGGCTGGGCCTCGGTGCTGGACCTGCAGGCGTTGGCGGGGCTGCCGCCCGAGTTGCCGCGCATCGCGTTGACGCTGGTGGGCGTGATCCTGTTCACCTGGCTGTTCTGGAGGCCCCTGAAGATTTCGACCTTCGACGAAGGCTTTGCCCGCACCATCGGCATCCGCACCGGCCCGCTGGGTCTGGCGCTGATCCTCACCGCGGCGATTGCAGCCGTGGCGGCGTTTGACGCCGTCGGCTCGATTATCGTTATCGCCATGTTCATCTGCCCGCCCGCTGCCGCGCGGATGATGACCAACCGGCTGGAGGCGCAGATTGCCTGGAGCGTCCTCTTCGCCATCCTGTCCGCCGTGCTGGGCTATGTTCTGGCCGGCTACGGGCCGCTTTGGTTGGGAGGCGGCGATGCGGTCAGCGCGGCGGGGATGATTGCGACGGTATCGGGGCTGATACTGGCCGCAACGGCGGTCTTTGGTCCCTGCCGCACCCGATCCGGCGCGCCGGGGGCCGTTTGACCCGGCATTTTTGCGCCAATCGCGCGTGCGAGAGATCGGCCAAACTTCGCCAGATGGAAACAATCCTTAAATCTTAACAAGATTTATTCCGGCTTACGTGCTAAAGATCCTTCAATTGTTAATTGGATGACCACCACTCACTTTGGCTTGTCCGGACAGTTTCGACCGTTGCCGCGACCCCCTTGTCAGCATGGTCAAACTGGCCGGACGCCTCATTTCTGGGCGCTCATTTCTGATCAAACCAGTGGCAGAATCGCACAGGCCTGTGCTAGGTCTGGTGGTATGGCGCAGGCAAACCCCAATATCAGCGAAAATCGCCCGGTGATCCGGCAGCTTGACGATGCAGCGATCAACCGCATCGCCGCCGGTGAAGTGGTGGAGCGCCCGGCTTCGGCGGTCAAGGAACTTGTCGAAAATGCCATCGACGCCGGGGCCACGCGCATCGCCATCGACATCGCCGACGGCGGCAAGACCCTGATTCGCGTCACCGATGACGGGTGTGGCATTACGGCCGAAGACTTGCCTCTGGCTTTGTCGCGTCATGCGACGTCCAAGATCGACGGTTCCGACCTGCTCAACATCCATACCTTCGGCTTCCGGGGTGAAGCGCTGCCCTCGCTGGGCGCGGTGGGCCGTCTGACCATCACCAGCCGGGTCCCGGGGGGCGAGGCTGCGCAGGTCCGTGTTGCAGGCGGGCAGATGGAGGCGGTGAAACCCGCCGCCCTGCGCGCGGGTACGGTGGTCGAGCTGCGCGATCTGTTCTTTGCCACGCCCGCACGCCTGAAATTCATGCGCACCGACCGGGCCGAGGCGCAGGCGATCTCGGACACGGTCAAACGTTTGGCGATGGCTGAACCGTCGATCACCTTCACTCTGCGCGATGTGTCAGGTGGGGGCGAGGGGCGCGTGACTTTCCGCGCTGACCGTGAAAACGGCGACCTCTTTGATGCCCTGCACGCCCGTCTGGCGCGGGTGATTGGCCGCGAGTTTGCCGAGAACGCCCTGCGCATCGACACGACCCGAGAGGGGATACGGCTGTATGGCTATGCCGCCCTGCCGACCTATTCGCGAGGCGCTGCGGTGGCGCAATACCTGTTCGTCAATGGCCGCCCAGTGCGGGACAAGATGCTGACCGGAGCGCTGCGCGCAGCCTATTTCGATTTCCTCAGCCGCGACCGCCACCCTGCCGCGGCCCTGTTCATCGACTGTGATCCGACGCTGGTGGATGTGAATGTGCATCCCGCGAAATCCGAGGTCCGGTTCCGCGATCCCGGCATCGCGCGCGGGCTGATCGTTTCGGCCTTGCGGCATGCGCTGGCCGAGGCCGGGCACCGGGCGTCCTCGACCGTGGCCAATGCGACCTTGGGCGCGATGCGACCCGAGACCGCACCGACCGCCCCCGCGCGAGTCTATCAGATGGACCGGCCCTCACAAGCCGCACGGCAGGCAGCGTACCGGGCCCAGTCCCCTGGCTTTGCCGAACTGTCGCAGGATTACAGCGGTCGCATTGTCGAACCCGCGCCAGAACCCGCGCCCGTCACCGAGCCTCCGGCGGATGATTTGCCCTTGGGCGCTGCGCGCGGGCAGGTGCATGAGAATTACATCATTGCCCAGACCGCCGATGGCATGGTGATTGTCGACCAGCACGCAGCACATGAGCGGCTGGTCTATGAAAAGCTGAAAACCCAGATGGCTGAAAATGGCGTTGCGGCGCAGGCGCTGCTGATCCCCGAGATCGTGGAATTGTCCGAAGGGGATTGCGCCCGTCTGATGGCCGTTGCCGACGATCTGGCGCGCCTTGGCCTGACGCTGGAACCCTTCGGCGGCGGAGCCATTGCGGTCCGGGAAACCCCGGCCATTCTGGGCGAAGTTGATGCCCGTGCGATGATCCTCGACATCCTTGATGAACTGGCCGATCAGGGCGAAAGCCAGACCGTTCAAGCACGGATCGAGGCGATCCTGTCCCGCGTGGCCTGCCATGGCTCGGTCCGGTCTGGCCGCCGGATGCGGGCCGAAGAAATGAATGCCCTGCTGCGCGAGATGGAGGCGACGCCCCATTCCGGGCAGTGCAACCACGGGCGGCCGACTTATGTGGAACTCAAGCTCAGCGATATCGAACGCCTGTTCGGGCGCAGTTGATCCCGGCGCGCGACCGGGTTATGAAGAATAAAACAAGAACATCCGAGGCGACATGATCGAGATTGCTGGAACCCAAGTGGCGCTGACCGACCCCGTGATCCTGATCGCAGGCGGCGTTGTCGCGCTGATCCTGCTGCTGCTGTTCATGTCGCTGCGCGCGGCACAGCGCTCTGCGCGGATGGCGGAACCCCTGGCGCGGCAAATGGCGCATCTGGGTCAGCATGTGCAGCAGTTGGGGCAGGGTCAGGAGCAGTTGCGCGGCGGATTGCAGCATGTCTCGGACACGCAGGCCAATGCGCAGGTGCAGGTGATCCAGACGGTCGAATCGCGCCTGTCCTCGGTGCAACAGCAGATGAACGACCGGCTGGCGGACAATGCGATGAAATCGGCGCGCGCCTTGGCTGAGATGCAGGAGCGGATGAAGGAGACCCTGCATGGCTCGTCAAAACAGACCGCGACCTCTCTGACGCAGTTGCAGGAGCGTCTGGCGGCCATCGACAAGGCGCAGGACAATATCACCAAACTGTCGGGCGATGTGTTGAGTTTGCAGGATATCCTGTCGAACAAGCAGCGACGCGGCATGTTTGGTGAGATTCAGCTGAACGATATTGTCTCCAAGGCGCTGCCCGCCGACAGCTATTCGCTGCAGGCGACCCTGTCGAACGGCAAGCGTGCCGATTGCCTGATTCACCTGCCCAACCCGCCCGGGCCCATTGTGATCGACGCCAAATTCCCGCTGGAGGATTTTGAGGCGCTGGCCGCCGCGCAGACTCGTGAAGAAGTCGACAAATGCCTGCGCGCATTTGGTGCCGCGGTAAAGGTGCATATCAAGGCGATATCCGAGAAATACGTCCTGGACGGCGAAACCGCCGATGGTGCGCTGATGTTCGTCCCGTCCGAGGCGATCTATGCCGAGTTGCACGCGCGCTTGCCGGATGTGGTGCGCGAAGGGTTCGCGGCGCGGGTGTGGATCGTGTCGCCGACCACCTGCATGGCGACGCTGAACACGATGCGCGCGATCCTGAAAGACGCGCGGATGCGGGAACAGGCGGGTGCGATCCGTAAAGAGCTGGGCATGCTGCACAAGGATGTGGACCGGTTGGGCGACCGTGTGTCCAACCTTGATCGGCATTTTGGACAGGCGGCCAAGGATATCTCTGAAATCAAGATCAGCGCCGAAAAGGCCGGGCGTCGGGCGCAGCGGCTGGACAATTTCGATTTCGAGGAACTGGCCCCCGAGGATCACACCAACGTGGTGCCGCTGGGCAAGACCGAGGGTTAGGCGCTACTGGATTGAAAGGTCCAGATTGTAACCGACCGTCTTGCCGGTATTGCGATCATTGCCCATCAGGTAGACGCGGATCGTGTAATCCCCGTCCTCGGGCAGGTCGATCCGGGCGGTGTTGCCGCCAATCGAGCCGTTATAGATCGCAACACCATCGCTGCCCGGTGGCAGGATGTTGAAATAGATCACGCCATTGCCACTGGTGTCGCTGACTGCGAGGTCTGCGAACATCTCCTGACCCGCCTTCGCGCCCAGCTTGTAGTCGAAATATTCGTCGCCTGTGATGGTTCCGCTCACCATTGTCCCGAAATTGCCGGGCTGGAACTTTACGTCAGCGGTCATCTGGGCCGACAGACTGCTGGCACAAAACAACAGGCAGGCTGACAGGGTCAGGGGTTTGATCATGACAGAGACCTCCTCGCCCGCGCACTGGTTCGCTTCAGCCGGTCACATGCGGGTCAAATGCGCAGGAAGGGCTGGAACAGGCGCGGCATCAGCTTGGTGAACTTCAGCGGCGCATCGGTGACCGCGAAACAGATGCAGTCCTCGACCATGTCCGCCACCGGAGTATGGTGCAGATCCTCGTCGGCGATTTCCACATCGCCGCGGGCGAAATGGTCGACCTCGTCCGAGAACGCGCCCTGCAGAACCATGGTCAGTTCGATGCCATGGTGGCTGTGATCGGGCACAGCCGCGCCGGCGGGGATGAACAAAAGCCGGGCGGTGGCCTCGCGCGTGGTGGGCAGGATGGCTTGCTTGACCCCCATGCCGATGGGTTTCCACTTGATCGCGGTTACATCGCCACCGACATAATCCTGCAGCGGGGCGGGCAGCACCGAACAGGCGGCGCGCGCAGGCTTGGGCGTCGGCGCACCCTGCGCAATCAGCGCCATGGTTGCGGCCAGCGAGTCCTGACCCATCTGGGCCGAGCCGGTCTGTTCGTCCAGCACGCAGCCGCCCACCGCATCAAAGCTTTCGGCCCGGGCGCGGCAGTGGTCACAGAGCGACAGGTGCGTGGCGACCATCAGGTCGAACGCCTCGGGCAGGTTGCCTGCGGCATAGGCCATCAGCAGGTCGTCGGTCAGGTGATGTTTGATCTTCTGTTCCATCATCTTCATCTCAGTTCATCGCATGGCGCAGGCGGTCCAGCGCCAGCCGTATCCGTGATTTGATCGTGCCCAGTGGCAATCCGGTCTGAGATGCGATTTCCCGATGGCTCAGATCACCAAAATAGGCTTTCTCGATCAGCTGTCTTTGCGCCTCTGGCAACGCGGTCAAAGCGGTGCGCAGCTGCGCGGTTTCTTGTTGTAGCGCCAGAACGTCCTCTTGTTCCGGCTCGGCTTCGGGGCCCCAGCCCAGATCTTCGGGCTCGGGGCGGCGTTGTTTGCGGATCACGTCGATGCGCTTGTTCCGCGCGATTGTGAACACCCATGTGGCCACGGTGGCCCGTGTCGGATCGAACAGATGTGCCTTGTGCCACAGGGTCGCCATCACCTCTTGTGCGCATTCCTCGGCCATGGTGGCATCCGAGCCCGACTTGATCAGGAACGCCTTGATCCGGGGCGCGAAATGCTGAAACAGCTCGGCAAAGGCGGCCTGATCCTGCGCGTCGCGGATGCGTTTTATATGATCCGCCCAGTCCTGCCGCGTGTCACATATGTTCTTCGATCCGTTCACCGGCCTGCCCCTGCTTCGTCTGGGTCCGCGCATGGCACGTTTCGGAGCAGCCTCGGCCGCCGGTTCGTCCAGAGTCACGGTGTCAGTCTCGGTAAACATAATCACAATACGCGGCGCAGCCCAAGCCGGATCAGTTTGCGGGCTTATTTTCATCCAAACTGCGCTAGATATCGTAGTATGGAACGGGCGCATGTGTGGAAAACAGCGTCGTTTTAACAGTTTACGGGCAGATCGGAAAACATGGACCGGGTCGATCATATAGCGGGTCACACCTATCACGGGCGCAAGGGCGCGATCGAGAATGCGTTCCGCTATTCGGTCGACTACATTCTGTTCGACCCCGAGGCGCGGCCCGAGACCCCGGCTCTGTTTTCGGTCAACAGCGCCAACGTGACCAACTGGCGGGATTGCGATCATGGTGGTGAGCCCGGTCAGGGTCGGGGCGCGATCTGGCTGCGTGAGCGGTTTGACGAACAAGCCGTGCCGCAACCGGCGCGGATGACCTTGCTGACGCAACCGCGCGTGTTGGGCCATGTGTTCAACCCCGTCAGCTTCTGGTTCTGTTTCGATGAGGTGGACCAGCTTTATGCCGTGGTGGCGGAGGTGACGAACACCTATGGCACGCGCCACAGCTATCTGTGCCACAAGCCTGACTTGTCGCCGATCGAGCCGACAGACCGGATTTTGGCCGACAAGCTGATGCACGTTTCGCCGTTTCAGCAGATCGAGGGCACCTATACCTTCCGCTTCGACTATCGCCCGGACCGGGTTGGGGTCTGGATTGATTACGGTCGCGACAGGGGCGGACTGATCGCAACGCTGACAGGGATGCGTGCGCCGCTGAGCAACCGTGCGATCCTGCGCTCGCTTTGGCGGCGGCCTTTCGGGGCGCGGCGGGCGGTGTTCTTGATCCATTGGCAGGCGTTGAAACTGTGGCTGAAGAAAGCGCGGTTCAGCCCGTTTCGCACGGCTCCGGTGCCGGATCGGCCCGTTTCGCGCTCGCGCCAGTAAACATTGCCGGCTTGCGTAAGATCAAAGACGGGTGTCTTGTGGCGTGGTTCAGATAAGTCTGAACCGCGAAGACGAGGAGTTGGGACAGATGTTGGAAATCTCGGCAAGAAAAATCGCCCAGGTCGCCATGATGGGGCGCGAGCTGGATCGGGCCGAGGGCGAATTGCGCGCATTCATCGACCGGATGGGCGAGGATGAGCAGGCGGAACTGGTCGCAGTCATGTGGATCGGTCGCGAGAGCTTTTTCGCCGAAGACCTGGCCGAAGCCATCGCTACCGCCAAATCCGAGGCCTCGACCCCTTGTGCGGATTATCTGATCGGCACGCCGCATCTGTCGGATCACCTTGAGAACGGGTTGGATGCCTTGGGGATCTCGGCGGAGGATGTCGAGAACGACCTGATGTAGGTGCTAGCGGGCGCGGTCGGAGCGAGGGGCCAGCCCGCCGCCATTGGTCCTTGAACCAATGGCGCATCCAATGGCGGCTCCCCGGGATATTTATGGCCAGATGAAGGATCGCGTTTTTGCGGTCTTTTTTTGTGGCTTGTTGTCGAGGTCTGTTTGCTTGGTCCGGGGTTTCGAAACGCCGGATGGATCGGGGGCGCAAGGTTAACGAACCTTAATCTAATGGTCCGGTGCCGTTAACGCGGGCCTCCTTTATCTGATGTGTGAAGGGAAACGCAACTCAGATTTGGAGGACGTCTGATGACATATGCACAAACTGCTCAGGTTCAGAAAAAACCGTTCTTTTGGGGGCTGTTCGACTCGTATGCTGAGGCGAAGGTTGAAACCTTTCGCCGCACGCGGCTGGCCAAGACCATTCGCGATCTGGAGCATCTGAGCGACCGTCAACTGAATGATATTGGTGTTCCGCGTGGTGAGATCCGGCAGCGGGCCTATCAGAGCGTTTATCATAACCGTCCCTATCGGGCGCAGCGTTAAGCCCCGTGGCCTTGCGGTGGTCAACAGGAGGAGGTGAACCATGCTGGACACAAGCCCGACTTGGGATAAGTGCCCCTTGAGCAGCGCGTTGGTGTTGTTCGACCGGGCGATGCAGATGCGTGCGATCAGCCGGGATATCGTCTGCGCGGCTCAGGAGTTGAACCGGTTGTCAGACCGCGAGCTGTCAGAGCTGGGGATCAATCGCGTCGATATTGAAGCGGTGATTGCGCAATTTATCTGATTGCCTGTCGCAGCAGCAGCCATTCCAGATCAGCTGGAATGGCTGTTCTTTGTTTTAGCGACGGTGATCAACGATCTGCAGGTGCTGTGCCAGCCGGTCGATCTGGCTCATCCAGTCCTGCACCAGCTTGGGGTCACTTGGGGCGGCGTGGACGCCTGCCGGGATGGCGCGGGTCAGCACTGCTTCAACGGCCAATGAGACCGGGACCGAGACCAGCCGCGCCATCGCGGTGCCGCGCGCGTCGCCCCAGGCATCCATGACGTAGGTTTTGTGCCAGATTTCGGTACCGTCGCGTTCGGCCTTAAGGCCCACGCACAGGACCACGCGGTCAGGCTCGCCTTCGTCATAGGCGTTTTCTGTCCAGAACTGATCTGACATCTCTTTCAGGCGCGCATCGCCTTGCGCGCCGGACAGCGTCTCGATTTCGGTAAACACGTCCGACCATGCGTCAGCCCAGCCGTTCAGGCGCAGCGTGCCGCGGACGAATTCCTTGACGGTCCAGTGATCTTCGAATTGGTACTCGGCCATGAAAGGCAGGGAGTCGCGGTTGGGATAGACCTCGAAGCTTTCTGGGGTTGGCAGCGGCGCGATGTAGCTGGTGATCGCGTCCCACGGGCGGGCGACGTCCAGCGGGGCATAATCGCGGATGGATTTGGACGGTGAGCGCAGCGCTTTCAGCACGCCAAGCGGGGACCAGCTGAACTTATAGCGGAACGGGTTTGGGTTCTTGGGGATGCCGCCGCAATAGGAAATGAAGCTCAGGTGGTTTTGCGCGTCGAACGCGTCTGACGCACGGTAATCGGCGACCAGAGCATGCGCCATCAGGTGGTCGATGCCGGGGTCCAGCCCGACCTCGTTGACCAGTGCCACGCCAGCTGCGCGCGCGGCATCGTCCAGCGCGCGCATTTCGGGGGCGATGTAGGATGATGACACGAAATTTGCCTGTTTCGAGATCGCCAGTTCCGCCAAGGGTACATGCCACTCGCCGGGCAGCATCGAGACGATGACGTCGCCCTTTGTCAGAACCGCGCCCAGAGCGTCGATGTCGAAGGCGCGGATGTCGTCGGTCAGGTCTCCGACCTCGGCGCGGGCCTTGTCGATGGTCCGGTTCCAGACGGTGACATCATGCCCGCCCTCGATCAGGCGGCGCAGGCCGGGGATGGCAGACAGGCCGGTGCCGCACCAGTGAATCGTCATCGCTCAGATCCCTCTCATATGGGTGTTGTAGGTTGCCTCGGCCCGGCCCCAGACGCCGCTGTCCGGATCGGTCAGGGTCAGCAAGGACGGCAGCAGCTGCGCGGCATAGTCTTCCGAACTTTCGACCGGCAGCATCGAGGGTAGGTTGTCGATGGCCATGACATCCATCACCGGATCAGTCGCCACACGCAGGGCGGGTACGTCCCATGTGGTTGCGCGGTCATAGACCGGCACCGGGTTATAGTCGCTGTCCGGGTCGCAGGCCACGTCGCCGATGGCGGTCAGGGTGCGCGGGGCGGTCAAAGCCTCGCGCGGAACAAAGACGGGTGTGCCGGGGCGGGCGAAGATGCAGTTCAGGAACAGATTGTGGGTCAGGATTTCGGGAAACGGCCCGCCGCTGGCGGTTTCGGCCATGTCCCATTTGGTGACGTCAACGCCCATCGCCTGACACAGATCGGCGGCACCCGTGCCGACGCGGCCCAGGGCTCCGATGACGATGGCGGTAGGGCGGTCTGCGCCGGTGGCGTCAAGCTCGGCCCGAAGTTCGGCATTCAGCGCATCCTGACTGGGGTAGACGCCAACCGGAGGGCATTGCCCACCCCGTTGCTGCGCCACCCATGTCTTAAGCGTCACCGCAGCTCCCGCATACCCGGCCCAATAGCCAAAGGCGGCGACCCGGCGGCCATCTTCATCCACTAGGTATTCCAGATCATAAAGCGTGCCGCCCCCGGCCTTGAACCGTTGCAGCAGCGCGCGGCCCGAATGCTGGCCCTTGAACGCATGGCCGAACATGATGTGGCGATGGGGCAGGGGCGTACCATCCTCGGGCAGTTCCTTGAGGCCGAAAATGATCGCGTCCAGCGGGGCCTCGGGCCAGCTGTTCTCAGCCGCGATCTCACAACCTGCGTCCCGGTAACCGTCAATCGGAATGGCGCGGACATGGCTTTCCTCGACCGTCACCCGCAGACCTGCCGCGATCAGCGCGGCGGCCCCTTCGGGGGTCAGCCCGACCCGTTCCTCGTTCTGGCGCTGTTCGGCCCGGACCCAGAGATGTGTCATGTGTTTTCCTTTATGTCAGAGCATTCCGGCGGCGCGCACCGCCCGAACCGAAGGCCGCGCCTCCATCGCTTCGCGGAAGGCGATGATCTTGGGGAAGGCCGAGACATCCACGCCATCACCTTCCAGCCAGCTGCACACCACATAGAGATAGGCGTCAGCCAGCGAGAACGCCTGACCCAGCACAAATGGTCCGCGCAGACCGTTGGATACGACATAGCTGCAGGAGGCGGTCATCGTCTCGGTCACTTTTCCGGCCATGTCCTGCCAACTGGCTTCCTTGTCCGCCCAACGGTGCCCGCGCAGCCTGTGGGCGTGGTTCACATGCATGGTCGAGGCCAGGTAATACATCACCTCGCGCATCCGTGCCGCCATCACCGGATCATCGGGCACCAGCCCGGCCTGCGGGGCAAGTGTTGCGATGTAATCCAGCAGCGCTCCGGTTTCGGTCAGGATGCCCCCGTCCACCACCAGTGCCGGAACCCGGCCCTTGGGGTTGATCTGCCTATAGGCGGGTTGGGTCTGTTCACCGCCGGCGAAGTCCAGCTTGATGGCCTCATAGCCCAGCCCGGCCTCTTCCAGTGCAATGGCAACAGCGACCGAGATCGTACGGGGGGCGTAATAAAGCTGCATCGGGGGCTCCTTACAGGTGGGTCTGCGCATAGTGCCGGTCGGGTGCTTCCAGATGGGGCACCGCGTTGAACAGAACCGGGCTTAGCTGCGTGCCGATCGGATGCAGACGATGCATCGACGTGTTCATGATGGCAAGGGCCACCCGGGCCATCGACGGGATGTCCAGCCCCATGGCCTGCCGCACCACCATCGAGATCAGCGCGCCCGAGGTCACGACGATGGCCGCCCCGCCCTCGGTCCCGATCTCGTGCAGGGCGTCGCGGACGCGGGTTTCGAACTGTTCGAACGTCTCGGGCGCGCCCTCGATCTCGCCATTGGCCCAGGCGGTGAAGGTGCGGGGCAGGTGTTCGACAAAGCCTTCGCGGTCGGTCGGGATATCAACTCCGTGCTGCTGCTGGAACAGCTGGGCGAGGGTGAAGTATTCGATCTCGTTCAGCCGCGCGTCGCGCACCGGGGCGGTCAGGCCCATACTGGCGGCGGTTTCCACATGCCGGTTCAGCGTGCCGCAATAGACCCGCGGATGATGCGCCCGCGTGTCGTGCAGATGCGCGCCCAGCCATTGCGCCTGCTGGTGGCCCAGCGGGCTGAGCCGGTCATAGCTGACCTCGTCCCGCGCGGCGGTGTTGGCCTGCCCGTGGCGGACCAGTGTGATATGTGACATGGCGATCCCTCTTGCGCAGATGTCTTAGGGCAGGTTCGGGGCTGGTGCCAGAGGGGGTGGGCGAAAAATCGGCCCCGCCGCCGCCACGATGGCTTGCGGGTTCATGCCCGGGGCGTATGGTTGGATCAGGGCCGAAGGGGGGTGTTATGGCGATCGATGAAAACCGGTTTCTGGCCGATCTGCACAAGCTGCGCACGTTTGGGGCTTCGGGCACCGGCAAAGGCGTTGTCCGCCCTGCATATTCCGAGGCCGATATCGCGGCGCGTCGCTGGCTGGCCGGACGGATGGAAGAGGCCGGGCTACAGCCCCATTTCGACCCCGTTGGAAACCTGTTCGGCCTGAGTGATGCACCCTCTCTTCTGCTGGGGTCCCATTCCGACAGCCAGCCCGAGGGTGGCTGGCTGGATGGGGCTCTGGGCGTGATCGCCGCGCTTGAGGTCGCGCGCAGCAGCGACCGCCCCGTCTCGGTCGTCAGTTTTCAGGATGAGGAGGGGCGGTTCGGCGTCACCACTGGCTCGGCCGTCTGGTCCGGCGGGCTTGATCTGGCGCAGGCGGATGGCCTTGTCGATCACGCGGGCATCACCTTTGGCACGGCGCGGGCCGCGATGGCTGATCTGGCCAAGCCCTTTGTCGATCCGGGCCGGTTCTCGGGGTTCATCGAGATGCATATCGAACAGGGCCCGGTGCTGGATACCGAAGGTGAACAGATCGGCGTCGTGACCGATATCGTCGGTATCCGCGACATGAAGATCACCTTTGAAGGCCAGCAGAACCATGCGGGCACCACCCCGATGCACCTGCGCTGCGATGCGTTTCAGGCGCTGGCGGCGTTTAGCGAATTGATCAACGACCGGCTGCGCAACGTGGTCACGCCGCAGACGGTCTGGACCATCGGGCATGTCGATCTGCATCCCAATGCGTCCTCTATCGTGCCGGGACGAGTACGATTCTCGATGCAATGGCGCGACGGTGATCCCGAGCGGCTGGCCCGGATCGAAGAGATCATCCGAACCGCCGCGCAAGAGGTGGCGGAGCAGCGCGCCATGACGCTGGAGTTCGGCCCGATGCTGGGACTGGAACCCGTTGCGATGGACCCGCAGCTGCAACAGGCACTCGGGCAAGGCGCGGATCGGGTCGCGCCGGGCCGCTGGCGCCGGATGCCTTCGGGGGCTCTGCACGATGCTACCAACGTGTCGCGTCTGATGCCGGTGGCGATGCTGTTTGTCCCCTCGATCGACGGAATCAGCCACAACTTTGCCGAGGACACGGCCGAGGACGACCTGATCGCCGGGTTGAGGGCGCTGGAATATGCGATAAAAAGCCTGCCTGACTGATGGGGCATGACTTTTGTTAAGTCGCCCGAAACACAGGTCATTATTTTGGCCGCGATTCTCGTGGCCCGGCCACGCATCGACCCCACGACCAGAACCGGATCAAAGGCCTGCTTCAGGTGTTGCGTAAGGGAAAAAAGTTTCCTATAGGAGACATTATTGCGGCATACGCCCGTATACGGCCCGCCGCTGACTGCTCTCGTGGCGCCCCGGCTGCGGGCACAGGACCGTTGCAAAATACGTGGCTTGCTTCAGACTGCGGACCATGCCCTCTGACACTTTGACAAAAGAAGGTACCCATCATGACCGACGCCCCGAAACGCACCCCGCTTTATGATCTGCATGTCGAGCTTGGCGGCAAGATGGTGGATTTCGCAGGCTGGGAAATGCCGGTGCAATATCCGCTGGGGATCATGGGCGAGCACAACCAGTGCCGTCAAAAGGCCGCTCTGTTTGACGTTAGCCACATGGGGCAGGTGATCCTGCGGGGCAAAGATGTGGGTCAGAAGCTGGAAACGCTGTGTCCGCAGGCCTATGCGACCCTGAAAGAGGGCAAGGCGCGCTATGGCTTCTTTACCAATTCCGAAGGCGGGATCATGGACGACCTGATCGTGTCGAACGCGGGCGATCATTACTTTGTGGTGGTCAACGCGGCGCTGCGTCATCAGGATATCCCGCATATGCGCGACAACCTCGACGGGGTCGAGGTTACCGAGATTTTCGACCGTGCCCTTGTCGCTGTGCAGGGCCCCAGCGCCGAGGATGTGGTGGGCACGCTTTGCCCCGCCGCCCGCGACCTGAAATTCATGGAAACCACCGTGGCCCCGATCATGGGGGTCGACTGCCGCATCTCGCGCCTTGGGTACACCGGCGAAGATGGCTATGAGATTTCCATCCCCGAAGACAAGGCGATCGAGGTCACCCGCGCCTTCCTCGCGCATGAAGACTGCGAAGCGGCCGGCCTGGGCGCACGCGACAGCCTGCGGCTCGAGGCGGGTCTGTGCCTTTACGGCAATGACATCGACCAAGGCACCTCACCCATCGAGGCCAGCCTCGGCTGGGCCATCCAAAAGCGCCGCAAGGAAGAAGGTGGCTTTCCGGGTGCCGACCGCATCCAACGCGAACTGGCCGAAGGCCCCGCACGCAAACTGGTCGGTATCAAGCCCGAAGGCCGCGCCCCCGCACGTCAGGGTGTGGACATTCAAAGCCCGGGCGGCGATATGATCGGTCAGATCACCTCGGGCGGTTTCGGCCCCACCGTCGGCGGCCCGGTGGCGATGGGGTATGTCGCGTCAGAACACGCTGCGCCCGGCACTCAGGTGAACCTGATCATCCGGGGCAAGCCGCAACCCGCGCAGATCGTGGCGCTGCCTTTCGTCACCCAGAATTACAAGCGTTGAAGCCAGGAGACAGACAAGATGGCAACCTATTATTCCGAAGAACACGAATGGATCGACGTCAATGGCGATACCGCGACGCTCGGCATTACCAAACACGCGGCAGAACAGCTTGGCGATGTGGTCTTTGTCGAGCAGCAGGAAGTCGGTGAGGAATTCGAGAAAGACGGCGAGATCGGTGTGATTGAATCGGTCAAGGCCGCTTCGGAACTCTATGCCCCCGTCGATGGCGAGATCATCGAGGTCAACGAGGCGCTGGCCGACAATCCCGGCGCGCTGAACGAAGACCCCGAGGGCGAGGCGTGGATCTATAAGATCAAGATCGCCGACGCGTCGCAGCTCGAAGATCTGATGGATGAGGCCGGCTATAAGGCTTTCATCGGCTAAACCCAAACGGTGGACCCCTTCGCGGGATCCACCCTTCATCTGGCTAAAAATATCCCCGCCGGAGGCTCCCGCAGTCTCCGCCGGGTCTGACCTATCCGTGAGGAGCGCAACGATGGCTTTCAAACTGACCGATTACGAAGCCTATGACTTCGCCAACCGCCGCCATATCGGGCCCAGCCCGACCGAGATGCGCGACATGCTCAAGGTGATCGGCTTCAAGACGCTGGACGAACTCATTGACGCCACCGTACCGCCCGCGATCCGGCAGGCCGAACCGCTGGACTGGGGCCCGGCGATGACCGAACGTGATGCGCTGTTCCACATGAAAGAGGTTGCGAAGAAAAACACCGTCCTGACCTCGCTGATCGGTCAGGGCTATTACGGCACCACCACACCTGCGCCGATCCTGCGCAACATTCTGGAAAACCCGGCCTGGTACACCGCCTACACGCCTTATCAGCCCGAGATCAGTCAGGGCCGGCTTGAGGCGCTGTTGAACTTCCAGACCATGGTCAGCGATCTGACTGGGCTGGACGTCGCCAACGCGTCCTTGCTGGACGAAGCCACTGCAGCGGCGGAAGCCATGGCCATGGCCAAGCGCGGCGGCCGCTCCAAGGCCAACAACGCGGCTTTCTTCGTGGACAAGAACTGCCACCCGCAGACCATCGCGGTGATCAAAACCCGCGCCGAGCCTCTGGGCATCGACGTGCAGGTGGCGGACCCCGACCAACTGGACGCAGGCGCCGTCTTTGGCGCGATCTTCCAATATCCCGGCACCCACGGCCATGTGCGCGACTTCACCGCCGAGATTGCGGCGCTGCACGAACATAAAGCCATCGCCATCGTCGCTGCCGACATCCTGTCGCTGGCGCTGCTGAAGTCACCGGGTGAGATGGGCGCGGATATCGCCATCGGCTCGACCCAGCGCTTTGGCGTTCCCATGGGCTATGGTGGCCCGCACGCGGCTTACATGGCGACCACCGACAAGCTGAAACGCGCGATGCCGGGCCGGATCATCGGTGTTTCTATCGACAGCCGCGGCAACAAGGCTTACCGCCTCGCCCTGCAGACCCGCGAGCAGCATATCCGGCGCGAAAAGGCCAACTCGAACGTCTGCACCGCGCAGGCGCTGCTGGCCGTCATTGCCTCGATGTATGCGGTCTATCACGGTCCGGATGGCATCAAGGCCATCGCGCAATCGGTGCATCGCAAGACCTCGCGCATGGCCGCCGGGTTGGAAGAGGCGGGCTTCTCGGTTGAGCCAGAGGTGTTTTTCGACACCATCACGGTCGAGGTCGGCCACCTGCAGACGACTGTCATGGAGGCCGCTGTCGCCCGGGGCGTCAACCTGCGCAAGGTCGGTGAGACCAAGGTCGGCATCAGCCTCGACGAACAGACCCGGCCCGAGACCATCGAGGCGGTCTGGGGGGCCTTCGGCATCGACCGCAAGGATGACAGTTCGAACAAGCAGTACCGTCTGCCGGATTATGCCCTGCGCGAGACGCCC
Source organism: Ruegeria sp. AD2(2025) (assembly GCF_056542385.1). Classification (NCBI taxonomy): domain Bacteria; kingdom Pseudomonadati; phylum Pseudomonadota; class Alphaproteobacteria; order Rhodobacterales; family Roseobacteraceae; genus Ruegeria; species Ruegeria sp. AD2(2025). The sequence continues at coordinate 310,170 of NZ_JBQFZS010000003.1, forward strand.
TATCTGACCCACCCGATCTTCCACAAGAACCGGGCCGAGGCCGAGATGACCCGCTATATGCGTCGTCTGGCCGACCGCGATCTGGCGCTGGACCGGGCGATGATCCCGCTGGGATCCTGCACCATGAAGCTGAACGCCACGATCGAAATGATCCCGGTCACCTGGCCTGAGTTCGGCAACCTGCACCCGTTCTGCCCCGAAGATCAGGCGCAGGGCTATCATGAGATGATTGCCGATCTGAACGACAAGCTGTGCCAGATCACCGGCTATGACGCGATCTCCCAGCAGCCCAACTCGGGCGCGCAGGGCGAATATGCGGGGCTGCTGACCATCCGCAACTATCACTTCGCGCGCGGCGAAGGGCATCGCAATGTCTGCCTGATCCCGACCTCGGCCCACGGGACCAACCCGGCCTCGGCCCAGATGGTGGGCTGGCAGGTGGTGCCGGTGCAATCGGATGAGAACGGCAATATCGACCTGAATGACTTCCGCGCCAAGGCCGAGAAGCACTCGGATCATCTGGCCGGATGCATGATCACCTATCCCTCGACCCATGGCGTGTTCGAGACCACCGTGCAGGAGGTCTGCCAGATCACCCATGATCACGGCGGTCAGGTCTATATCGACGGCGCCAATATGAACGCCATGGTGGGCCTGTCGCGTCCCGGTGACATCGGCGGCGACGTCAGCCACCTGAACCTGCACAAGACCTTCTGCATTCCGCATGGCGGTGGCGGCCCCGGCATGGGTCCGATCGGCGTCAAGGCACATCTGGAGGAACACCTGCCCGGCCACCCGGAATACGGCACCGCCGTGGGTCCGGTCTCGGCAGCGCCCTTTGGGTCTCCGTCGATCCTTCCCGTCTCATGGGCCTATGTGCTGCTGATGGGTGGAGCGGGTCTGACGCAGGCGACCAAAGTGGCGATCCTGAACGCCAACTACATCGCGGCACGGCTGGCCGAGGCCTATCCGATCCTCTACACCTCGGAAACCGGCCGCGTGGCGCATGAATGTATCCTCGACACGCGGCCTTTGGACGCCGAGGCGCATGTGACCGTGGACGATGTCGCCAAGCGGCTGGTGGACAGCGGTTTCCATGCCCCGACGATGAGCTGGCCGGTGGCCGGAACCCTGATGGTCGAGCCCACGGAATCCGAACCCAAGGACGAGCTGGACCGCTTCTGCGACGCGATGCTCTCGATCCGCTCTGAGGCGCAAGACATCATCGACGGCAAGATCGATGCGGAGAACAACCCGCTGAAAAACGCCCCCCACACGGTGCGCGATCTGGTCGGCGACTGGGACCGGCCCTACAGCCGCGAACAGGCCTGCTTCCCTCCGGGCTCGATGGGCGTCGACAAGTACTGGTCCCCCGTCAACCGCGTCGACAACGCATACGGCGACCGAAACCTCATCTGCACATGCCCGCCCATGTCAGAATACGAAGAGGCCGCTGAATAAATCACAAACAAAACCCCGCTGAGAAATCGGCGGGGTTTTCGCTTATCGGAAACCCGCGTTCTGATTTGTTCCGGTTCCAGATGTCGTTTTTGTCAGGCGAAGCGTCTTTTTCTCTTGCTGCGCTTGCGAAGGCCGCTTACCCCTGTCCGTGGGACACCCCTCCCCAACGAGGGGCGTGTATCTGGAAGGGTAATACAGATGACTATCGAACAACCGGCGACGCGGCCGGCGAATCCGCGTTTTTCCTCGGGCCCTTGTGCCAAACCCCCCACATTTGATCTGTCGAAACTGGCCGATGCTGCATTGGGTCGTTCGCACCGTGCCGCTGTCGGCAAGGACAAGCTGAAAGCGGCCATCGAAGGCACGCGTGAGCTGCTGGGCATTCCGGCGGATTACAAGATTGGCATCGTTCCCGCCTCGGACACCGGCGCGGTTGAGATGGCGCTGTGGTCGCTGCTGGGCGCGCGCAAGGTTGAGATGCTGGCGTGGGAAAGCTTTGGTGCGGGCTGGGTGACCGATGTGGTCAAACAATTGAAGATCGACGCCGAGGTGAAGACCGCTGACTATGGACAGATCGTCGATCTGGTCTCAGTCGATTTCGCCAATGACGTGGTGTTTACTTGGAATGGGACGACGTCGGGCGTGCGGGTGCCGAATGGCGATTGGATCGCGGATGATCGCCAGGGCCTGACGATCTGTGACGCGACTTCGGCTGCTTTTGCGATGGACCTGCCGTGGGACAAGCTGGATGTGACGACATTTAGCTGGCAGAAAGTGCTGGGTGGCGAAGCGGCCCACGGGATGCTGATCCTCAGCCCCCGTGCGGTGGAGCGGTTGGAAAGCTACACCCCCGCATGGCCCCTGCCGAAGATTTTCCGCCTGACCAAAGGTGGTAAGCTGATTGAAGGCATCTTTACGGGGGCCACGATTAACACGCCGTCGATGCTGGCGGTCGAAGACTACCTCTTCGCGCTGAATTGGGCGCGCTCGGTCGGAGGCTTGCAAGGTCTGATTGCCCGCGCGGATGCCAATGCCGGTGCGGTACATGCGTTCTGCGGCCAGAACGACTGGATTGCCAATCTGGCCGAGGATGCGGCCACGCGCTCGAACACCTCGGTGTGTCTGAAATTCACCGATGCGCGCATTCAGGACGGTGCGACGTTCGCCAAAGCTGTTGCCAAGCGGCTGGAGGCCGAGAATATCGCGCTGGACATCGGTGCTTATCGCGACGCGCCTGCGGGTCTGCGTATCTGGTGCGGTGGCACGGTCGAGACCTCAGATATCGAGGCGATGTTGCCCTGGCTGGCCTGGGCTTTCGAGGCCGAGATCGCTGCGCAAACGGCAGCCGCCTGACAAGATTTTTCGACGAAAAATCTGGGCCCGCCTGTGGCCCGGACATCTTCTCAAATTCAAGGACCACCAATATGGCCCCCAAAGTACTCGTATCTGACAAGCTCAGTGAAACCGCCGTGCAGATTTTCCGTGATCGCGGCATCGACGTGGATTTCATGCCGGATCTGGGCAAGGACAAAGACAAGCTGGCCGAGGTGATCGGCCAGTATGACGGCCTTGCCATCCGCTCGGCCACCAAGGTCACGCCGACCATTCTGGATAAGGCCGGCAAGCTCAAGGTCATCGGTCGTGCCGGGATCGGCACTGACAATATCGATAAGGATGCGGCCAGCAAGAAGGGTGTGATCGTGATGAACACGCCCTATGGCAACATGATCACCACCGCTGAACACGCCATCGCAATGATGTTCGCTGTTGCGCGGCAAATCCCCGAGGCCAGCGCCTCGACCCATGCGGGCAAGTGGGAGAAGTCGAAGTTCATGGGGATCGAACTGACCAACAAGACCCTTGGCGTCATCGGCGCGGGCAATATCGGCGGTATCGTCTGTGAACGCGCATTGGGCCTGAAGATGAAGGTTGTGGCCTATGATCCGTTTCTGGGCGAAGAGAAAGCCGCCAAGATGGGCGTTGAAAAGGTTGAACTGGACGACCTGCTGCAGCGCGCCGATTTCATCACCCTGCACGTGCCGCTGACCGATCAGACCCGCAATATCCTCAGCCGTGAAAACCTGGCCAAGACCAAACCGGGCGTGCGCATCATAAACTGTGCCCGTGGCGGGTTGGTCGATGAAGAGGCGCTGGCCGAGGCCCTGCAATCGGGTCACGTGGCCGGTGCCGCCTTCGATGTGTTCAGTGTTGAGCCGGCCAAGGACAACCCGCTGTTCAACCTGCCCAACGTGGTCTGCACCCCGCATCTGGGTGCCGCCACGACCGAGGCGCAGGAGAACGTGGCGCTGCAGGTTGCCGAGCAGATTTCGAACTATCTGCTGACGGGCGCGGTGGAAAATGCGCTGAACATGCCCAGCGTGACCGCCGAGGAAGCCAAGGTCATGGGTCCATGGATCAAACTGGCGGGCCATCTGGGCAGCTTTATCGGCCAGATGACGGACGAGCCGATCAAGGCAATCAACATCCTCTATGACGGTGTGGCGGCGGATATGAATCTGGCGGCGCTGAATTGCTCGGTCGTGGCCGGCATTATGAAAAAGGTGAACCCCGAGGTGAACATGGTCTCGGCCCCTGTGGTGGCCAAGGAACGGGGTGTGAAGATCTCAACCACCAATCAGGACAAGTCCGGCGTTTTTGACGGTTATGTCAAGGTGACGGTGGTGACGGACAAACGCGAACGCTCGATTGCGGGTACCGTGTTCACCGACGGCAAGCCGCGGTTCATCCAGATCAAGGGGATCAACATTGATGCCGAGGTGGGCGCGCATATGCTCTACACCACCAACGAAGACGTGCCGGGCATCATCGGCGCGTTGGGCGCGACGATGGGAGAGAACAACGTGAACATCGCCAACTTTACCCTCGGCCGGTCCGAGGCGGGCGGTGAGGCGATCGCGTTGCTTTATGTTGACGAGCCGGTTCCGGCCGAGGCGCGCGCCAAACTGGCCGAGACCGGGCTGTTCACCCAGATCAAGCCGTTGGAGTTCGACGTGGCCTGATCCGGGCTGTCGCCTTTGAGAAACAAATCACGACCCGCGCTGGCACCGGCGCGGGTCGTATCTTTCGCGGCGCGGGATTTTGCGTCAGAACAGGGGCAATGTTGCGGAGGGTCCGATGAATACACCTATCTACGCGGTCGGAGACATACACGGACACCCGGCCGAGCTGGACCGCGCCCTGTCTCTGATCGAGCGCGACGGCGGTGCTGATGCGCAGATCGTGTTTCTGGGTGATTATGTGGATCGCGGACCCGACAGCCGTGGTGTGCTGGACGCGCTGATCGCCGGGCGCGATGCGGGCCGCCCGTGGGTGACGCTCAGGGGTAATCACGACCGGATGTTTGCGTGGTTCATGGAGGACACGCCGCGTCACGATCCGCATCTGCTGGTGGGTTATCACTGGCTGCATGAGCGGCTCGGCGGGGTTGAGACGCTGCTGAGCTATGGGGTCGAGGTCGGCCCCCAAATCCGGCTGCAGGATGTCCACGCAGCGGCCCGCGCGGCGGTCCCGCCGTCGCATCTGGCGTTTCTGCGTGATCTGACCAACCTGCACCAGACGCCCGATCTCGCCTTTGCTCATGCAGGGATCCGGCCCGGCGTGCCGCTGAACGAACAGCACGAGAATGATCTGGTCTGGATCAGGCAGGCCTTCAACGCTCATGCCGGCCCGCACCCCAAGCTGATCGTGCACGGGCATACTCCGGTCGATCGCGTGACCCATTTCGGCAATCACGTCAATCTGGACAGCGGCGCGGGTTATGGCCGCGCGGCAGGCGTGGCGGTGTTCGAAGGACGCGCCTGCTGGCATCTGACCGAAGCGGGCCGGGTGCGGTTAGAGCCTAATCCGGCGTAAACAGGTCCTTGTAACGGTCTCGCAGGACGTTTTTCTGTACCTTGCCCATTGTGTTGCGCGGTAAGGCGTCCAGCACGATCAGACGGCGGGGATGTTTGAACCGCGCCAGATCGGCCTGCACCGCCGCCATGATCGCGTCAGTGTCCGGCGTCTGGCCGGGCTCGGGCACCAGCAGGCCGACCGGGGTCTCTCCGAAATCCGGGTGAGGCACGCCGATCACGGCGCTTTCCAGCACGCCGGGCTGGTCGTCCAGAAGCAATTCGATTTCCTTGGGATAGATGTTGTAACCGCCCGAGATGATCAGGTCTTTGCTGCGCCCCACGATATGGACATACCCATCCGTATCGACCCGCCCCAGATCGCCGGTGATGAAGAACCCGTCCTCGCGCAGTTCGGCGGCGGTTTTTTCGGGCATTTCCCAATAGCCCTGAAACACGTTGGGGCCGCGCACCTCGATCATGCCGGTCTCACCCTCGGGAACGGGCGCGGCGGTCTCGGGGTCGGTGATCTTCAACTCGACATCCGGCAGCGGCAGGCCAACCGTGCCCGCCCGCCGGTCGCCGTTATAGGGGTTCGAGGTGTTCATATTGGTCTCGGTCATGCCATAGCGTTCGAGGATGCGCTGGCCGGTGCGGGCTTCGAACTGCGCGTGAGTGTCGGCCAGCAATGGGGCCGAGCCCGAGATGAACAGCCGCATATGCCCGGTCAGGTCGCGCGTCAGCCGGTCGTCATCCAGCAGGCGGGTGTAGAAGGTCGGAACGCCCATCATCGACGTGGCCTGCGGCATCAGGCGCAGCATCTCGTCCGGGTCGAATTTCGGCAGAAAGATCATCGACCCGCCCGAGGCCAGCACCACATTCGTGGCCACAAACAGCCCGTGCGTGTGAAAGATCGGCAGCGCGTGGAGCAGCACGTCTGTATCGGTGAACCGCCATTCCTGCACCAGCGTTTCGGCATTGGACAGCAGATTGCCCTGCGACAGCATCGCGCCCTTGGACCGCCCCGTGGTGCCCGAGGTGTAAAGGAAAGCAGCCAGATCGTCAGCGGTGCGCCGCACCGGCTCGAACGCGGGCAACATTCCCAGCGCGCGGCGCATCAGACTGCCCGAGCCATCGGCGTTCAACGTCTCAAGCCGCGCGCCTTGCGCCTGCGCGATGGGCTGCAGCCCGTCCTGCTGCGCCGCATCGCAGACCACGACGGACGCGCCGCTGTTTTCGATGAAATAGGCCAGTTCGGTGGTCTTGTAGGCGGTGTTCAACGGCAGAAAGATCAGCCCCGCCTGCACGCAAGCAGCATAGAGCGCCAGCGCCTCGGGCGATTTCTCGACCTGAACGGCCACCCGGTCGCCAGGCTCAAGCTCGAACCCGGTCAGCGCGTTGGCCAGCCGCGCGGCCATGTCGAGAAACGCGGCATGGGTCAGGGTCTGGCCGTCAGGCAGGTGCAGGAACGGCGTCTCTTTGCCTGCGTGAATGCCGAACAGCCGATCATATAGCGGGTTGCCCATCCCGGTTTTCCTTTCACAGACCCGTTTGCCCTGACCCTGTCGGGGAAAGCGCCAAGCGTAAAGCCCCCAATGCGCAAAAGCGGATGTCGGTCAGATCTGTGTTGTCATCCGGTAGCCTGAGGCGAAATACAGCTTGGCCAGTGTCACCGGCTGGCCCTGCAACCAGGTGATGCGCTCGGCGGTGAAAATGGGTTCACCTTCGGGGACGTCCAGAAAACCGGCGACCGAGGCATCGGCGCGGCTGGCCAGAAAGGTCAGTTCCACATTGGTAAAGGGCACCGTCTGCACCAGCCAGTCATTCGGCCCGGTCTTCGAGAAATCAGCCTGCGTGACCTCGGGCACGCTGTCGATCACGATCCAGCGGTCTTCATACTGAAACGGCGTATTCCCCGAGTAATGCATACACCGCACCTGCATCACATCCTGCCCGGCCGTCAGCGCCAGCCGGGCGCGCAGCCAGTCGGGGGCGGGCAGGGTTTCGGCCGAGACCAGCGCATAGCGATAGGTGCCGCCCGCCGCCTCAACCTCATCCCGAACCAGAGGGATGGTGAAGCGCGCCTGCCGTTGCGGCGCGCTCAGCACGCGGGTACCGGCCTTGCGGCGGCGCTCCAGAAACCCCTCATCCGCGAGTTCCCGCAGGGCACGGTTGACGGTGGTGCGGGTGCACGAGAACTCGACCGCAAGCTCCTGTTCATTGGGCAGCAGCGTATCGGGCCGCCACAGGCCCGAGCGGATGCGGTGCAGCACCGTCTGCTTGATGTCCTTGTAACTGGTGGTGTCGCCGGGTTGGGTCATATCGTCTCTAACATTGGGAAGTTCAGGCATCCGCGAGCAAGTCGGCCAGTGCGGCGCGATAGGCGGGCAGGATTGCATCCCGCGCGACGTGCCGTCCGCCCTGCACCATATGCCGCCCCGCCGACCACAGGTCTGTCACGAGCCCGTCCGGCGCGGCAAAGCACAGCCCGTCCAGCAGTTGATCGTCGCGCAGCGCGCAGAGCGTGGCATGCCCTCGGTCCAATGCCACCAGATCGGCCAGTTTGCCGACCGCGATCTCTCCGCCGTCGCGCCCCAGCGCCTGCGCCCCGCCGCGTGCCGCGCCGGTATAGAGCGCGTGCCCGACCGAGCCTTCGCCCTGCACCAGAACGGTCCGCGCCCGGTCGCGCAGACGTTGGGAATATTCCAGCATCCGCAGTTCCTCGGGCAGCGAAATCCGCACATTCGAGTCGGACCCGACCCCGAAGGCCCCGTGATGTTCCACATAGGGCACGCCGTTGAAGATACCGTCACCCAGATTGGCCTCGGTAATCGGGCACAGACCGGCCACCGCGCCGGACCGGGCCAGCGCAATGGTCTCGGCATCGGTCATGTGGGTCGCGTGGATCGGGCACCAACGGTCATTCACATCTGCGTTGTCCAGCAGCCAGGCCACCGGGGTCTGACCGAGGGCGGCCTGCACATCGGCGACCTCTTTGGTCTGTTCGGCGATGTGGATATGCACCGGGCCGTGCGGAATCTGTTGCAGCACTTGCTGCAAGTCACCGGGCGAGGTCGCCCGCAGCGAATGCGGCGCGATGCCCTGAACCGAGTCCGCATGTGGCAGCGCCCCGCGGCTGTCGGCGATCAGGTCCAGAAACCGGTCGACACCGTTGCTGAACCGTTGCTGCCCACCCGCCAGCGGCTCTTGCGCCACGCCGCCATAGGTATAAAGCACCGGCAGATGAGTCAGGCCGATCCCGGTCTGCCCGGCGGCGGCAAAGATGCGCTGGCTCAGCTCGGACAGGCGCGCGTAGGGCACACCGCCGGGCTGGTGGTGGACATAGTGGAACTCTCCGACCGAGGCATATCCGGCCTCCTGCATCTCCATATAGACCAGTGCGGCGATGGCTTGCATGTGCTCGGGCGTCAGGCGATCCAGAAAGCGGTACATCAGGTTGCGCCAGGTCCAGAAGCTTTCGCGTCCGGCGGCGCGGACCTCGGTCATCCCGGCCATGGCGCGCTGAAACGCATGGCTGTGCAGGTTCGCCAGCGCAGGCAGCAGCACGTCGACACGCGCGTCATCAGGGCGCGGGTCGGTCCCGGTTTGCAACTCGGTGATCCGTCCCTGATCGACCTCGACCCTCAGGTTTGTCACCCAGTCAGAGCCTAACAGGGCGGTTTTAGCATGGATCGTCATCGTATTTCCATTTTGTGTAGACTTTAATTTTTTATACGTATACGAAAAATCGAAAGCTAGGGGGAGCCCAAAAGAATCGCCATGACGAAAAAAACCGTTCTGTGCTGCGCGCGGGTTGCGACAATGACCGGGGGCGCGGGCTATGGTCTGATCGAACAGGCCGCAATTGCCGTCGACGGATCGCAGATCCGCTGGGTCGGGCCGCTGGCCGAGTTGCCCGCTGAATATGCCGGGTGGCCGCAGCAGGATTACGGTGACCGCCTGATCACCCCCGCGCTGATTGATGCGCATACCCATGTGGTCTTTGGCGGCAACCGCGCCGTCGAGTTCGAGATGCGCCTGAACGGTGCCACCTACGAAGAGATCGCCCGCGCCGGAGGGGGTATCCTGTCCACCGTCACCGCCACCCGCGCCGCGTCCGAAGACGCCCTGCTGGCCGATGCCCTGCCGCGCGTTGACACTCTGATCGCCGAGGGTGTCAGCTGCATCGAGGTCAAGTCCGGCTATGGGCTGGACACCGAGACCGAGCTGCGGATGTTGCGCGCCGCGCGCCGGATTGCGCAGGACCGCCCCGTGCGGGTCCGGACCAGCTTTCTGGGCGCGCACGCGAGTCCGCCTGAATATGCCGACCGCGCAGATGCCTATATCGACACGGTCTGCATCCCGACCCTGCGTGCCGCACATGCCGAGGGGCTGGTCGATGCGGTGGACGGCTTCTGCGAAGGCATTGCGTTTGACCCGACCCAGATCGCCCGCGTGTTCGACGTGGCTGCCGAGCTGGGCCTGCCGGTCAAGCTGCATGCCGAGCAATTGTCGAATCTGGGTGGCGCAAAACTGGCCGCGTCTTATGGCGGGCTGTCGGCCGATCATATCGAATATCTCGACGCCGAGGGGGTTGCGGCCATGGCCGAGGCGGGCACCGTCGCCACCCTGTTGCCGGGCGCGTTCTATACGCTGCACGAGACCCAAGTCCCGCCGGTAGATGCCCTGCGCCAGCACAACGTGCCCATGGCGCTGGCCACCGATTGCAACCCAGGCTCGTCGCCGCTGACCTCGCTGCTGCTGACCATGAACATGGGCTGCACCCTGTTCCGCCTGACCCCGCAAGAGGCGCTGGCGGGCATCACCCGCAACGCCGCGCAGGCGCTGGGCCTGACCGATACCGGTCAGATCGCAGCCGGTCTGCGCGCCGATCTGGCCGTGTGGGATGTGACCCACCCGGCCGAACTGTCTTATCGCATCGGGTTCAATCCCCTGCACACACGCATCTTCGGAGGTCAGGCATGACGCCTTTGTCGCTTACACCCGGTCAGGTCTCATTGGCGCAACTGGCCGAGATTTACTGGTCCGAGGCCCCGATCACGCTGGACGATGGCTGCCGCGCCGGGATTGACGCCGCCGCTGCCCGTATCGCAAGCGCCGCCGAGGGGGCCGAGGCGGTCTATGGCGTCAATACCGGCTTCGGCAAACTGGCCAGCCACAAGATCGCGGCCGAAGATACCTCGACTCTGCAGCGCAATCTGATTCTCAGCCATTGCTGTGGCGTTGGCCCTGCGGTCCCCCGGCGGCTGGCGCGGCTGATGATGTCGCTCAAGCTGCTCTCGTTCGGGCGCGGCGCGTCGGGCGTACGGTGGGAACTGGTGGATCTGCTGCAACAGATGCTGGCGCGCGGCGTGACGCCGGTGATCCCGGCGCAAGGTTCTGTCGGCGCGTCCGGCGATCTGGCTCCGCTGGCGCATATGACCGCCGTAGTGATCGGTGAGGGCGAGGCCGAGGTGAGCGGCACTGTTCTGCCCGGGGCCGAAGCGCTGAGAACCGCCGGTTTAGAGCCGATTCAGCTGGGCCCCAAAGAAGGTCTGGCCTTTATCAACGGCACCCAGTTTTCCACCGCCTACGCTCTGGCCGGACTGTTTGAGGGCTGGCGCGCGGCGCAGAACGCTCTGGTCATTTCCGCCGCCTCGACCGATGCGATCATGGGTTCGACCGCGCCGTTGCAACCTGAAATTCACACTCTGCGCGGTCATCGCGGCCAGATCGAGGCCGCCGCCGCCATGCGCGCCACGCTGGACGGGTCCGAGATCCGCGAAAGCCACCGCGACGGCGATACCCGCGTGCAGGACCCCTATTGCATCCGCTGCCAGCCTCAGGTGACGGGCGCGGCGATGGATATCATCCGGCAGGCCGCCGCGACGCTTGAGGTCGAGGCGAACGCCGCCACCGACAACCCTCTGGTGCTGACTGAGGCCGATATCATCGTCTCGGGCGGTAATTTCCATGCCGAGCCGGTGGGCTTTGCCGCTGACATGATCGCGCTGGCCCTGTCCGAGATCGGCGCGATTGCTCAACGGCGGATCGCCCTGATGGTCGACCCGGCGCTCAGCTTTGATCTGCCGCCCTTCCTGACACCCGAGCCGGGGCTGAACTCGGGCCTGATGATCGCCGAGGTGACGACCGCCGCGCTGATGAGCGAGAACAAGCATCTGGCAAACCCTTGCGTGACCGACAGCACGCCGACCTCGGCCAATCAGGAGGATCACGTCTCGATGGCTGCCCACGGCGCGCGGCGGCTGACGCGGATGGTCGAGAACCTGAACTATATTCTGGGGATCGAACTGCTCTGCGCCGCGCAGGGTGTGGAATTCCGCGCTCCGCTGCAAACCAGCGCCCCGCTGGCCCGCGTGATCGCGCGGCTGCGTGCGGATGTGCCCGCGCTGGCCGAGGATCGCTATCTGGCCCCCGATCTGGAAGCCGCCCGGACCTTGGTGGCTGATGCGGCCCTATTGGAGGCGGTCGACCTGCCGCTGCCCGGGTTGGTCTGATGCAGGTGTTCAGCGTTTCCCAAGGCGACGGGCCGATTGTTCTGGGCCAGCCCCATGGCGGCACCTTCGTGCCCGATGCCATTGCCACGCGCCTGAACCCGAACGGTCGGGCGTTGGCGGACACCGATTGGCACATAAACAGGCTCTATGAAGGGCTTTTGGACGGTGCGACTGTGGTGCAGTCGCATATCCACCGCTATGTGATCGACTGCAATCGCGACCCCGCGGGCGTATCCCTGTACCCCGGACAGAACACCACGACGCTGGTACCTCTGACCGATTTCGACGGGCAGCCGATCTGGGCCGAAGGACAGGATCCCTCAGCCGATGAGATCGAGACCCGCCGCCAAACCTGTCACGCGCCCTATCACGCCGCGCTGGAGCAGGAGTTGCAGCGGGTCCGCGCCAAACACGGGGTTGCGGTTCTGTTCGACTGCCACTCGATCCGCAGCCGCATCCCTTTCCTGTTCGAGGGCACTCTGCCAGACCTCAACATCGGCACCGATGGGGGTGCGACCTGTGCGCCGGAAATCGAGTCTATTACGGACGAATTCTCCGGCTCCTCGCCCTACACAACGGTTCTGAACGGTCGGTTCCGGGGCGGCTGGACGACCCGCCACTATGGCCGCCCGTCCGAGGGGCTGCACGCCATTCAGATGGAACTGGCCCAATCCACCTATCTAAGCGCCGAGGCCGCGCCCTGGGCCTATGACACCGACAAAGCCACGCGCCTGCGCCGCTGGCTGTACGACATTCTGGACGCCATCCAAGACACCGCATTGGAGTTGACCTCATGACTGATCCCCGCAAGAACACCCGCGACATCTATCCGCCCACCGGCACCGACCTGAACGCCAAAAGCTGGGTCACCGAGGCTCCGCTGCGGATGCTGATGAACAACCTGCACCCCGATGTGGCCGAGAACCCGCATGAGCTGGTTGTGTACGGCGGTATCGGACGTGCCGCGCGCACATGGGATGACTTTGACCGCATCGTCGCCGGGCTGAAGGATCTGGAAGAGGACGAGACCCTGATCGTCCAGTCCGGGAAACCGATCGCGATCATCCGCACGCATAAGGATGCGCCGCGGGTACTGATTGCGAATTCGAACATCGTGCCTCATTGGGCGACCTGGGATCATTTCAACGAATTGGACCGCAAGGGCTTGATGATGTACGGCCAGATGACCGCTGGCTCGTGGATTTACATCGGGACGCAAGGCATCGTGCAGGGCACCTACGAGACCTTTGCCGAGGCCGGACGTCAGCACTATGACGGCGACCTGACCGGCAAGTGGATTCTGACCGGTGGTTTGGGCGGCATGGGCGGCGCGCAACCCTTGGCCGCTGTTTTTGCCGGGGCCTGCTGTCTGGCGGTGGAATGCAACCCGGACTCGATCGATTTCCGCCTGCGCACCAAATACCTCGATGAAAAGGCCGAAACACTGGACGAAGCGCTTGAGATGATCGACCGCTGGACCAAGGCGGGTGAGGCGAAATCGGTCGGCCTGCTGGGCAATGCGGCGGACATCTTCCCCGAGATTTACCGCCGTATGGCCGAGGGCGGAATGCGTCCCGATATCGTCACCGACCAGACCAGCGCCCATGACCCGATCAACGGTTATCTGCCGCTGGGCTGGACCATGGCGCAATGGCGGGAAAAGCGAGAAACAGACCCTAAAGCGGTTGAAAAGGCCGCGCGGGCGTCGATGAAACAACACGTCGCGGCCATGGTCGATTTCTGGAATGCGGGCGTGCCGACGCTGGATTATGGCAACAACATCCGTCAGGTGGCGCAGGATGAAGGGCTTGAGAACGCCTTTGCCTTCCCCGGTTTCGTGCCCGCCTATATCCGCCCGCTGTTCTGCAAGGGGATCGGACCGTTCCGCTGGTGCGCCCTGTCGGGCGACCCCGAGGATATCTACAAGACCGACGCCAAGATGAAAGAGCTGTTCCCCGAGAACGAACACCTGCATCGCTGGCTGGATATGGCGCAGGACCGCATCGCCTTTCAGGGCCTGCCCGCCCGCATCTGCTGGATCGGACTGGGGGATCGGCACCGCGCCGGGCTGGCCTTTAACGAGATGGTCGCTAATGGTGAGCTGAAAGCGCCGGTCGTGATCGGTCGTGATCACTTGGATTCGGGTTCCGTCGCCAGCCCCAACCGCGAGACCGAGGCGATGCTGGATGGCTCGGATGCGGTGTCGGACTGGCCCCTACTGAATGCTCTGATCAATACCGCCAGCGGCGCGACATGGGTCTCGCTGCATCATGGCGGCGGCGTCGGCATGGGCTTTAGCCAACATGCGGGCGTGGTGATCTGCGCCGACGGGACCGAGGACGCCGCGCGGCGGTTAGAGCGTGTTTTGTGGAACGATCCGGCGTCGGGCGTTTGGCGGCACGCGGATGCGGGGTACCAGATCGCCAAGGATTGCGCCCGCGAACACGGGCTGCGGCTGCCGGGTATTTTGGGCTAGGTCAAACTGTCTCTGGCGCACATGCTGCACCTGCGATATCCCGCAGGTGAGCTTGCCGGAGATCGAAGATGTACGTTGCCACCCTGCTGACCAACCCGACCGCGCCGACTTTGGATCAGGCACTGGTCGATTCCCTGCGCAATGCGTGGGGCGGGGGCGATGGCACGTGGCTCAGCCCGGATGAGGCGGCGGAGTTTACGCTGCCGCACATGCCCGACAATCGCTGGGATGTCTGGGCCGATCTGCAACAGATGGGCGTCGATCTTGTCGTTCAGCAGGCTGAGGGGCGGCGTAAGAAAATGTTGCTGGCCGATATGGACAGCACGATGATCCAGCAGGAATGCATTGACGAACTGGCCGATGAGGCCGGTGTGGGCGACCGGGTCAAGGGCATCACCGCCCGCGCAATGAATGGTGAGCTGGATTTCGAAGGCGCGCTGACCGAACGGGTTGGCCTGCTGAAAGGGCTGGATGAAAGCGTGATTGGCAAAGTTCTGAACGACCGGATCACGCTGATGCCCGGCGGCAAGGCCTTGCTGGCGACGATGCGTGCAAACGGGGCCTATGCGGCGCTGGTTTCGGGCGGGTTCACCGCGTTTACCGCGCGCGTGGCCGAACAACTGGGCTTTGACGAGAACCGCGCCAATACGTTGCTGGTCGAAAACGGCAAACTGATCGGAGACGTGCAGCGCCCCATTCTGGGACGGCAGGCCAAGATCGAAGCGCTGGAGCAGATCTCCACCCGTCTAGGCATCGCTGAGGCGGACGTGATCGCCGTCGGCGACGGGGCCAATGATCTTGGGATGCTGGGCCGCGCGGGGACGGGGGTTGCGCTGCATGCCAAACCCTCGGTCGCGGCGGAATGCGATGTGCGGGTCAATCACGGGGACCTGACCGCGCTGCTGTATGTGCAGGGCTATGCGCGTTCTGAATTCGTCGATAGCTAACGGGCTTCCTTTAATTTAACATTCGTGTTAAATAATGGTCATGAACACGCTTCTGACCAGTTTTTCTGCCTTGTCCGACGCCACACGATTCTCGATCGTCGAGCAATTGATGGAGCACGGAGAGCTACCCGCCGGTGACCTGATCGAAGGGCGGGGCATGTCCGGTGCCGCGATCTCCCGCCATCTGAAAGTGCTGCGCGAGGCCGGGTTGGTGCAGCAGCGGGTAAAGGGTACGCAGCGGATCTATTCGATCCGGCCCGAGGGGCTGCGCGCGATTGCCGAATGGACCATTTCGAAACGGCAATTCTGGGAAAACAGCCTCGACCGCCTGAGCGAGATTATCGAAAGGGAGAATTCATGGCCGACCTGAAACTGGAACGGGATTTTCCCGTCACCCCCGAGGTGCTTTTTGCATGGATCAGCGATGGTGCGAAACTGTTGCAGTGGTGGGGGCCGGAAGGGTTGCATGTGCCGGAACATGATCTGGATTTCTCGCGCACGGGCCCGTGGTATTCGGTGATGCAGAATGGCGAAGGGCAGCAATTTAAGGTCTCGGGCCATGTGACCCATGTCGATCCGCCGCATTCGGTGGGATTCACATGGGGCTGGCACGACGATCAGGACAAGCGGGGGGCCGAAAGCCATGTGACTTTTTCGGTCGTGGCCACAGATACCGGATCGCGCCTGACGCTGGATCACCGCGAATTGGCGGATGCCGAGGCGGCGACTAACCATAATCAGGGCTGGACGTCTTCGCTGCGCAAGCTCGAAGCGCTGGCAAAATAGATTTTCAACAGGGAGGAGCGTTATGCCCCAATATTTGTTTGTCTATCACGGGGGCCACACCCCCACCGACCCCGCCGAGATCGAAGCGACCATGGCCGCCTGGGGCGCATGGTTTGGGTCCATGAGCGATGCGCTGGACATCCCCGGCAACCCGGTGGGCCAGTCTTACACGGTAAGCAGCACCGGTGTGGTCGATAATGGCGGCGCGAACCCGGCCTCGGGCTTTACTGTCATCAAGGCCGACAGTATCGAAGCCGCGACCGAGATGGCCAAGGGCTGCCCGATGGTCGTGAACGGCTCCGGCTCGGTCGAAGTGGCCGAGGTGCATGAGATCGAGATGTGAGCCTTAACCGGGAAACCCCGGTGCAGGCTTGATCACGCCGCATTCCAGCCCTCGGCGGCTGTATTGCGTGGCGTTCATGAATTTTTTGGTGGCCGGGTGATCGGCCTCCAAAACGCCAAGGCTGACCAGAAGGGCGGCGATGGCGCATTCGCTGGCGCGGGTGGTGCCGTCGGTGATCTTTAGCGCGATGCCCAGTTTTTTCTCAGGGATTATCGCGACGAATACCGCTTCGGCCCCGGTCTTGATGGCTGCACGTCCGTTCATGGCGCGCATCAACTCGGTGCAAGCACGGGTTTCGCCCGCGACCAGTTCGGGGTGTTTGATCATCGCCGCAGTCAATTGCTGCGCCGCATCGCTGGCCCGGTCGGACCGGTCCGCAGCGCTGGCGAACCATGCCATTGACCGCGCCAAACCCACCAGCGACGTCGCGAAATTCGGGGCCGAGCATCCGTCGATGCCGTAGGCCGGGCTGGTCTCGCCCGTGGTCTCTTCCAATGCGGTTAGGCAGGCCTGTTGCACCGGGTGGTCGATCTCCAGATATTCCGGTCCGGCCCCCATATGTTGTGCGACCGTCAGGAACCCGCAATGTTTGCCTGAACAATTGTTGTGAATCTGGCAAGGCGTGTCATCGGCCAGGATCAACCCGTCACGGGCGGCCATGTCCTGCGGCTCTTGCGGGCCGCAGCGCAGGTCAGGCTCGGCCAGACCGAGGTGATCCAGCCAAGCAGACACGCGGTCGGTGTGGATATGCGCGCCGCTATGCGAGGCGCAGGCCAGCGCCAGATGTTCAGATGTCAGACCGTATTTCGCGGCAGCGCCCGAGGTGATCAGCGGCAGCGCCTGTATCATCTTGGCCGAGGATCGGGGATAGATCACCGCATTCGGATCACCCCAGCTGCGCACGATCTGACCGCTGTCATCGCAGATCACCGCATGGCCCAGATGCAGGCTTTCCAGCAGCGGCCCGCGCCACAGTTCGGTCATTGCTACGGGTTGTGTCATGTCCACCTCCTGCGGGATGCGCAAAAATCTGCCAATCGCCCTTTCGCCTGTGGCGAAACCTGCGTTAGTGTGTGTATGTCGACAATCATCGGAAGACGCAACTTACAGACGAACCGGCAGAGTTCGCAAGCCATTCCGATGGGTATGAGGTATTGGTCGGGCTAGGAGGCTGGACAGATGGGATCAAAGCTCGTCCGCGTGATCGCGGGCCTGTGCGTGGCGGGGATGGCCACAACTGCAACCGCTCAGCAGGCGACCAGCACCAACCGCGTCGCGGCCAAGACCGACTGGAGCGTCTTCGTTGAGGAAGACCCGACCGAATGCTGGAGCGTCTCGGCCCCCAAGGAAACTGTGAATACGCGGGGCGGACGTGTGGTCTCGGTCCGGCGCAGCGACATCTTACTGTTCGTGTTCTATCGCCCCAATGCCGAGGTCAAAGGCCAGGTGACGTTCACCGGCGGCTATCCGTTTGCCGGAGGCTCGACCGTCAATCTGGTGGTGGATGGCAGCGAGTTCGAGCTGTTCACCGATGGCGAATGGGCCTGGCCCGCCACCGCCGCAGACGATGCCAAGATCGTCACCGCCATGAAGCGCGGCACCGAGGCGGTTCTGACCGCCCGTTCGGAACGCGGCACGCAGACCAAGGACACGTTCTCGCTGCTGGGCTTTACGGCGGCAATCGAAGACGCCGAGAAACGCTGCACCAACTGATCCCGTTTTCCGGACGCTGAGGCCGTTTCCTGTGGTAACCTTAACGGGTGATCCACAGGAGGTTCCAGATGCGCTATGCCGCCTTGCTTTGCCTTTGTCCTGCCATCGGTTTCGCTGATCCCACACTGGAATGCCCGGATGCCGGGTCTCAGGTGGAAATCGGGGCTTGCGTTGGGGATATGGAAGGCCGCGTAAACGCGGCTTTGGACGTGGCATATGGTTTTGCGGTGCAAGCGGCCACGCAATTGGACGATGTAACGGGCCGGCCCGTGGCGTTGCCCGCTATCGAAGCGTCGCAAGCCGCATGGATTGCCTATCGGGATGCCCATTGCGACGCGGTCGGGGCCATGTTCGGCGGAGGCTCAGGCACGGGGATCGGCATTACGGCTTGCCGCGTTGATCTGGGCCGTGCCCGGGTAGATGAATTGCTGCGATTTGGCACCTGACCCTGACGATTCCTTTTGATCTTTCGCAGCAGTCCTATATAGAGGCGCATCCCAAGCCAGAATCCACTCGAGATAACCCCATGTCGCCCAAAGCGCCGATCACTCAAGACGTCATGACCATCCCCCGCAAGCTGCCCGAGGGGAAGGTGAACCTTGTTGGCCTGACCCGCGACCAACTGCGCGCGACGCTGATCGAACATGGTACGCCCGAGAAACAGGCGAAGATGCGCACGGGTCAGATCTGGCAATGGATCTACCAATGGGGTGTCCGTGATTTTGCCGAGATGACCAACCTTGCCAAAGCCTATCGCGCGCAACTGGCCGAGCAATTCGTGATCGAAATCCCCGAGGTCGTGACCCGTCAGGTGTCCGAAGATGGCACCCGCAAATACCTTTGCCGCATTGCGGGCGGGCATGAGGTCGAGGTGGTCTATATCCCCGAGGAAGATCGCGGCACGCTGTGTATCTCGTCTCAGGTCGGATGCACGCTGACCTGTTCCTTCTGCCATACCGGTACGCAGAAACTGGTGCGCAACCTGACGGCAGCCGAGATCGTCGGGCAGGTGATGATGGCCCGCGACGATCTTGAAGAATGGCCCGTGCCCGGCGCGCCCAAAGATGAAACCCGCCTGCTGTCGAACATCGTTCTGATGGGCATGGGCGAGCCGCTCTATAATTTCGAAAACGTCCGCGACGCGATGAAGATCGCCATGGACCCCGAGGGGATTTCCCTGTCGCGCCGCCGGATTACGCTCTCGACCAGCGGTGTGGTCCCCGAGATTGCGCGCACGGCTGAGGAAATCGGCTGCCTGCTGGCGATCTCGTTCCATGCGACGACCGACGAAACCCGCGATGTGCTGGTGCCGATCAACAAGCGCTGGAACATTGAGGAACTGCTGGCCGCTCTGGCCAGCTATCCCAACGCGTCGAACTCGGAACGGATCACGTTTGAATACGTGATGCTGGACGGTGTGAATGACAGTGACGAAGACGCGCATCGTCTGATCGACCATATCAAGCGCCACGACATTCCGGCCAAGATCAACCTGATCCCGTTCAACGAATGGCCCGGCGCGCCGTACAAGCGTAGCTCGAACAACCGTATCCGGGCTTTTGCGAACATCATCTATCAGGCGGGCTATGCCTCACCCATCCGCAAGACGCGGGGTGAGGATATCATGGCGGCTTGCGGTCAGTTGAAATCGGCCACCGAACGTGCTCGGAAATCGCGCAAGCAGATTGAATCCGAGGCCGGGCTGGGCTGAACATTCAGAATTAATGTGAACATTCCGCGCTGATTTGGTATGATTGTTCCCGTACTGGCGGGGATGGAAGCTCACCAATACGCACAAGACGGTGAGCCTGTGAACCGGCTCATAGCAAGTTATTTCAAGCGCCCTATCCTTTATTTCAGGGAATGATGGGGGCGTTCGGGCGAAACCGTTTATCGGATGGGCCATGAAAATGATTGGAACACAAAACTATCTTGTCGGCGCAGTATTCTGTGCGCTGGCCGCAGGCGCTTTGGCGCAGACCACGGATCAAGAGGCGCATCTGGCGATCGAAAATCCGGCTGAATTGTCCAAGGATGAGGCGCGGGACCATTACCGCGGGCTGACCCGGCGCATGGCGCGTGGCTATGCGGCGGCGCAGCTGGATATCCTGCGCAACTATCAGAACTGGCCTCTGTTCAACGATGCGCCCTATATCTCGGCCACGCACGGCCAGCGCTATGTGAACAGCTATGCCAACCGGATGGCGCATAACTATGCCACGCTGGCCGAGGGCGAGGTGCTGCCTCCGGGCTCGGTCCTGGCTAAGGACAGTATGACGGTGACGGACGAAGGCAACATCCACCCCGGCGCGCTGTTCGTGATGGAGAAACTGGCCGTCGGAACCAGCCCCGAGACCGCCGATTGGCGCTATATCATGGTAATGCCGGACGGGTCGCTGTTCGGCGATACGATGGGGTTTCGCGCCGGGGCGGTGGCGTATTGCCATGACTGTCACGAGGCCGTGGCGGACCGGGATTACACCTTTTACGTGCCCGAAGACTACATCGCCGAAGAGTATCGCACCGACTGATCCTCAGATTGCGTCAGGCAGTTTCAATGCAGCTGCTTCGCTGCGGCTGAGTTGTTCGCCTTGTTTGCGTTTCGACAGTACGTCGCGGGCCAGTGCGTATTTTTCATCCTGCCAGAAGATCAGACATCCGTTGCAGCCCTTGCCACAGCAGCCTTCGGTGCCGATGCGATTGGTTTTGAAGCGGCGTTCATTTCCGTCCTCACCGATCTTTTCCACCAGCGCGTCGCGGCGGCGCGCATAGGCCTTGGGGTTGTCGCGGCCCGAGGTTTCAAGCCCCTGCACCAGCTTGTCAAAGCGGATGCGGCTCCAATGTTCGTCGGTCAGCGCGCGCTCCTTGCGCAAGACCGAATAGACGGGGAAGCGGGCGCGCAGGTCATCCGGATCTTCGTGATCGAACAGGGTGAAGGGCAGGCGGATCACGGTCTTGGTGCTGCCATGCACCGCCTCCAGCCGCGCACCGTCATGGGCCCGTTCAAAGTCATAGACCCGCAGCAGAACCGTTTCGCGTGAAATTGGTGAGACGAAATCCAGCACATCGCCCGGTTCCAGCTTGTTCTTCACTTCGACCAGAAAGGCGTCCTTAGTCACCTCGGTGACGATCCCGGCATATTCCCATTGCGCGATGGCGGCGGTGTGTTCGTAGTCATGCGCATAATTGGTCAGCCGCCCTTCGTGGAACGCCAGTGTATAGCCGCGATTTCCGACGGTTTCGAGTTCGCGCATGTAAGGCTTGGGGTCCCAGTTCTCGGGGTCCGCATGATAATCGTCGATGGCCATCCGATAGGCGCGCGCGACGATGGCAGCGTAATACTCCGACTTGCCGCGCCCTTCGACCTTGAGGCTATCGACGCCGATCTTCAGATACTCATCCAGCTTGGGCATGATGCACAGATCACGCGAGTTGAGGATATAAGAGCCGCGATCATCCTCTTCGATGGGCATCAGATCACCCGGGCGGCAGCCCTCTTCCAGAAGGAATTCGAACAGGTCGGCGTTTTCTTCGGTGATGCGTAATTCCTGATGGGTGCCGTCCTTGAGGCGCAGCTTTAGCCCATAGTTCCAGCGGCAGGAATTGGCGCAGTTGCCTTGGTTCGCCCCACGCTCGGCCATGAAATTCGACAGCAGGCAACGGCCCGAATAGGTCATGCACATGGCGCCGTGCACAAACGCCTCAAGCTTGATATCGGGGCATTTCTCTCGAATTTCGACCAGTTCGGGATAGGACACCTCGCGCGCCAGAACCACCAGCTCGGCCCCCTGATCCTGCCAGAATTTCACAGACAGCCACGAACAGATATTGGCCTGGGTCGAGATATGCAGCGGCAGTTCCGGTGCGCGTTCGCGGACATATTGGAACACACCGGGGTCGGCGATGATCAGGCCATCGGGTTTCACCTTGCGGACGGTATCGATGTACTCGTCCAGTTTCGGAATGTCCTTGTTGTGCGAAAACAGGTTCAGCGTCAGATAGGCGCGCCGCCCATGGCTGTGGCAGAATTCGACCCCTTCGATCACTTCTTCCAGCGAGAACTCGGATTTCGTGCGCAGCGACATATCGGGCGTGCCCAGATAGACCGCGTCCGCCCCATAGAGGATGGCGAGTTTCAACTTGCGCAGATTGCCCGCAGGCATCAGCAATTCGGATCGGGACTGGGACATGGGACTACCGGGCATTGGATCAAGCGCGCCTTCTACGCCAAATCCCGCGCCGCCAAAACCCCGTTATCTGCGACGGAACCGCGCTGTGCCGATGACCTCGATTAGTTGTTTGCGCACCGGTTCCGGTTGGGCCTCGACCGCGTTCAACACCTCGCGCAATTCGGCGCGCAGCCCATGCATCTGGTCGATGAGGGAGATCATCATCGACAACGCATCGGCCTCCATATCGTATTGGTCATGCAACTCGCAGGCCAGTTCAAGGCGGGCGACGTCGATCCTTTGATACACCAGCCCATCGTCTGACTGTTCGGGGATCACGATCTCGGCGGCCAGATATTCGGTCAACCTATCCGAGGTCAGGCGGGTGACGGCGTCGATCAGTTGTTTCTCGGTCAGGGTCATGAGCGCATTCCTTTCCGCGGATCATAGCGGTGAGTCTCGCGCCACGTCTCCATGAACTGTTTCAGGTCGTCATCGATCTTGTCGGGTAGGGTGATAGTCAGTTCGATCAACTGGTCCCCCCGTTCGGATGAGCCGCGTTTCTTGACCCCTTTGCCCCGCAGACGCAGGGTTTTGCCGCTGCTTGTGCCCGCCGGGACGGTGACGTTGACGCCGCCGTCGATGGTGGGCGCGGGGACCTTACCGCCCAGCACGGCCTCGTCAATCGTGATCGGCAGCGTGATGTAGATGTCGTCGCCCCGCCGATCAAAGACCGGATGGTTCGCCACTGAGACAGTGACCAGTGCGTCCCCCGGAGGACCCTCGCCATAGCCTGGAGCGCCTTTGCCCCGCAACCGGATCGTCTGACCGTCGGTGATCCCTGCGGGGATTTTGACCTCGATCCGGTCGCCATCAGGCATGGTCAGCTTTTGGCTGGCCCCGAAAACCGCATCCAGAAAGCTGATCTGCAGGGAGTAGTTCATGTTGTGGCCGGGCGCGTGGAATTCATGGCTGCGCTGGCCATAGCCACCGCGTCCGCGCATGAACTCGGCAAAGATGTCGGACATATCGTCCGGGTCTGCCTGCCGCCCGCGATAGGGGTTTCCGGCGGCCTCGGCATAGTCGCGATAATATTGCTGCTGCGGGCGTTCCTGACCCGAGGCGTCGATCTCTCCCCTGTCATACTGCGCCCGCTTCTCAGGGTCTTTCAGCAGATCATAGGCCGCGGCTGCGGCTTTGAACTTCGCTTCGGCCTCAGCATCGCCCGGTTTCAGGTCCGGGTGGCACTCCTTGGCGATGCGCCGATAGGCTTTCTTGATCTCGGCCTCGCTGGCGTCTTTGGCGACGCCGAGGATGGTATAGGGATCGTCGCTCATCTCACCTCTCGCGGATGGGGGAAGGGCTTATCCTGATGAAGGTATTTTATCATGCGATTTCAACAGGTCAAAAAGAAGAGACCGCTGAAATGCCTCGCAAAATCCGCGGGCCCTGCTAATATCAGGATGTTTGAGAGTGTTCATTGACGGAGAGTGTTTTCATGACGCGCAGACTCAAGTCGGTTCTGGCCCTGCTGGCCGGGAATGCCATCGGGTTGTTGCTGGCGGCTTTGCTGCTGTCGGAATTTGCGATCCGTCCGATCTCGTTCATCGTGGTGGTGATCGTGTTCACCCTTGTGCAGGTTGTGGCTGAGCCACTGATCCTGAAGCTGGGGGAGAAACGCGCGCCGTCGATCAAGGGCGGGATTGCGTTGATCGTGACCTTTGTGGGCCTGCTGGTCACCGATCTGGTGACGTCTGGGCTGACCATTGGTGGTGTCTCGAACCTGCTGGCGGCAACGCTGCTGGTCTGGCTGGGTGCGTTGATCGCCAGCGTGGTGCTGCCGATCTATGTGTTCACCGAACTACGTGAGCCCCGGAAGAAATCATAACGCGTTCAGGCTGGCCTCGATCGACTGCCACAGTTCGTCGACCGGCTCACATCCAACCGACAGGCGGATGAAAGCGGGGTCGACATCGTCGCCCCAGCGCGCACGACGCTCAGCCGAGCTGTGGACGCCGCCGAACGAGGTGGCGGGGCGCAGCAGGGGGCAGGTGTTGATGAACGCCTCGGCCTTGTCTTCGCTGTCCAGCGTCAGGGATAGCAGGAACCCGAACTGCTCGGTCTGCGCCTGTGCGAGTGCGTGCGAGGGGTCGCCCGGCAGGCCGGGATAGCGCACTTGCTTGACGGCGGGATGTGCCGCGAGCCGCTCCGCCATTACCTGCGCCGAGGCGCACATACGGTCGAACCGCACGTCCAGTGTTTCCAGCCCGCGATGCAGCAGCCATGCCTCATGCGGGCCGGGGATCGCGCCCGAGACCTTTCGCCATTCCTCGACCCGTTCCATGATCTGCCCGCTGCGGCTGGCGACATGGCCCATCAGCATGTCCGAATGCCCGCCCATCGCCTTGGTGTCCGAGGACACCACTACGTCGATGCCCAGATCAAGCGGGCGTTGGCCCAAGGGTGTCATCGTGGTGTTGTCGGCAATCGTCACGCCTCCGGCGGTGCGTACCTGCTCTGTCACGGCGCGCAGGTCTATCATGTCCAGACCGGGGTTCGAGGGGCTTTCGACAAAGACCACATCAAACCCGTCAAATCCGCCTTGGGTGAAGGCGGTGGTGGGGCGTTCCTCGACCTCAACACCCAGACGCGACAGGAAACGATCAGCCAGCAGGCGCGTGACATAGTAGCCATCCGAGGGGATCAACAGCCGCGACCCGGCCTGCACCGTTGCAAACAACGCTGCCGAGATTGCCGCCATGCCTGAGGGGAAGCTGAGGCAGGGTGCGTCTTCGAGATGGGACAGCACATGCTCAAGCTGCACCCATGTCGGATTGTCGACCCGGCCGTAGGTGGCGTGCCCATCCGGCGCGCCGGGCAGGTGATACATGCTGCTTTGCGTCAGTGGCAGCGCCACCGGTTCGCCCTTGTCCAGAGCGTTCCCGCGCAGATGCAACATCTCTCCGATCTTGGGGGCCATTGCTCAGCGCCCCGGAATTTCGTCGCGGGGGGGGGCGGGTTCCCAGTTCTCGATGATCTCGACCGCCTCTTGCGCGGTATCGACAAAACGGAACAGGTCGAGGTCTTCTTCGGAAATCGTTCCAGCGTCTGCCAGCGCTTCCCAGTTGATGACCTTTTCCCAGAATTCGCGGCCAAACAGCAGGAAGGGCACGCGCTCCATCCGGCCGGTCTGGATCAGGGTGAGGGATTCGAACAGCTCGTCCATGGTGCCGAAGCCACCGGGAAAGATGGTGATGGCGCGGGCGCGCATCAGGAAATGCATCTTGCGGATTGCGAAATAGTGGAAGTTGAAGCTGAGATCGGGCGTCACGTAGAGGTTCGGCGCCTGCTCATGTGGCAGAACGATGTTCAGGCCGATGGAACAGCCACCCGCGTCTTGTGCGCCACGGTTTCCGGCCTCCATCACGCCGGGGCCGCCGCCGGTGACGATGACGTTTTCGCGGCAGCCGGTCTCGTTCGACTTTTCGGTCATCAGCCGGGCGAACTCGCGCGCCTCGTCGTAATATTGCGACAGCCCTGCGAGCGTTTCTGTCCGCGCGGTGTGTTTCTGCGATGGCTCAGGGATGCGCGCGCCGCCGAACATAACGATGGTCGAGTTGATCTGGCGTTCGCTCATGATCATCTCAGGCTTCAGCAGCTCCAGCTGCAGGCGTACCGGGCGCAACTCGTCCCGGCACAGGAAATCGTCATCGGCGAAGGCTAGGCGATAGGCCGGGGAACGGGTCTGCGGCGTGTCCGGAACCTCGCTGGCGGTCGAACGGTCGGTCTGCGCGTCGCGGAAGGGGCTGAGGCGGTCTTCTCTCATGGGTGATCGATCCCTGCTTGCGTGTTTTCCAAACAGCTATAGGGTTCGCGGGCAGAGTGCCAGTCACGGAAAGACAAGTAATGGATTGGAAGAGTGAAATATCCGCTGCGCGGGATCGCATCGCCGGTTATGCGCAGGTGACGCCGGTGATGGAAAGCAACCTGCCGGGCTATCCGGTCGAGATGAAGCTGGAGCACATGCAGCACACGGGCAGCTTCAAGGCGCGCGGGGCGTTCAATACGTTGCTCAGTTCGGACGTGCGCGAGGCCGGGGTCGTGGCGGCCTCCGGCGGCAACCACGGGGCAGCGGCGGCATTTGCGGCGAAGGCGCTGGGCTATCCGGCCAAGATATTCGTTCCGGAGCTGGCGGGGCCATCCAAGATCGCTCTGATCGAGCAAACCGGTGCAGATCTGAGCGTCGTGCCCGGTGAATACGCCAATGCGCTGATGGGCGCGCAGGCGCATGAGGCCGAGACCGGCGCGATGCAGATCCACGCCTATGACGCGCCCGCCACCGTGGCCGGGCAAGGCACCTGTTTTGCCGAATGGGACGCGCAGGGCCTGCAGGCCGACACCGTTCTGGTCGCCGTGGGTGGCGGCGGCCTGATCGCCGGGGCGCTGGCGTGGTTTCAGGGTACGCGCAAGGTTGTGGCGGTCGAGCCTGAAACCTCATGCGCCCTGAACGCGGCGCTGCGGGCCGGAGAGCCTGTGGATGTTGCCGTCTCGGGCATAGCCGCAAACGCGCTGGGCGCGCGGCGGATCGGGTCGATCTGTTTCGAACTGGCGCAGGGCATGGCATCGGTTCTGGTGCCGGACGCCGCTATTGCCGAGGCGCAGGAACGTTTGTGGCGGGCGCATCGCATTCTGGTCGAGCCCGCCGGTGCGGCAGCCTTGGCCGCGTTGTTGTCGGGCGCGTATCAGCCCGAACCGGACGAGCGTGTGGCGGTGCTGATCTGCGGCGGCAACATCTCGCCCGACCCGTTTGGCGGCTAACGCGCACCTGTCAGCCGCAAACCGTGTGTTCTGCGTCGCATTGCGGCCAGTTCTGCGCGCGCTTATACGCAAGACCAACGTGAACAGATTCTTCAGGGAGCCCTCATATGTCCAACGCGCAGCTGGAAGCCGCCATCGAAGCCGCCTGGGAGGCGCGCGACACCATCACCCCCGCCACCACCGGCGAAACCCGGGAGGCAATCGAGGATACGCTGAACGCCTTGGACAGCGGCTCGCTGCGGGTGGCCGAGAAGCTGGACAGCGGCGATTGGCACGTCAACCAGTGGGCCAAAAAGGCGGTTCTGCTGGGCTTTCGCATCAAGGATATGGAAATTCAGAACGGCGGCCCGCAGGCCGGTGGCTGGTGGGATAAGGTGGACAGCAAGTTCGCCGGTTGGGGCGAAAACCAATGGCGCGCGGCTGGGTTCCGTGCCGTACCGAACTGCGTCGTCCGTAAATCGGCCTTTATTGCACCGGGTGTGGTGCTGATGCCATCTTTCGTGAACCTCGGGGCCTATGTGGACGAGGGCACCATGGTCGACACCTGGGCCACCGTCGGATCCTGCGCGCAAATCGGTAAAAACGTGCACCTGTCGGGCGGCGTCGGTATCGGCGGCGTGCTGGAACCGATGCAGGCAGGCCCCACCATCATCGAAGATAACTGCTTTATCGGTGCTCGGTCCGAGGTGGTCGAGGGTTGCATCGTCCGCGAAGGCTCGGTCCTGGGGATGGGTGTGTTCATCGGCAAATCCACCAAGATTGTCGACCGCGAAACCGGCGAGGTCACCTATGGCGAGGTCCCGCCCTATTCGGTGGTCGTCGCGGGCTCGATGCCATCGAAGAACAACATCAGCCTCTATTGCGCCGTGATCGTGAAGCGGGTGGACGAGAAGACCCGGTCCAAGACCGGGATCAACGAACTGCTGCGCGACTAAGGCGACAGCATCCGAATGCGGGGCCGCAGCCATACGCTGCGGCCTTTTTTGTCAGCTTTTGACCGGGTAGCGGTCGGGTTCCTCGAACACGTCGATCACCCGCGACCCGGCCTTGATCTTGCCACCATGTTCGACCCCCGACGGGATCGTATAGCTGTCGCCGGGGCCATAGGTTTTGGTCTCGTCCCCGATGGTTAGTTCGATCTCGCCCTCGACCACCGTGCCCCATTGCGCCTTGTGCGAATGCATGGGCAGCTCAAAGTCCTGCAGGAAGGTAAAGAACGCCACCAGACCCGCATCCGAGCGGATGACGGCGGTTTGCACCACGTCTTCGGGAAAGGGGACGTCAAGGCTGGGAAAGTCAGTGATGAAATCTGGATAGGTCATATGGCACCTTTGCTCGTTCGCGGCGCGGCCACTATGACGATCGGCGGACGTCCGTGCAATTGCTTGACCGGGCACGGGCGCACGGTTATGGCCCGGGCCATGGAAAAACAAAAGAAACCCTCGCGCCAGCAGGTCTATACGCTGCTGGTTCAGATCGGTCGCAAGGATGGCGATGGCCTGCCCGAAGGGGCGACCGGGGCAGCACTGATGTGTTTCGCCAGCGGCGTGGACGAGGCCGAGGCGGTGCGCGAAACGGTGGCGATCCTGAAACAGGCCGACACCGCGCCGCTGGATGTCACCGGCTATGGCACTTTGGCCGAGCGCGAGGCGCAGGGCCATGAGATTGATCCGGACGAGCGCGCCCTGATGCAGCGCGCGCTGGACGAGAACGCCGTCATCGTCGCGCAAATGACCCCGTTTTTCGAGGATGAGGCCCCGGCCTAATTACGGCTGCCGAACCACTTGCGGTAAATTTCGTCATACGTGCCGTCCTCGCGCAGGGACAGCAGCGCCTGATTGACCTCTTCAACCAAAGGCGAGCCGGTCGGAAAGGCGATGCCGTAGTTCTCGCGCATGAAGATCCCACCGGTCATCGAGGCGATCCTGCGTCCGTCATGGTTGGCGAAGTAGGACAGGATGGGCGCGTCGAACACCACCGCATCCAGTTCCTTGCTCCGGAAGGCGTCCAGCACCTCCTGCAGTCCGGCATAGCCGGTAAAGTCGATCTCGCGCCGGTTCAGAAAGCTGGCCGCGGTTGAGCCGTCGATGGTGCCCACCTGTTTGCCGTAGAGGTCATTGACCGAATTCACGTTGCCGGTGATGGCATCCACCGTCATGACCGAGGTGATGCGCGCGGTAAAAACCGACACGATGAACAGCGAAGACACCACCAGCACCACGCCCAGCAGGCGGCCAAAGGGGGTGCGCGGCATCCGTTCCTCGAACCCGCCATTGACCACAAGGTTCAGCGCCCACCAGAACGAGGGGAACCAGGCCTCGTTCAGTTTGCGGTCGAAATAGGGCTGCGCCCGGCGCTCGAACCCCCACATCAGCATCCCGCCGCCCAGCAGGATGGCAAAGGCCAGCCCGATGGCGATGAACAACTCTCGTGACAGTAGCGCCTGCAGCAGCGACGGGCTGCGCGCCGCGTCCGAGGGGACCATGATCTGCAGCCCCGCTTCAAAGATCGGCTGGCTGAAATCCATCTGCGTCTCGCGCGCCGCCGTGATCGAGATATTGGCGATTGCCAGATCGGCGCTGCCATCCTGCACCGCACCCAGCATCTCGCCGAAGGTTTCGACGCGGTTGATGTCGTAGTCCCAGCCCAGCGACTCGGCCAGCGCGGCGAGAAGATCCATCGAGAATCCGGTCTGTGCCCCGTCTTCAACAGACGAAAACGGGGGGCGGGTCACCGTAGTAACCGTCAGGGTCTGGGCCTGGCTCTGCTGCGCGAAGACGGCGAAGGTCAGGCAGATCAATGCGAAGAGGCTGCGGGTCATGGGTCTGCACCTGTTTCGCGGCCCCATATCGCAATTTATCACAGTGCGGCAAGATGATCGCCGGGTCAGGCCGCATGTTTTGTTGGGGTGTCAAACCGAGATAACGGCCCGTTTGACCCGGAATTTTGCCGCTCCGGGGTTGGCAATCCGGTCAATTCGTTGAATCTGTGCGGGAACACCGGCACCCCCAGCCATGAAAGGCCCGCCATGACCGACCCTATCCAGCTGACCGCAGACCTGATCCGTTGCCCATCGGTCACACCCGAGGAAGGCGGCGCTCTGCTGTTGCTGGACCGTGTGCTGTCCAAGGCGGGGTTCGAGTGCACCCGCGTGGATCGCGGCGGCATCAGCAATCTGTTTGCGCGTTGGGGCGGGAAGGGGCACGCGCGCAGCTTTGGTTTCAATGGCCACACGGATGTTGTTCCGGTGGGCGATACGGCGGCGTGGACGCGCCCGCCCTTCGGGGCCGAAATCCACGAGGGCGTGCTGTACGGGCGCGGGGCGACCGACATGAAATCGGGCGTAGCGGCCTTTGCCGCAGCCGCCATTGATTTCGTGCGCGACACGCCGCCCGACGGAGCGGTCATCCTGACCATCACCGGAGACGAGGAAGGCGATGCGCTGGATGGCACAACCGCTCTGCTGGATCATATGGAGCAGACGGGCGAGCAGATGTCTGTCTGTCTGGTGGGTGAACCCACCTGTCCCGAGCGCATGGGCGAGATGATCAAGATCGGACGGCGCGGATCAATGACGGCTTGGTTTACAGTGACGGGTGTGCAGGGGCATTCGGCCTATCCACATCGGGCCAAAAACCCGCTGCCGGCGATGGCGCGGCTGATGGATCGGCTGGCCAGTCATGAACTGGATCAGGGGACGGCGCATTTCGATGCCTCGACACTGGCCGTGGTGACCATCGACACCGGTAATGCGGCGACCAATGTCATCCCGGCCCAATGCAGCGGTGCGGTGAACATCCGGTTCAACGACCTGCATTCGGGGGCCAGCCTCAGTGACTGGCTGAGATCCGAGGCTGCACAGGTGGCCGAGACCTTTGGTGTTACGGTCGATACCCGCATCAAAATTTCGGGCGAGAGCTTTCTGACGCCGCCCGGCCCGCTGTCGGATCTGGTGGCCCGCGCGGTCGAGGCGGAAACCGGCCTTCAGCCCGAACTGTCCACAACAGGCGGCACCTCGGATGCGCGGTTCATCAAGGCGCATTGCCCGGTCGTCGAATTCGGTCTCGTGGGCCGTACCATGCATCAGGTCGATGAATGCGTCGAGGTTGACCACATTCATCAGCTCAAGGCGGTCTATACCCGCATCCTGCAGGAGTATTTCCGATGACAGCCACCGTTGAGATCACCCGCGACCACGACACCTGCTATGCCCTGCGGCATGAGGTATTCGTGCTGGAACAGAATGTGCCTATCGCTGAGGAACGCGACGCGCTGGACGAGACGGCGACGCATCTTCTGGCGCATCTCGACGGGGCTGCGGTTGGCACGGCGCGGGTAGTGTTTCTGAACGACACCGCCAAGATCGGCCGGGTGTGCGTCCGGCAGGTGGCACGGGGCACCGGGCTGGGCGTTGCGCTGATCCACAAGGCCGTCGAGGTCGCCCGGACGCAGGGCGGCATCCGCACCGTCAAGCTGGGCGCGCAGGTCGATGCGATCGGGTTCTACGAAAAGCTGGGCTTTACCGCCTATGGCCCGGTCTATGATGACGCCGGGATCGATCACCGCGACATGGCGCTGGATCTGGGGTGAGGCGCACCCTTGTCATCATGGTCAAGGAACCGCGCCCGGGGCGGGTCAAGACCCGGCTGGGCCGCGATATCGGTATGGTCGGTGCGGCTTGGTGGTTTCGGCATCAGACGCGCGGGCTGATCCGCCGGTTGCGTGACCCACGCTGGCAGATCGTGCTGGCGGTTTCGCCGGATCGCGAAGGGTTGAGCAGCCGTGTCTGGCCTGCCGACCTGCCGCGCTCGCCGCAGGGGCGTGGCGATCTGGGCGACCGGATGGGGCGGATGCTGCGGCAAGCCCCGCGCGGGCCGGTTTGCCTGATCGGGGCCGATATTCCGGGCATCACCCGCGGGCATGTTGCGGGGGCATTTGATGCTCTGGGCCAAGCACAGATGGTGTTTGGCCCCGCGCCCGATGGCGGCTATTGGCTGGTCGGCGCGCAACGGTACGGCGCGCTGCCTCGGGGCCTGTTCAGCAACGTGCGATGGTCGACCGAATATGCGCTGGCGGACACGCTGGCCTCGGTGCCCGGCCTTCGGGTGGCGCTGCTGGATCATCTGCGCGATGTGGACACGGTGGCCGATCTGAACCCCTGAACGCTTTTTGGTCATGACGCCGTCGCAGACCCGTGCTAGGCCGAAGATATGACTCGCATCCCCTCGAAGCAGGAGGTCCTCGACTGGATCTCGGCGAACCCCACCCTGACCTCGAAACGTGATATCGCCAAGGCTTTTGGCATCAAGGGCGCAGATCGGATCGATCTGAAGCGTATCTTGCGAGAGCTTGAGGCCGAGGGTCATCTGGAAAAGCGCAAACGCAGCTATAGTGACCCGGACAGGCTGCCGCCGGTCAGCGTGCTGCAGGTGAAGGCTCCGAACACCGATGGTGATCTGTTTGCTCGCCCGCTGGAATGGCATGGCGAGGGGATCGAGCCCATCGTGCTGCTGATCACCCGTGCCAGCGACCCGGCGTTGGGTGAGGGCGACCGGATTCTGGCCCGCCTGACCGTGGTGCATGAGGAAGACCACAATTACGAGGCCCGCCTGATCCGCCGCATCGGCACCAACCCGCGCAAGATCGTCGGCATCTTCCGCAAAGGGGCCGAAGGCGGGCGGATCGTGCCCATCGACAAGGCGGGCCAAAACGAATGGCTGGTGCCCGAAGGGGCTTTGCTGGGTGCCAAGGATGGCGAACTTGTCGAGGCCGAACAGGCCGGACCCAAGAACCGTATGGGCCTGCCCCGCGCGCGGATTGTCGAACGGCTGGGCGACCCCACCGCGCCCAAGGCGGTCTCGCTGATCGCGATCCATCAGCATGGTATTCCCGACGATTTTCCTGACAAGGTGGTCGATGAGGCCGATAAGGCCAAACCCGTCGGCCTGAAGGGCCGCGAGGACTTGCGGGACATGCCGCTGTTGACCATCGACCCCTCGGACGCGCGGGATCATGACGACGCGTGCCATGCCCATGCCGATGATGACCCCAAGAACCCCGGCGGCCATGTGATCTGGGTCGCTATTGCCGATGTCGCCGCCTATGTGCAGCCCGGCACCGCGCTGGACCGCGAGGCGCGCAAGCGGGGCAATTCCAGCTATTTCCCGGACCGTGTTGTGCCGATGCTGCCGGATCGTCTGTCGGGTGATCTGTGTTCCCTGCACGAAGGCGTCCCGCGCGCCTGTATCGCTGTTCGGATGCAGATCGACGCGGATGGCAACAAGATCGGCCATCGCTTTGTGCGCGGTCTGATGCGCTCGGCCGCATCGCTGCATTATGTTGAGGTGCAGGAAGCCATCGACGGTATGCCCAACGACCGCACCGCGCCACTGTTGGAGACGGTCTTGAGGCCGCTCTATGCCGCCTATGCCGCGCTGAAAAAGGCGCGGGCCGAGCGGCAGCCGCTGGAATTGGACCTGCCCGAGCGCCAGATTGTGCTCAGCGACAAGGGTGAAGTGACCAGCGTCGCGTTCCGCGACCGGCTGGATGCGCATAAGCTGATCGAGGAATTCATGATCCTCGCCAATGTGGCCGCCGCCGAGACGCTGATCGCCAAACGCCGCCCGCTGCTGTTCCGGGTCCACGAAGAACCCGCGCCCGAAAAGCTGGAGAGCCTGCGGGAAACCGCTCAGGCCGCAGGGTTGAATCTTGCCAAGGCGCAGGTGCTGCAAACCCGCCACCTGAACGCGCTGCTGAACGCTGCCGCAGGGACGGAAGATGCGGAGCTGATCAATCTCACGACGTTACGCTCGATGGCACAGGCCTATTACAACCCCGAGAATTTCGGTCATTTCGGGCTGGCGCTGCGGAATTACGCGCATTTCACCTCTCCCATTCGCCGCTATGCCGACTTGATCGTGCATCGGTCGCTGATTTCGGCCCATGGCTGGGGCAAAGACGGGCTGACCGAAGATGAAATCGGACGGCTGGAGGAAACGGCGACCCATATCTCGGACACCGAGCGACGGTCTATGATGGCGGAGCGGGATACGACAGATCGCTATCTGGCGGCCTATCTGAGCGAACGGGTGGGCAATGAGTTCTCAGGCCGCATCAGCGGCATCGCCCGGTTTGGAGCCTTCGTGAAAATGGATGAAACCGGCGCGGATGGGCTGGTACCGGTGCGTTCCCTAGGGCGTGAATTCTTCCATTTCGACCGCGAGGCCGGGACGTTGATGGGGTCGGACACCGGCCTGATCATCGCCATCGGTCAGCGTGTCACCGTGCGGCTGACTGCGGCGACGCCTGTGACTGGCGGGTTGGAGCTGGAATTGCTGTCGATTGACGATCAGGCTCTGCCGCGCGGGCGAGGTCCTGCGAAACGGGCAACGCGGCGCAAGGCAGCCAGCAACAAGCGCAAGAAAGACAAGATCAAGCGCAAGGTCGAACGCAAACGCCGTCAAAGGTGATGCGTCTTTCTCAGGCGTTCCCCTTAACGCGATAGGTTAACGCCCGCGCAATCAACCAGCCATGACGCGTTGCGTCGATTTGTGCGGGGTCGTCAAACAACACCGCCCGATTGCCATCGATCCGGTCCTCTCCGGGAAAGGCCGAGGTGAGCTCGCCCATCAACCGGCTCTGGCAATGCACGAACAGCGCAAAAGGTGCCGCCTTATGCCCGCCCAGCCGGATGGTGGATCCCTTGGGGGCCAGATAGGCGGGCTGGCCCCAGCGCAACGCCTCTTGCAACGGCTGAGCGCGGGGCAGGGCCGATGCGGTCTCAAAAATCAGTGCGCGCAGGGCCAAAGCACCGGCGCGAGTGTTTTCCGGTAGCGCGTCAAAGGCGGCGGCCACTTTGGGGTCGTCAAAGGGCGTCATAGGGGGATCGCCCGCTCCATCCGGTCTACGTAACTGTCCAGCAGCTTATCCTGTTTGATCCGGCGGGTCAGCGGAGTATCCGCAGGCGTCGCGCGCATTGCTGCCAGCATGGGGCCGACGCTCATATCGGCCGAGGTCGGCGCATCGCCCAGCAGATAGGGGGATTGCCACAGATAGGCCGAGATCGCTTCAAGATCACGCTCCAGCCTGTCTTGCCGTTCGGCCGGTGAAAACCGCGACACACCCTGAAAGGATAGCCCTCTGAGCACCGATTTGCGGATCGAATTGGCCACAGGTTTGCGGATCAGCGCCGGGATCGTGGTGAAGAACGTATCGCGCAGGATCGGCCAGATCTCGTCATTGGCCCAACGGTCCTGAACGATGTGGAAATAGAGATGCTCCTCGGCCAGACGGATCAGCGCGCGCGATTGCGCCTTCTGTGCGTCGTTCAAACCGGTATCGAATTCGGCCCCCTGCGCCTCTAACCAGTCGCGGATCAGGTCGCTGTCGGGGACCAGACGTTCGGGCGTGCGCAGGACCGGCAGCTTCTGATGCGGCATTTTTCGGGGGTCCAGCATGTCGGACCGCTGCCAGCGCTGCCCTGCGCTTTGCAGCATCAGCGCGGTCTTGACGCAGAAGGGGCTGGCACTGAACTGGCCAAAGGCAGAGGGGAAGGTAAGTAGGGTCAGCATGGTGGACTCCGTCATTGACATGACAAGAGGATAGGGTGGCCTGATGACAGAAATCGTCATCAGGTTTAGGGTAACTTCCATCATGTCCCGCACCGCCCGCCTGTTCCAACTGATGCAATCGCTGCGCTCTGGACCGTCGCCCCGAACGTCGGTTCAACTGGCGCAGGATCTGGATGTGTCGCCGCGGACTATTCATCGCGATATCGATGCTTTGCGCGCCTTGGGCGCGGTGATCGACGGAGAGGCCGGGTTCGGCTTTACCCTGATCGAAGACGCCACGTTGCCTCCGCTGGGCTTTACCAATGACGAACTGGAAGCGCTGGTTCTGGGTCTGCGCGAGGTGCAGCTGATCGGTGACCCAGCCCTGTCGGACGCGGCCAGCGCGGCGTTGCGCAAGCTGCAGGGACGATTGCCACAGCGGCAGTCGCACCGGCTGAGCCATGCGGTGCTGACCGCGACGCGCTTTGACCGGCCCGCAACGCCCACGATCAAGGTCGCCGATCTGCGGCAGGCTGCGTGGGATGAGCGTGCGGTCGAGTTTGCATATACAGATGCCAAAGGTGCAGCCACCCGCCGTCGGGTCAATCCGCTGAGCATTGTCTACATGGATCGCGCCAGCGTTCTGATCAGCTGGTGCCATCTGCGGCGTGATTTTCGGGTCTTCCGGCTGGACCGGATGCACGAGATGACCGTCACCGATCACAGCTTTCGCCCCAACCGCGTGCCTCTGCTGCGGGATGCCATTGCGCGTATTCGCGCCGAACACGACGCACAGGATCAGACGGCGCAGCGCTGAGCGCTTTGTGAAATCGCCAAACTGCGCTATCCTGAACCCGAGCAGTAATCAGGAAAAACGGAATGCATAAATGCGCAAGCGGCGTCATGACCGCTGCATTATGGGCATCCATAGTGCAGGCGGATGTAGCGGACAAATCCATACGGCCTCTGGCCCGGCCTCAGGTCGAGAACGTGCAACTGGCTTCGGCAGATGTGACGGTGTCGATCCGGCCGGTTGTGCGGCCCGACCTAAAGGTGCGTCCCGTGTCGGCTGAGGGCAATGCACGCTTTCAGGCATGGTTGGGTGCGTTCCGCGAACGGGCCCTGGCTCAGGGTATCTCGGCGGCCACGCTGGATCAGGCGCTTGCGGGCCTGCGCTATGACAAGGATGTTATCGGGCGCGACCGCAATCAGGCCGAGTTCTCCAAACCGATCTGGGAGTATCTGGATTCCGCCGTCTCGGACATGCGCGTCGCAAATGGTCGCGCGGGGCTGCAGCGGCACCAGGAGACGCTGACCCGGATCGAGGCGCAATATGGCGTCGAAAAAGAAGTCATCGTCGCGATCTGGGGGCTCGAAACCTCGTTCGGGTCCTTCCGGGGCAGCAACCAGACGATCCGCTCGCTTGCGACGCTGGCCTTTGATGCGCGGCGGGCATCGTTTTTTGAGACGCAGCTGATCGCGGCCCTGCGGATCGTGCAGGCCGGGGATGTGGCCGCTGAAGGCATGATGGGCAGCTGGGCCGGGGCGATGGGGCATACGCAGTTTATGCCGACCTCGTTTCTGGATCATGCGGTGGATTTCGATGGCGACGGGCGGCGCGATATCTGGTCGGATGACCCCACCGACGCGCTGGCCTCGGCGGCGGCTTATCTGGCGCGGCATGGCTGGACAAAGGGTCAGCCCTGGGCGGTCGAGGTGACCTTGCCCGAAGGGTTCGACTACGCCACCGCGCGGCGGGATCATCTGCGGTTGCCCTCGGAATGGGCCGCGCACGGGGTGGTGGCGCATACTGGTCGGGCGATTCCGGATCACGGCCCGGCTGCGATCCTGCTGCCCGCGGGCGGGCGGGGCGTTGCGTTGATGATCTTCGAGAATTTCCGCGTGATCGAGGCCTATAACGGGGCCGACGCCTATGTGATCGGGATCGGCCACCTGTCGGATCGCCTTGCCGGAAGCGGGCCATTTCAGGCCGGTTGGCCGCGCGGCGACCGGATCCTCAGCTTCACCGAGCGCAAAGAGTTGCAGCAACGCCTCACCAATGCCGGATTTGACACGCAGGGCATCGACGGGCGCACCGGTCCAAACACGGTCAACGCGGTGCGGGCTTATCAGGTGGCGCAGGGGCTGGTGCCGGACGGTTATCCATCCCTGATGCTGCTTGAACGGATGCGCTGACCAGTGGCGCGGCGCCGTCAGCCGGCTGAGTGCGTTGTGAGGTCGGCGATCTCAAGCTCATAGCCCCGGGCGTAGTCCGGGGCTCCATTTTCGACGCGCCAAAGGCAATAGGCCGCCATGCGCCAGGCGTACCAAGGGCGCAGCGAAAGATAGCGTTGGGTGATGCCCGGGCGGTCATAGGCCGCAAGGAAATCCCTTATCTCGGCGGCGGTTAGCACCGTGCCGCGATAAAGGTGCTGCATGGCCGGTGACAGGAACATCGCCAGATCCTCACAAGGGTCACCAAGGGCTGGGCATTGCCAGTCGATCAGCCTCAGGCCCGAGGGGGCCTGCAGGATGTTACCCGCAACGGGGTCGCCGTGGATCAGGCATCTTTGCGTCAGAGGCTCGACGGGGGTGTGCGGTCGCCGCGCCAGCAGCCGAGCCTTTTCGGCAGAGGAACAGGCGGCCAGAATCTTCTGCGTGTGCCGGTCCAAATCTTCGCTGCCATTGCACCCAACCGGGGCGTCTACTTCGACCCGCAATTGATGCAGGCGTTGCAGCAATTGGGCAACGGGTTCAACCTGATCCTGCCATGGTGTGCCCGGCGCGTGATCGTAATAGACCCAGTGGGCGGCCTTGAACCTGCCAGTTGCGCGCAGTTTGGGCACAAAGCCAGTGTCGCCGAGTGCGCTCAGACACCGGGCTTCGAGCGTTGCGTCGTTGCGAAACAGCGGGTTGCGCAGGGCTGTGGTATAAAGCTTGAGCACCGCGTCGCTGCTGCCCGAGAGTACCCTCCAGACCTGATTGGTCCGTCCACCATATAGTGTTTTGAACCGAGCGCCGGGCTTAATCAGCCCTTCGGTGCCAAGTTGCTGGACCAGGCCAATTGGGGGTTGGTTTCGATCAGACAGATGAGGCCTCGGTTCTGTGGGTGAGTCGCGCTGGGCCAAGCTTTGGCCCGCTCTGCCACCCAGATCAAGCGCCCGTGCGGATTTGCGTGACTTCGCTGGTCAGCACCTCAGCCCCGCTGTCGAGCGTCAGGGCCACGGTGCCGCCATTCGCTTTGGCCTCGACCACCCGGCTGAAGACCGCTGCGGGTGTGTTGGATAACAGCTTGCCTCCGCTGAAACTTTCCAGCGCGGCGGCATAGGTGCCTGCGGGCAGGGGCTGACCCGAGCCGTCGATTCCGGCCCAGTCGAATGCGCCCTGGTCGGTTGGGACAGAGATGCGGTCGACCTCGGTGCCCTGTGCATTCCGGATCACCAGCTCGGCTCGGTCCGCGGTGGGGTCCGCTTGTGCAAACAGGGTGACGGGGCTGTTTTCAAACCGAAACGGCGCTGCAACCTTTACGTCCATTCCGACCCAGCCCGCCAGTTGGTTCAGATCGACCGCGCCAAGAACCTGCGTCAGCCCAGAGAGAAGCTCGTTTGCCTTGACCTGCTGTTCGACCATCGAAAACTGCGCCAGCTGTGAGGCGTATTCCGAGGAATCCAGGGGTTCCAGCGGATCCTGATTCCGCGCCTGCACGGTCAACATGCGCAAAAAGGTTTCAAAATCCGAGGCTAGCGCCGAACGTTGCGTGTTTTGATCGGCGTTGACGGATGCGCCGGCCTGCCCGGCAGGATTAAGTGCAGAGATCATGGGTCAAAGCCTCATATCCAGGCCCTGTTCAGGGCTGGTGGGAATCGGGCGGGCAAGGGTTTCGGCGGTGTCCTTGGCCTCGGTCGGGGTGAACGCAGGGTCTTGCTGGGATGGATCGCCGTCGGGCGGGGCATCTCCGGACATGCCCAGATCAAGGGACAGGCCGCCATATCCCAACTGCTCGAACTCGGCGGACAGAATCGCGATATGCCGCCGCATCAGGTCCAGAGTTTCTGGCCGCTCGGCCATGATGACCAGATGCATCCCGTCGTCCCGGCCATTCAACGTGATCGAAACGCGACCAAGTTCTTCGGGGTTCAGGGCGATTTCCACGCCGCCCGCACCCGGTCGCGCCGAGATAACGGCGGCCAATTGCCCCGCAACGGCGCGCGCGATCTCGGTCCGGGGCGCTGCGGGAGAAAGGCCGACAGGCATATCCCGTACCGCCTGGCCAGAGCGCCCGTCCCCGAGCGGGGGGAGTTCATCGTGCTCAGGGGATGACAGCGCCTCGACCGCATCTTTGGTCTGCGCAGCAATCGGAATCTGAGCTGGCGAAGCCTGATCCGCAGTCCCCGTAATCGTCGGCTGCGGCGTGATCCGGTTTGCAACGGTGGCATCCGCGGCGGCGTCAAAGCCTACGGTTTGATGTGCCCGCCGCTCGGCCCGGTTCGATGCTGTTTCAAGCTTGGAGGTAAAGCTCAGGGCCTCCGGCGTCACCGATTCACCGATGGGCCGCATGCCACTAGTGCCATTCCCGGTATCGGACGGGGGGCTGAGGGCGGAATCCTTGTGGGGCATTTCCGGCACGGGGTGTGCCGCCGGGATATCGACAGGGCGGCGAGGCTGGGCGGCGGGAAATTGCGCCGCCGAGGACCGTGCCCTGTCTGCAGGCGCAGCAACCCCAGCAGTTTCGCCCGCCGCGACCTCCGGATTGCTGCTCAGCATGGGCGTCGCAGAAGCGTGCTCCTGCCGGGGGACGGGTTCAGCCCGTTCCGAATCGGGGGGCGCGGCCTCGGTTTCGCCCGGCGTCTGCTGGGCGCCCGGCTCGGGACTCTGCAAAAGGTCGGCTTCGGCGTCCGGAGTGGCATCCTGCAGCGCGGCCTCTTCATTCAGCACGTCCTCGAACGCAAAGGTGCCGTCTTTTCCCTGTTCGGTGCTGCGGACGGTGGCTGTTCCGGCTCCGGTGGCGGGCATCATCAGTGTCAGCGCGTTGGGCATTCTTGCTCGGGCTCCGTTTGATCTGCCGGGCATCATGCGGCCACGGAGGTTACGTTTTTTTTAACCGCTTTGCCCTTTGATCACGAAAGTTCGAAGCAATTTTCGGAGAAACCGATGATCATTTCAAACACGGCACCAGCGCCCCAGCCGGGGATGAACGCGCAAAGCATGAAAGCCGCGTCTGTCAGGCTTGAGGCTGTCTTTCTGGCGGAGATGTTGAAATCTGCGGGGCTTGGCGCTGCGCGTGATTCCTTTGGCGGCGGGGCGGGCGAAGATCAGTTCGCCTCGTTCCTGGTGCAGCAGCAGGCGCAGCAGATCGCGCAGGCGGGCGGTATCGGCCTGTCGGAGATCCTGTTCAATGCAATGATGGAGAGACCGGATGAGCAATGATCGGATAAACGCGCTCGAGATCCTTCTGGATTCCGAACGCGTGGCGCTGATGCAGGGCGATCTGAATGTTCTGAGTGAGACCACGCCCGAGAAAGAAAAACTGATCAAAGAGATCGGCGCACTGGAGGTTCTGGAAGCCGCCGATTTGATTCGGGTGCAGAAAAAGGTCGAACGCAATCAGGCCTTGCTGGACAGCGCGGCCGAAGGCATCCGCGCGGTCGCCGGGCGCATGTCGGAACTGCGCCGCGTCCGGCAGGAATTCAGCACCTATGATGCTTCGGGGCAACGTCAGGGGTTTGCCATGCGCAATCGCGCGAAGTTGGAAAAACGCGCGTAGGGGCGGTTTGATTCAAATCCGAAGTTTCGCGCGGGGGTGTCTTAGCACTCCGTTAGGGGATCGGGGGTCAAGGTGGCGCTGCATCCGAAGACAGCGGGTGGCGCGAGGGCCGCGAGGCATAACGCAAAGGTCAGAACGACAGAATGCCTGCCGGTGCGGCGGGTCCAACATGGGCGTCAAATGCGCCCGAACACGAAAAGGATGACAAATATGTCCAGCATTCTGACAAACAACGGCGCGATGGTTGCGCTGCAGACACTGAAATCGGTCAACAAGAACCTGGCGCAGACCCAGAACGCGATCTCGACCGGTAAAGACGTTGCCACGGCCAAGGACAACTCGGCGGTGTGGGCGATCTCGAAGGTGATGGAGTCCGACGTCAAGGGTTTCAACGCTATCAAGGACAGCCTGGCGTTGGGTGAATCGACCGTTGCGGTGGCCCGGAACGCAGCTGAAACCGTGACTGATCTGCTGAACCAGATGAAAGGCAAGATCGTCGCGGCGCAGGAAGACAATGTGGACCGGGGTAAGATCAACGACGACGTGACGGCTCTGCGTGATCAGATTTCCGCGGTGGTCGGGGCAGCTCAGTTCAATGGTCTGAACCTTGTGAACGGGTCGGCTGGCTCTGCGTCGATCCTGGCATCGCTGGATCGCGACAACACCGGCACCGTGACGGCATCGTCCATCGCTGTGGCTGGGCAGGACCTGTCGGTCGGGGGGTATACCGCCAACGATATCTTCTCGGGCAGCTCGGCCGGGGCATCGGCAAATGGCGATACGGTCGCAATCGCACTGGACAATGGCGGCGGTAATGAACAGATCGAGATCGCCGAAAACGCAACGGCCTTTGCCGCTGGCGATAGCGTCAGCCTGACTGTTGGTGATCAGACCGTATCCTATACCGTGACTGCGGATGATGCAGCGGCCACCACAACC
The DNA here is from genome assembly GCF_056542385.1 of Ruegeria sp. AD2(2025). Classification (NCBI taxonomy): domain Bacteria; kingdom Pseudomonadati; phylum Pseudomonadota; class Alphaproteobacteria; order Rhodobacterales; family Roseobacteraceae; genus Ruegeria; species Ruegeria sp. AD2(2025). The sequence continues at coordinate 352,504 of NZ_JBQFZS010000003.1, forward strand.
GCAGATATCGTGGCCATCGCGCTGAAGGCCAAGGTTGATGAATTGGGTATCGCCGGACTGACCGTTGACTACGATAGCGGTACCCCCGGAACGCTCGACTTTACCAACACCGGTGCCAATGACCTGACTGTTAGCGGCCAGTTTGCCAATGCGGGCTCGGGTGGTCTGGGGGCGTTGTCCTCGATTGACGTCTCGACCGGGGCAGGTGCGACTGCGGCGCTTGCGACCGTCGAGACCCTGATCGACACGGCAATTGACGCGTCGGCGGCTTTTGGTTCGTCGCAGGGCCGGATCGAGACCCAGAAAGAGTTCATCTCGAACCTCGCGGATTCGTTCAAGTCCGGCATCGGCTCGCTGGTTGATGCCGATATGGAAGAGACCTCGGCCCGTTTGCAGGCGTTGCAGGTGCAGCAGCAATTGGCGACCCAGTCACTGTCGATCGCCAATCAGGCGCCGCAGTCCATCCTGTCGCTGTTCCGCTAATCGGAACCCTGATCCGGGGCGCGGTCATCGCGCCCCGGCACTGACTGCCCCCTGATGGACCATTGGAAGGATTTCAAGTGACACCGCAAACGCTGGCTCAACGCGCCTATGCGCAGTCCACCGCTCCGACGCGCACGCCGCGGGACACGGAATATGAGGCAATCTCGAGAATCACCCACCGTCTGAAAGCGGCAGCGGCCCGCAAGGCGGCGGATTATGGGGGGTTCGTGCAGGCCCTGCACGAAAACCGCCGCTTGTGGAGCGTTCTGGCAACTGGCGTCTCGGATTCAGACAACGCGCTGCCCAGCGATCTGCGCGCCAGGATCTTCTATCTCGCCGAATTTACCGAGCAGCACAGCAGTCAGGTGCTGGGCAACAAGGCAGCGATCGAACCCCTGCTGGAGATCAACATGGCGGTTCTGCGCGGCCTGCGTCAGATGAGGGGCACCTGATGGGAGGACTGGTTCTGAAACTCGCCCCGAAAGAGCGGGTCCTGATCAACGGAGTGGTCATTGAAAACGGAGATCGCCGCAGCCGGTTTTCGATCATGACTCCGCAGGCCAATGTGCTACGCCTGCGCGATGCAATCCATCCGGAAGAGGCGAACACCCCGGTGCGTCGGGTGTGTTATGCGGCTCAGCTGGTGTTGTCCGGCGATACCGAACCAAGGCAGGCGCGCCAGCAATTGCTGCGCCGGGTCGAGGAGCTAAGTCAGGTCTTCACGGACGCTGATAGCCGCCGCGTGTTGTCGGAGGCGACCGAGGCTCTGGTCGCTGAACAGTACTATAAATGTCTGAAAGCGTTGCGATCCCTGCTCCCGCGAGAGGAGCGTCTGATGGCGTATCAAAGATGACGTTTCAGCCGGTCGTGCCAACGGGCGGGCTGGTGGGCTGGCGCTTTTTGCAGCGCACATATGACGCGCAGTTTGAAAGCTACATTGCCTCTGCCGTCCGACAAAGGGAGACGGAGTATTTCCTTGAAAATATCGGCAAGGTCCGGTCCGCCGAGGATTTGGTGTCAGACCGGCGTCTGTTGCAGGTGGCACTGGGAGCGTTCGGTTTGCAGCAAGATCTGGATAACCGCTTTTTCATCCAGAAGGTCCTCTCGGATGGCACACGGGCAGATGATGCGCTGGCAAACCGGCTGGCGGACAGCAGGTATCGGGATTTTGCTGACGCTTTTGGCTTTGGACCGGGTGAGTTGCGCCAGAGCGGTTCGCCGGATGCCATGAAGAAGATCGCCGAAGCCAGTCTTGTCGCCGGGTTCGAAATCACCGTGGGTGATGTGGACGACACCATGCGGATCGCATTGTTTACGCAGCACGCGCTGGCCGAAATCGCATCGCAGGATGGCAGCGAGAACCGAAAATGGTTCGATTTGATGGGCTCACCCCCGCTGCGCAGCATGATGGAAACGGCCCTGGGCCTGCCTGCGGCATTTGCCCAGCTGGACATCGACAAGCAGCTTGAGGTGTTTCAGGACCGGCTGCATCGATTGACCGGATCTTCGGACCTGTCGCAGTTCTCGGATACGGGTGCTGTCAAAAAACTGACGGATACCTACTTGGCGCGCAGTCAGATCGCGCAGATTCAGGTCGCGGCCTCTCCGGCGCAGACGGCACTGATATTGCTTGGCGCGGGTGGCTGAGGGGCGAAAAGGGTCTTGCCGTACAGTGACACTCCGGCCTCAACGATGGGTTTGAGCAGGCCCGCTGCATACTGCCGAGCTGCTATTGGCTCACAATCCGGGTCGGTCAGCGATCCAATATCGTGTCTGCAGGCGTTTGGATGGCGAAGGACGTAACCGGTTGCGAAACATTGTGCAGCTTGACGGCCCCCAAAGGGATCGTGTGCTGACAGGCCGGTTCGATATCCCTCGATACGACGATCCGATGGCCCACCGTTTTGCCGTATTCGCCCAATCGCGCTGCGACATTGGCCGCTTGTCCTATCACGGTGAAGTCCAGCCGCTCTTGCGAGCCGACATTGCCATAGGTCACGCGCCCATAGGCGACGCCGATGGAGCAGTCGCAATGGTGATCGCTCTCGCCTTTGCGCAGCTCGGCCAGCTTTTCGACAATCTTCACAGCCGATTGTTGCGCGTTCGACCGGGCGGTGGCCGCGTCTTCATCCCCGGCGGGGAACACCGCCAACACAGCGTCGCCGATGAATTTCAGAACCTCGCCATCATGGTCGTGCACGATGCCCGAGACGGTTTCGAAAAACGCATTCAGGACCGTGATATAGCTGCTGCGGCCCAATTCCTCTTCCAGCGCAGTCGAGTTGCGGAGGTCGCAGAACATGATCGCGGCATCAATATCGTCGCCGTCGCCACGGCGAATTTCGCCGCCAAGAACCCGCGCGCCCGAGCGTTTGCCCACATAGGTTTCCAGCAGAACCTGCGCGTTTTCGCGTTGCATGAATACTTCGTAGAAGCGTGCGATGACCGAGGAACACTCAAAAACCAGCCCGAGGTTTTCGGTGGTGAACCCGTCGGGATGATCGCAGGTCAGGGTCAGCACGTTGGTTCGCCCGTCCGAGAAAGGCAGCGGCATGGCGACGTAATCGGTCGCTCCTTTGGCGCGCAGGTCCTCGATGATCGGGAAACTGTTATGCGGGTTGTCATCATTCAGCCGTTGGCGCACACCGCCCAGCCCGTTCGAGACATGGCGCAGCGGGCTGTTGGTAAAGGCCGGGTGGTCGTGGATTTCGTAGGTGGGGGTAAAGGTCGATATCTCGGCTTCGCCCTTTTCCCAGACATAATGCTTGCCCGCGATCAAGGGATGCAGCGACCAGACCAGAATGCTGAGGCGCTGAATGGCGATACCGTGCTCCAGCATCTTCTCGGCCAGCGCCTTGGTAAAGCCGTCGGGGGTATTCACCTCGGACGCGCCGCGCATCAGCCAATCGATCAGGGGGCCGCTGATATTCCCGTCTCCGGGTTGCCGCAGCGTATTGTCGCCAAGGTCGATCCGGGTGGCCGTATCGGGCATGAAACCGATATGACCCTGAATGGCCTCGCTTTCGGGCAGGGCGTCTTCATAGGCCCAGATCGAGTTGGTCAGCCGTTCTTCGGGCAGGCTGATGTCGTGATAGGTCGCTGTGCCTTTGAAGGGGCAGAAGGTCTGCAACTCGGTCTCGGGGCTGAGTTCTACGCATAGATCGTCTCGCGGGATGTAGATCGCAGGTGGCAGCCGGGTTTCATACATGACCTTGGCGTTTTGGCTTTCGGCCAGAAGGGTTTCACCACGATAAATTGCGACCCGCCCGTGCAGCGGTTCGACGGAAATCCCATAACCTTTGACGTTTGGAGTGGCGTGGACGTTCATCGGCAACCTCCCGTGGCCAAGCCCCTATAGGATGGGCCCTGACGGTTGGAATTCCAAGGGGAAGCCTGAAATTTCAGCAGCCAGCGCGCCTCAGATCATCTGAATGACGTCTTTTTCGATCGACAGCATATAGCCCTTTTTGGCGATGTTCTTCACCAGCAACTCGCTGACCATCTGGTTGCCCAACGCATCGCGCAGGCGTTTGATCCGTGTGGCGCCTGCCGCCTCATCACAATCGGCGGCGTTTTTGCCAGATATCATCGCCTCGATCTGCACGCCCGACAAAACCTCGTCATCCAGTCGGGATTCGGCGAGAACCGACAGCGTTTCCATCGCCGCGGGGGTCAGCTTGAAATCCATGTTGTTGAGGTACACCGTGTTCTCCTCGCGGCTGATCAGTAGCGAGGTGACCTGAATCCCCGTGCGCTCGATCTGGGCCATGCGGCGGTTGAACAGCACAAGCATGACCAGAAACACCAGCGCCGCAATCAGCATGGCGCTGGCAAAGACCAGCAGCACGAAGATGACCATGCGATAGCTGGACAGCGTATCGGCAAAGGCGGTGCCGGACTGGGCCAGTATCTCGAGCAGGCGAATTTCGGATTGGGAGGTCAGGTCAGCCTCGACAAACAGACGCTCGACCCGGACGTTGAAAGCATTGGCGTCGGGCAGGGTCCAGAACAGGAAAACGGCGGCGGTCACCAGAATGGCGATGATGGCGGCGATCCCGGCACCCACCAGCCGAACCCCCGACCGGCGCGCTTCAGTAACGGAGATAGAATTTTCCGGCATTGGCCTTCCTTCGATCCAACCCGTCCGCTTCGAACACGGACATGACGTTCAACAGGGTCCATCCGTTCGACTTCAGTCGCTTCGCGACCTCTTTCTGAGCGGACCCCTTTTTGCAGCTTGAGACCTGCATGACGCCATAATGCAGCCGCAGGGGATTGTCCTGCTTGGCCTTGTAATCGGCATAGCAATCTGCCGCGACGGCCTGCGACCCAACCGATATCAGGGCCGCCAGAGCCAGAGAAGAGAGGATCTGTTTCATGGGCTGCATCCTGCGCATGGGTTGGGCGGATATTCAATAACCACAAGGGCTTTGCAGCCCCGATATTCGATAACATTGTGCCGTTATTGCTTGTCTGAGCGGGGTGATCGCAGGGTCGGGGCATCACATACGCGGTCCGATCCGGGCCTGCCCATCATCCGAAAGGACACGCATCATGCATCGCAAATTCATCGCTCTGATCGTCGCCACCGCCGTCGCCATCACGGGCATATCCGCGTCTCAGGCGCGGGCGGCGGACACACGGGATATCCTGGGCGGGCTTGCCGCGCTCGCGATTCTGGGTGCGGCGGTACATCACTATCAGGATGAAAAGCGCGAAGAAGAGAAGAAGCGTCATAAGCACAAGCAAAAGCACGCCAAGAAGAAGGTGCATAAGCCGCATGTGCGCCCGCTGCCCAATCGCGTCGCGCGTTACAATCTGCCGCAACGTTGCCTGCGGACCTATGATGCCTATTCGAAAAGACATCCGCTGCTTGGGCCGAGCTGCCTCAAGAAGCATTACAAATATGCCAATAGCCTGCCTCACCAATGCAAGGTTGGTTTCTGGAATGGCAAAAAGGTAAAACGGGCATACGAACCCGCCTGCCTGCGCCAGAAAGGATACCGTGTCGTTTACCAGTAACCGGTTTCGAGCAGGAGTGGCGCCACAGAAGCGCCGCGCTGGAAGAGGGTGGCGCAAGCTGCCCTCTTCTTTTGTCTTGCGCCCGGCCAAGAAACGCGGTTTGCCAGATGCATGTCGACACCTGATTTCGAACTTGAACAGGCCCTGCTGGCGCGCGGTTACCTGCGGATCGCCGGGGTGGATGAGGTTGGGCGCGGCCCGCTGGCCGGGCCGGTGGTGGCTGCTGCGGTCGTTCTGAATCCCGAGGATATTCCCGAAGGTCTGAACGATTCCAAGAAGCTGACCGCCAAGCGCCGCGATGCGTTGGACGCGGCGTTGCGCGACCGGGCCCAGGTGGCGGTGGCCGAGGCAACGGTGGCCGAGATTGACGAACACAATATCCTGCGCGCCTCGCATCTGGCGATGCTGCGCGCGGTTGCGGCGCTGGACCCGGCCCCCGACTTTCTGCTGATTGACGGAAATATGATCCCTCGGGGGATGAAGCTGCCCTCGCAAGCGGTGGTCAAAGGCGACGCGCGGTCGGTGTCGATTGCAGCGGCCTCGATCGTTGCAAAAACCTGGCGCGATCGGGTGATGGTGGATTTGGCGCAACAGCATCCCGGCTATGGGTGGGAGGCAAATGCAGGTTATCCGACGAAACAGCATCGCGAGGCGCTGCGAAATCTTGGCGTGACCCCACACCATAGACGTTCGTTCAAGCCGGTCCACAATATCTTGTATCAAGAGTAAATCGTAAGTCGCTGATTCAAAAAAGAATTTGACGACGAATCAGGTTTGAATCATCCTTGTCTCAACCAAATGAGCGCAAAAGCGCCGTGGACACTTGAGGCAGTGATATGACTACGACCACCAAAAAGGGCGCAAAAGCGCTCCCTTTAAACACGATTCTATCCGGGGATTGCATCGATGTGATGAACAGTCTGCCCGAGGCGTCGGTTGATCTGATCTTTGCGGACCCGCCGTATAATCTGCAGCTGAAAGGGCAGCTGCATCGGCCCGACAATTCTCAGGTCGATGCGGTCGATGATCACTGGGATCAGTTTTCCAGCTTTGGTGCCTATGACCAGTTCACCCGCGAGTGGCTGAAGGCGGCGCATCGTCTGCTGAAACCCAATGGTGCGATCTGGGTGATCGGATCTTATCACAACATCTTCCGTGTGGGCTCGGCGCTGCAGGATGCGGGCTACTGGATTCTGAACGACGTGGTGTGGCGCAAGTCGAACCCGATGCCGAATTTCCGGGGCAAGCGCTTCACCAACGCGCATGAGACGATGATCTGGGCCAGCAAGCGCGAAGGGGCGAAATACACGTTCAATTACGAGGCGCTGAAGGCCCTGAACGAAGGCGTGCAGATGCGCAGCGACTGGGTGCTGCCGATCTGCACCGGGCATGAACGTCTGAAAGATGAAAACGGCGACAAGGCGCATCCGACGCAGAAGCCGGAATCGCTGTTGCATCGGGTTCTGATCGGCTCGACCAATCCCGGCGACGTGGTGCTGGACCCCTTCTTTGGCACTGGTACGACCGGGGCCGTGGCCAAGATGCTGGGGCGTGAGTTCATCGGGATCGAGCGCGAAGAAAGCTATCGCAAGGTGGCCGAGAAGCGCATCGCCAAGGTCCGCAAATTCGACCGTGAGGCGCTGGAGGTCAGCGCCAGCAAACGCGCCGAGCCGCGTGTGCCCTTTGGTCAACTGGTTGAACGCGGGATGCTACGTCCGGGTGAGGAACTTTATTCCATGAACCAGCGCCACAAGGCCAAGGTGCGCGCTGATGGGACTCTGGTGGGCGACAACGTCAAGGGCTCGATCCATCAGGTGGGGGCGCATCTGGAAAACGCACCGTCCTGCAACGGCTGGACCTATTGGTGCTTCAAGCGCGATGGCAAGACCGTGCCCATCGACGTTCTGCGCCAGCAGATCCGGGCAGAGATGCACAACTGAATACCGCCGGTGCCTGTGGCCTGACACAAGGCACTACGCCTTGCCCCGCCGTCTCCGGCGGGGTCTTTTGTTTTGGCGTCAGGAATGATTGCATGGGCTTGCCCCCACGGAGCCCGAGATCATGACCGACACCACCGCCCCATCCCGCCGCGAACGGTTCTCGTTCACCCAGCCCGACACGTACGATCTGGACAATAAATACACCGAAGCCGCGCTGGAGCGTCACAAGCGGGAAGGGCTGGAGCTGGCGGTGCGCGCCCGCTGGATCGCCATGGGCCTGACCGGTGTGTTGCTGATCTTCCTGAATCCGCACCCCGAGGTGCTGTGGTATCACTTCATCCTGCTGCTGATCTGCGCCAATGGCTGGCTGATCCGTCGGGCGGGGCGCGTGGGGCAGTCGCGGACCGAGCTGTTGCTGATCTTCGTTGATCTGCTGATCATGACGCTGGGCATGATTGTGCCGAACCCGTTCAGCGATGATGTGCGCCCGTTGGCGATGCAGTATCACTTTGATAACTTTCAGTATTTCTTCATCATTCTGGCCGCCGGTACGCTTGCCTATTCGTGGCGCACCGTCGTTGCAATCGGGTCCTGGACGGCGATGATGTGGACCGTCGGCTGGGTCGTCGCCTGGTGGATCGCCACCCCGATCCCGGGGATCAGCGAACGGGTGGCCGAGGCTCTGTCAGGCTATCCCGACGTGGCCGAACTGATGGATCCGAACAGTTTTGAGCCATCGCTGCGCATCCAGCAGGTTATCGTCTTCATGATGGTCGCGGTGACGTTGGGCGTGTCGATGCGGCGGCTGAACCATCTGCTGATGACCAATGCCGGGCTCGAGCGGGAGCGGGCCAACCTGTCGCGGTATTTCTCGCCCAATGTGGTGGATGAGCTGAGCCAGAATGACGAACCGCTCAAACAGGTCCGCAAAGAGGATGTGGCGGTTCTGTTCATCGACATCGTGGGCTTTACCCGCTTTGCGGCCGGGCGCGATCCCTATGAGGTGATCGAGGTGCTGCGCGGGTTTCACGCGCGGATGGAAACAGAGGTGTTTCGCCATCACGGCACGCTGGACAAATATCTGGGCGACGGGCTGATGGCGACCTTCGGTACGCCGGTGCCAACGCCCTTGGATGCCAGCAACGCGCTGGGCTGCGCGCGGGCGATGGTCGAGGTGATCGATCGTTGGAACCTAGAGCGTCGGCGCGCAGGCGAGCCCGAGATTCACGTGGGCATCGGGGTGCATTACGGGCCGGTTGTTCTGGGGGATATTGGTGCGAACCGGTTGGAATTTGCGGTGATCGGCGATGCGGTCAATGTCGCCGCCAAGCTAGAGGCGCTGACCCGCGACTTCAGCGCCCGCGTTGTCATCAGCGAGGCGGTGCGGGCGCAGGTTCAGCAGGAGGAGACGGATGCCAAGGGTCTGATGTCGGGGTTTGCCGCCAAGGCCGGGCAAACGGTGCGCGGGGTGGCCGAGCCGATGGATATCTGGGTGCTGTAGGCGGCTCCCGCCTGTCGGCGCAGCATCAAAGATGCAGCACCTCCGGTTGGGCCGGGCAGCGCGCACGCGCGCTGCGGGTCACGCGGGTTGGGGATTCAGCGCTTTGTTATAGGGCTTCCAGTCGGTGATTTCGGGGTAATATTGCCGCCGCCATGCGCGAACCCGGGGGTTCATCACGCGGCGCCACAGCGGCGGGATCATCGCGGCTATGGTCATGACCGGATAGCCATAGGGCAGTTGCGGTGCGGCGTCCTGTGCGTGGTGTTGCAACAGGGGAAAGCGGCGGTTCGGCTTGTAGTGATGGTCCGAGTGGCGCTGCAGATTGATCAGCAGCCAGTTCGAGGCCTTTTGCGACGCGTTCCACGAATGGCACGGCCGGACGTGTTCATATTTGCCATCGCCCAGATATTTGCGCGTCAGCCCGTAATGTTCGATATAATTGACCAGTTCCAGCTGCCAGATCGCCACCCCGGCCTGCAGCATGAACAGGCCCAGCCCGGACCAGCCTCCGATCAGAAACGCCAGCAGCAGCATGGCCCCTTGCAGCGCCCAGTACCGCCAGAACGGGTTTGCGCGGTCGGTCCAGGGGCGGTCTTTGCGGGCCAGCTTGTCGGCCTCGGCGCGGAAGGCCGAGCGCAGGCTTTGACGCAGGACGCGGGGATAGAAGCGGTGGAACCCCTCGCTATAGCGCGCCGTCACCGGATCGCGGGGCGTGCCGACATAGCGGTGGTGGACCAGCAGATGCTCGGACCGGAAATGGGAATACAGCACCATGGCCAGCAGGACATCGCCCAGCCAACGCTCGAACCGGCCAGTCTGATGCATCAGCTCATGGCTGTAGTTGATGCCGATGGTGCCCGAGATCACGCCCATGCCGAAGAAGATGCCGATCTTTTCGGCACTCGAAAACGTATCGGCCCGGGTCACGTACCAGATCAGCCCGTAGAGCGTGAAGAACTGCACCGGGGCCCAGAGCTTGGTCAGCAGGATGTACCAGCGCAGGTCGGTGTCTGGCGTCTCTGGGTCTGCGTTTTCAAGGTTCAGGCCCGTCAGACGGTCGAGCGCGGCAAAGGCCCACCATGTCGAAAGCGGCACCAGCAGAACCCACCATCCCCCGGCGGCCGAGGTGGCCCAGATCAGCGGGACCAGCAGATAGGAAATCCAGAACGGCAGGGCCGATTGCCAACGGGACAGGGTGGTGTTTGCGATCATTGGGGTGCTCCGGGGACGGGTGCGGGCAAGCTAGCCCCGCGCGCGGGATTTGCCCATCGGGCTATTGGCCGCGCCACAGGTCATAGGCCTTGCGCATCACGGTCGGCAAGTCGCTGGGGCGAAAGGCGTGTTTGTCGATGATGGTCAGGTTCTCGGGCGTCAATCCGCCCGGTAGCTCGGCGGTCCAGAGGCGCAGGATCAGGTGGAAATGAGTGAAAGTGTGCCGCACCTCGCCGGGCAGGGCCTGCCAATCCGCCGCAAAGGGTGGCGCGGGGTCCGGCGCGTCGGACCAATCAGAGCTGGGCCAGCCCAGCATCCCGCCCAGCAGCCCCTTGTCGGGGCGGCGCTGCAGCAGCATCGCCCCGTCCGCGCGCCGGGCGATGTAGACATGCCCCAAACGGGTGGGTTTGGGCTGTTTCGGCGTCTTGCGGGGCAGATCGGCCTGCGTTCCCGCAATACGCGCCAGACAGGGGTCGCGCAGCGGGCAAAGCCCGCAGGCCGGGGATTTCGGTGTGCAGATTGTGGCCCCCAGATCCATCACGGCCTGCGCGTAATCTCCGGGGCGCTTAGCGGGTGTCAGACCGGCGGCCTTCTCTTTGAGCAGAGGTTTCGAGCCGGGCAACGGATCGTGAATGTCATAGAGCCGCGACATGACGCGTTCGACATTGCCGTCCAGAACCGTCTCGGGCCGGTCAAAGGCGATGGCCGAGATCGCGGCGGCGGTATAGGGCCCGATGCCGGGCAGTTTCAGCAGCGCCTCATAGCTGTCGGGGAACTGCCCCGCGTGCTCCTGCGCCACTACGCGGGCGCATTTCAGCAGGTTGCGGGCGCGGGCGTAATAGCCCAGACCGGCCCATTCGCCCATGACCTGATCATCCGGCGCGGCGGCGAGCGCGGCAACATCCGGCCAGCGCGCCGTGAACCGCATGAAATAATCGCGCACGGCGGCCACGGTGGTCTGTTGCAACATCACCTCGGACAGCCAGACGCGATAGGGGTCCGGCCGCACGCCTGCGGCGCGATCCATGGGCGCTACCCGCCACGGCATCGTGCGGGCGTGGCGGTCATACCAGCCCAACAAAACACCGCTCACATCAATGTCACCAAAGTCACGCAAGTTTTATGCATCTCTCTGTCGGGTTTCGCTGGCACCCTGCCTGTTGCCCATTACAATAGCGGGACAGGAGTTGGAAACCAGATGCAGCGCAAACGGTCCTCGACCCGCGGGTTCAAACGCACCGCGACCTTGCTGAACGACCAGATCAGGCGCGCCGGGGAAAGCCGGGGGTTCGCCGTGTCGCGTCTGTTGACCCATTGGGCCGAGATCGTGGGGCAGGACATCGCCGCCATCGCCCGGCCTGTGAACGTAGGCTATGGCAAGGGCGGATTCGGGGCCACGCTGACGGTGCTGACCACCGGGCCGCAGGCCCCGATGCTTGAGATGCAGAAGGAACAGCTGCGCGGCAAAGTGAACGCCGTTTACGGCTTCAACGCCATCAGCCGCATCCGTATTACCCAGACCGCTCCGACCGGATTTGCCGAGGGGCAGGCCAGTTTCGACCACAAGCCGAAGCAGGCGAAACCCAGCATTGCACCCGAAATCGTCGCCGAGGCAGACAAAGTGTCGCGCGATGTTCACGACGCGGATTTGCGCGCGGCCCTTGAACGTCTGGGCCGCAACGTTTTATCCAAACACAAAAGCTGAGAAAGGGCTGAGGAATGAGCCGTATCGCAACCGTAATCTGCACGGCCGTCGCCGTGGCCGCTGGTGGTTACTGGCTGGCACAATCGAACACCGCCAACCCTCTGGTTGGCAGCGCTCAGGCGCAAGAGGCCGAGCTGGACACTTCGACCATCGTCGAGATGGTGCAGGGGGCCGAGGACGCACCCGTCGAGATCATCGAATATGCGTCATACACCTGCCCGCATTGCGCGAATTTCCACATGGGGCCGTACAAGCAGCTCAAGGAGGAGTTCATCGACACCGGCAAGGTCAAGTTCACCTATCGTGAGGTCTATTTCGACCGCTATGGCCTGTGGGCCTCGATGGTGGCGCGGTGCGCGGGGCCCGACAAGTTCTTTGGCATCACCGATCTGATCTATGACGGCCAGTCCGAATGGACCCGCGCCGGCGGCCCTGCCGAGATCGTGGACGAGCTGCGCAAGATCGGACGTTTGGCCGGGATCGACAACGACCAGCTTGAAGCATGTCTGCAGGACGGCACCCGCGCGCAGACGCTGGTGGCCTGGTATCAGGAAAACGCCGAGCGTGACGGGATTCAGGCAACGCCGTCTTTCATCGTGAACGGCAAGAAGGTCGACAACCAGTCTTATGACCACTTCAAGAAACTGATCGAAGCGGAACTGGGCAGCTAAGGTCCGCGCGGCCAGCCCTCTGCCGGGCTGGCCCTCGCTTTACGGAGATGGCGCAACCCGCGCCAACATCTCTGTGATCTCGTCATCCTGATCGATCTGCAAGCGCACCGGAAGCGTAAGTACCTTGCTGCGGAAGGCCGCAGGCAGGCGCACCGCATCTTTTTCGGTCGTGACCATCTGCGCGCCCATCGCGCGGGCGTCGTTTTCCAGCCGGGTCATCAGGGCTGTGGTCAGCGGCTGGTGATCGTCCAGTGCCTCGGCCCGCAACAGCGTGGCGCCTTGCTGGCGCAGGGTGGCAAAGAATTTCTCGGGGTGGCCGATCCCGGCGAAGGCCAGAACCGGGGTATCGCTCCAATCCATGCCGGTTTGCAGCGGGCGGACCTCGCCCTGGGCCCGGGGCAGGCCGAGCGCGGGACCCCAGCGGTCCGAGAACGCATCCTGCGCCTCGGCGGGCCCGAGGGACAACACCAGATCGGCGCGTTTGAGACCAGCGGCGACGGGTTCGCGCAGGGGGCCTGCGGGCAGGCACAGCCCGTTGCCGAAGCCGCGCGCGGCATCGACCACAATGATCGAGAAGTCCTTGGTCACCGCCGGGTTCTGAAACCCGTCATCCAGAACGATGACCGTCGCCCCGCCTGCCGCTGCGGCCCGGGCCCCGGCGGCGCGGTCCTTGGCGACCCAGACATCTGCGAAGGCGGCCAGCAGCAGGGGTTCATCGCCCACCTGCGCGGCGGTGTGCTTTCCGGGGTCGACCTGCACCGGCCCTTCCAGCGAACCACCATGGCCGCGGGTGACAACGTGTGGACGGTGCCAGCGGTCGCGCAGATGTTCGAGCATCCAGATCACGGTGGGCGTCTTGCCGGTGCCGCCCGCGTTGAGGTTGCCGATGCAGATGACCGGCACGCCGGGGGTGATGCCACCACCGCCCGCCATCCGGCGCGCGGTGGCCGCTGCATAGATCCGGCCCAGAGGGGCCAGAAGCCGGGCGCGCAGGTCCAACTGGTCCGGTGCGGTGTTCCAGAATTCAGGTGCGCGCATCGGGTGCCCTCCGCTGGTCCAACGTGTCCTGCACCATCTCGATCAGCCGATCGGCCTGCGGGGCGCCCTCGGTCACGATCTGCCACCCCGCCAGCGCCATATCGGCGGTGCGATCCGGGGCCAGAAGCTCGACAACGCTGTCGCCCAGTTCGGTGGCGGATTTGACGGTCAGCGCGGCGCGTGCGTGATCCAGCTTGTCATAGACCGCGCGGTGCCGGCTGACATGCGGGCCATGGATCACAGCCGATCCAAGGGCAACGGCGATCAGCGGATCATATCCGCCCGCGCCCCGTTCCAGCGTGCTGCCCATGAATGTCACCGCCGAAACCCGGTGCCACAAGCCCAGATCTTCGGGCATGGCCGACAGAATGACCTGCGTGGTGTCCTCGATCGGGTGGCCTTCGTCCCAATTTGCACAGCGCAGGTCCATCGCCTCGAGCCGTTTATACAGCGGGGCGGCTTCGGACATATCTGCCACATGCAGAACCAAAGCCAGCCGCGGCAGCATCCGCAGCGCCTGACGGTGGGCGCTGAGGACCGAGATGAACTCCTTGTCCTGCACCCAGGCGGCCAGCCAGACCGGGCGTCCGGCCAGTGCGTGGTTGGTTTCGATCAACTCGTCCTCGGGCCAGGGCCGGGGATTGGGGCTGAGATGCAGCGCAGGCGCGACCGACACCTTGGACGAGGTGACGCCCAGCCGCCGAATCTGGCGCGCGATATCGTCATTTGTGGCAAGGATCGAGGTGAAACATTCCAGCGTGTACCGCGTGATATCGGGCAGCCATCGCCCGCCGGGGGCTGTTTTCACGTCGACCACGGCCTCGGTCAGGATCATGGGTACACCCCGTTCCTGCGCGCGCGTGATGATGTTGGGCATCAGCCCGCCGCCGAACCACAGACCCATGTCGGGACGCCAGTGTTCCAGAAAGCTGCGGGCGGCTCCGGCCTGTTCGGTGGGCAGTTTGGTGATCGGCCCTGAACAGCCGTCCCACACGGACAGATCGGCATCCGGCGGTGCGGTCAGCAACAGCGACAGGCCCGGGCGGGTGGGCAGCAGGCGGCGGCAGAAATCATCGACCGCCCGCAGCCGGTCGGGTGTGCTGACATGGACCCACAGCACTTCGCCTTCGGGCCGGGGGGCGTCCGGGCGCTGGGCCCCTTGTGGAACGCCCCAGGACAGGACCCGATAGGCCGCGAGGCTCAGAGATCGCGGCTTGCTCATGCCGGGATGCCCGCGCTACCGGGATCGAGGCGCGTTTGCAGCATCGTGTGCAGGGTAGGCCCCGCGGCAACAACCCCGTCAAGGCGCGGATGGACATTGTTGAAGCGCAGCGGCAGGCCCATGCGGTCGGTGCACAGCCCGCCCGCTTCGCGCAGGATCAGGTCTCCGGCGGCGATATCCCACTCCCAGCTGGGTCGCAGGGTCAGCATCCCGTCGAAACGTCCTTGGGCCACCAGCGCCATGCGATAGGCCAGCGAGGGGCGATAGACACGTTGAAACGCGGGCGGTTCGCCTGCCAGCCAGTGATGCGCTTTGAGATTGGGTTTTGCCGCAAGTATCTCGGCCTCGGACAGATCGGTCTGGCCCGAGGCCCGGATCGGGGTTCCGTTCAAGGTGGCCCCTTGTCCACGCGCGGCCGCATAAAGCAGATCGCGCAGCGGCAGGTAGATGACGGCGGCCGTGACCTCGCCCCGTTCGGCGATGGCCAGCGAATGCGCCCATGTGCGCGAGCCTTCGGCAAAGCTGCGGGTGCCGTCGATCGGGTCGATGATGAACACGCGGTCGCGGGACAGGCGGTCGTCGGTATCCTCGGTCTCTTCGCTGAGCCAGCCATAGTCGGGCCGCGCCGCCTGCAGGTCGCGTTCCAGCATGGCGTTGACGGCCAGATCGGCCTCGGTCACCGGCCCCGCGCCGTCGGGCTTGTCCCAACGCTGAGCCTGCGGGCCGGTATAGCGTGTGGCGATCTTTCCGGCCTCAAGTGCGGCGTCGATCAGCAAGGACAGGTCAGTTGCCGGCAAGTGTCATCCCTTCGATCAGCAACGAGGGCACAACGCGCGACAGGTAGGGTCGCGCATCGTTGGCCGGCACGATCCGCATCAGCATGTCCCGCAGATTGCCCGCGATGGTGCATTCGTTGACCGGATGCGTGATCTCGCCGTTTTCCACCCAAAAGCCCGAGGCCCCACGGGAATAGTCGCCGGTATTGGGGTTGATGGTCGACCCGATCATCGATGTCACCAGCAGCCCGGTCCCCATGTCGCGCAGCAGGTCGGCGCGGCTGTGTGCGCCTTGCGTCAGGCTGAGGTTCCAGTTGCTGGGCGACGGTGGGCCGGACACCCCGCGCGCCGCGTTGCCGGTCGAAGTCATCCCCAGCTTGCGGGCGCTGGGCAGGTCCAGAGTCCAGCCGGTCAGAACGCCGTCTTCCACGATGGCCCGGCGCCCGGTCGCCAGACCTTCGGCGTCAAACGGGCGCGAGCCTGAAATGCGGGGGCGGTGCGGGTCTTCGATCAGGGACAGATGCGCGGGCAGCACTTGTTCGCCGAGGCTTTCCTTCAACCACGAGGCCCCGCGCGCGATGGCGGCCCCGTTGCTGGCGGCCAGCAGATGCCCGATCAGCGACGAGGAAATGCGTTCGTCGAACAGAACTGGAAAGCTGCCGGTCTGCGGTTTGCGCGCGCCGACAAGTGAAACGGCGCGTTCCCCGGCGGTGCGACCGATCTCGAACGGGCTGCGCAGGTCAGACTGGTAGCTGCGGCTGTCGCCGTCATAGTCCCGCTCCATCCCCGTGCCTTCGCCCGAGATGGCCACGCATGAGGTCGACCGGCTGCTGCGGGCATACCCCCCGGAAAAGCCGTTGGTCGCGGCCAAATGCACGCGATGGGTGCCATAAGCCGCCGCCGCGTCCGAGACCTGACTAACCCCATCAACCCCAAGCGCCGCAGCCTCGGCGGCCAGAGCATCTTGCATCAGCGCATCGGCGCTGGGCTCGGGGGTCGGATCGAATAGCTCAAGCGCGTCCATGTCCCAGCTGGTGATCAGCTGATCGGGATCGGCAAGGCCGGTGAACGGGTCCTCGGGCGCTTCGCGGGCCATGGCGACGGCGCGTTCGGCCATCGCAGCCAGTGTCTCGGGGCGGCTGTCGGAGCTTGAGACAATCGCCTGACGTTTCCCCAGAAAGATGCGCAGCCCCAGATCGGTCGCCTCGGACCGCTCCGCATGTTCCAGCGCACCGCCGCGCACTTCGACCGACACGGATGAACCATCGATAACAATGGCATCCGCCGCCTCGGCTCCGGCTTTGCGGGCAGCGTCCAGCAGATCGTGGCTGATGTCTTGGGGTGTTCTGTTCATGAGGCCTCCGGGGGTCTTGATGCCTTTGACCTAGCCTCGGAGCGTGTGTGCCGCAAGGGCTGCGGTCCATTTCAGCGGCCCGCCTTGGGTGGGGCAGGCCGTCGCTGCGGCCCGCCCCAGAGTGTGCGTCACTTGATCCGCTGTCCGTTGGCGAGAATCTGGCCGTCTTCGGTAAACTCGATGGTCGAGTTCAGCGTATCGGGTTCTTCGCCCGGTACTGCCATCAGACCCATCATCATCCGGGCCCCCAGCGCGTCGTTTTCCGAGACAAAGCCCATGCCGATCAGCTTATCCAGCAGGGCGTTTGCGCCCACCAGCTTCAGATTGGCGACACCCGAAGGGGCGGGCAGGCCATCAAAGGCCTCGGTGTTGGAATTGTCGAACTTGAAATCACCATCGCCGGTCAATTCGGCACCGACCAGCGAGACCAGTAGTTCGTTGATCTTCAGCGAATGCAGCTCACCGGGTGTGGCGTCCGAGGTTTCCAGTTCTTCCACCGCCTCTGGGTCCATGAAATCGACCAGAACCTTGGCTGTGCCGGTGGCATCCAGCGCGATGGTCGCCGGATCGCGGGGCAGGGCACCTGCGGGATCGAACAGGCTCCACAACACGTCGGACATGGTGAAATCGGTCAGGTTCATGCCAAAGCCGAAGGGCTGGATTTCTTCCGATGCCTGCACCGGCACCTCAAGCTTCAATCCAGCGCTGGCCATCGAGATCTCGATGGGGAAGGGCAGGTCCGCCGTCGTAACGGCCAGTTTCGAGCTGTTCTGCACAAGGTCATAGACAAGGCGCTCGGCATCGATGCTGCCGGTGAATTTGCCACCTTCGGAACTGCTGCTCATCGAAAACGCCTCACCCTCGGCGGTTCCGGCCACTTCGGTGTTGCCCGAGCCATAGGTGAACGTGCCCGACGCGGCGAAGCCCGCGCCATAAATGTCCTGCACGTTGGCCACGTCAAAGCCGGGCGGGATGACCGTGTCGCCGTCAAAACTCAGATCGTTCAGCTTGCCGCTGATGCGACCGGTATCATCGCTGTCGGGCTCGTCGAAGGCCAGGTCATAGGTCAGCTTGCTTGCGGTGAACTGCTGGGCGATGTCGCGCATCTCGCCGATTTTCATCTGCGACGAGCCTGCGACCGTGTCCATGTGAACATTCAGCGCCAGCATGTCCTTCGACACGGTTTCCTCGCCGAACTTCATCGAATCCAGCCCAAGCGTCAGGCTGTTCGCGGTGTAGTCATAGGTCATCTCTTCGGGCGTGCCGGACACGACCATGTCCAGCGCGTCCTGCGTGTAAAGCAGCTCGGCCGAGAACGCCTCACCATCGGCTTCGCCCGAAATCGACACCGGGAAGCTGTCGGGGAAGCCGATATTGACGGTGCCATCGCCATTCTCGGTCAGGGTCATCTGAGGGATGGTCATGTTGAACTGACCTTCGGCGTCTGGCAGCGCCATGCCCATGGTCATGTTCGCGATGGTGGTGACTTCGCCAGATGTGCTCTGGTCGCCGGTCACCTCATAACCCATGCCGCCCAGATAGGCCTGCCAGTCGGCCCAGACATCGGCGGCGGTGATATCGGCAAACGCGCCCTGAGTTGCAACGGCATAGGCCAGTGCCGCGCCGCAGCTCCGGCGAAGGAAAACAGTCATAAGAGAACCCTTCTTGATCAATTTTGCGGGCATCGTCGTGCCTGCGGCGGTCAGCGTCAAGGGGCAAGGGGTGGACCAATTCCCCATTTCCGCTGTACGACTTTATTCAAATTCAGACACAGGGGTTTAAGCGATGCAGATGCAAGGGAAAACCGTACTGATCACAGGGGCCAGCCGGGGTATCGGCGCCGAAGCCGGGCGCGTATTTGCCGCAGCCGGGGCGAATGTGGTGCTGGTCGCGCGCAGCCGCGATCAGATCGAGGCTTTGGCGGCCGCACTTGGCGACAACGCAATCGCGCTGGCCTGTGACGTCAGCGATTTTGCGCAGGTGGAACAGGTGGTGGCCGATTGCGTCGACCGGTTCGGGTCGCTGGATGTGCTGGTGGGCAACGCGGGCGTTATCGATCCGATCTTCCATATGTCCAACGCCGATGTCGCGTCATGGAGCATGGCAATCGACATCAACCTCAAGGGCGTGTTCTACGGAATGCGCGCTGCCCTGCCCATCATGCGCGCGGCGGGCGGCGGTACGGTGCTGACCGTCTCATCCGGGGCCGCCTCGAACCCGGTTGAAGCGTGGAGCCATTATTGCGCGTCCAAGGCCGGGGCCAAGATGCTGACCGAATGCCTGCATCTGGAAGAGGCGCATCATGGTATCCGTGCCATGGGCCTGTCGCCGGGGACAGTGGCCACGGATATGCAGCGGGTGATCAAGGCCAGCGGCATCAACCCGGTCAGCCAGCTGGACTGGGACGATCACATCCCCGCCGACTGGCCCGCGCGGGCGCTGTTGTGGATGTGCTCGGCGGATGCGGATGAGTTTCAGGGCACCGAGATCTCGCTGCGCAATGAAGATATCCGCAACAGGATCGGCCTTACGTGATTGACCTGACGCAAGAGGATGGTCTGTGGACCGTTACGCTGAACAACCCCGACAAGGCCAACGCGCTGACGGGCGCGATGTTGGCCGAGTTGCTGCGCATTGCCGAGGCCGCCACTGAAGCCCGCGCCCTGATCCTGACCGGCGCGGGCCGCGTGTTCAGCGCCGGTGCCGATCTGGACGAGGCGCGCGCCGGGCTCGCCACTTCTGATCTGTGGGAGCGTTTGTCAGCCGCCATCGCAGCGCTGCCCTGCCTGACGGTCGCTGCGCTGAATGGCACTCTGGCCGGAGGGGCGAATGGGATGGTTTTGGCCTGCGACCTGCGCATCGCGGTGCCCTCGGCCAAGTTCTTCTATCCGGTGATGAAGCTGGGATTCCTGCCGCAACCTTCTGATCCGAAACGCATGGCGGCGCTGATCGGGCCGGCGCGGACCAAGCTGATTCTGATGGCGGGGCAGAAGATCACCGCCGACGAGGCTTATGCATTCGGGCTGGTGGATCGGGTGGTTGAGCCTGACCAGCTGATGCCAACGGCCCGCGAACTGGTGGCCGATTCCGTGGCCGCCGACCCCGCGATTGCAGCAGGGATCGCGGGGCTCTGCCCATGAGGATTGCTGCGTTACATTTGCGGGTGGCTGATCCGGACCGACTCGCCGCGTTTTATCGCGATGCCCTTGGTATGTCCGTTCAGGTCGAAGGGGCCAATCGTCGCCTGAGCTATCCGGGGCAGGGGGCTGCGCTTTTGTTGACCCCGGGCGGCGGTGGCTATGCGTCTGATCGTGGGCAACGGTATTGGAAGATGGGGATCACTCTGCCGGACGTGGATCTGGCTGCCACGCACTTGCGCCAAAGGGGCGTTGCGGTCAGCGATCCGCGTCAGTTTCTGGACATCGGCTATATGTGTCATCTGAGCGATCCCGAAGGCTTTTCAATCGAATTGCTGCAACATGATTTCGAAGGCAGTCGGCCCGCGGGCGCCGCAAAAGCCGATGCGCCGTTTGCGGATGCCTGTATCGGTCAGATCACCCTGCGCACCGGTGATATCGCGGCTGAGGATGCGCTTTGCCGTAGTCTAGGGATGGGTCTGCTGTCGATGCAGGATGTCGCGCCCTACGGGTTCGACCTGCATTTCTATGCCTTTTCGGATGAGACCCCGCCCAACCCGGATCTTTGGGCCGTGGAAAACCGCGAATGGCTGTGGAAACGCCCGTACACGACGCTTGAGTTTCAGCACATCGCCGGGGCGCAATTCGCGCCGGTTCCGGACTATCTTGGGATCGAAATCGAGGGGCTGGAGGCCGAACAACAAGACGCTTTCGGCGATCCGCTGTTGCCTGCCTGATCAGCGCCCCCGCCGTTTGCCGGGCACTTTGGAGCGAAATCCGGGCGGGCGTTTGCGGACCCAGATCAGGAATTTTTCAAGCCTCGGATGCGCGCGCAGGGCCTCGACCGAGTTGAAACTGCGCGCCAGTTCGGCCTCGGACAGGGTCGCGTGCACCTCTTTGTGGCAGATCTGATGTAGCAGGACGGTCGGCCCGCCCTTGCCTCCTTTGAGTTTTGGGATCAGATGGTGCAGGCTGCCGCCCCCATCGGGGATCGGGCGGTCGCAGAGCGGGCAGATCGGATCAGGGTTCGCCATATGTATAATCTCGCGCCGATGCGCGGGCAGGGCAAGAGGGGCGCAATGGCGCAAGCAGTGGTGATCGGTGCGGGCCCGGCGGGGCTGATGGCGGCTGAGCAACTGGCCAGCGCCGGGCATCAGGTGCTGGTGGCCGACGCAAAGCCCTCGGTCGCGCGCAAGTTCCTGATGGCGGGCAAGTCAGGGTTGAATCTGACGAATGATGAGCCCTTTGACACGTTGATGACCGCCTATGGTGAGGCCGGGGCGTGGCTGCACCCCATGATCCGCGCGTTTGATGCGCAGGCGGTGACCGCGTGGGCGCAGGATCTGGGGCAGGAGATGTTCACCGGCTCGACGGGCCGCGTGTTTCCCAAGGCGATGAAGGCGTCACCTCTTCTGCGCGCGTGGCTGGCGCGGCTGGAGGTGGGCGGTGTGCAGATTCGCACCCGCTGGCGCTGGGTCGGTTGGCAAGAGGGCGCGCTGGTGTTTGACACGCCGGATGGCGCGCAGGCGCTTAATCCAGACACTACGATATTGGCACTGGGTGGGGCCAGCTGGGCGCGGTTGGGATCAGATGGCGCATGGGCCGCGACCCTGCAGGACAAGGGCGTCGATCTGGCCCCCTTTGCGCCGTCGAATTCGGCGTTGTCGGTGGATTGGAGCCCCTACATGCAGCCCCATTTCGGGGCCGCGCTGAAATCGGTGCGTTGGATGGCCGGTGATTTGACCGGCCGGGGTGAGGCCACGATTTCGACCAAGGGTCTGGAAGGCGGCGGCGTATATTCGCTGACACCCGCTCTGCGGGATGCCGCGCCGTTGTTCGTCGATCTGGTCCCGGATGTCACGGTTGAGACGTTGCAGGCCCGTCTGGCAGCAAAAAAGCCCAAGGCGACCCTGTCGCATTGGTTGAAGAACGCTCTGCGCCTGCCGCCGCAGAAAATTGCGCTGTTTCACGAGATGACCAAGGGCCAGACGTTGACCCAAGCTGATTGGATCACGACATTGAAACACCTGCTGATCCGACACGCAGGGCTGCGGCCAATGGACGAGGCGATCTCGACCGCAGGCGGCGTGTCCCGCAGCGCCATGAACGACCACCTGATGCTAAATGCGATGCCCGGAGTGTTCTGCGCCGGAGAGATGCTGGACTGGGAAGCCCCGACCGGCGGCTATCTGCTGACCGCCTGTCTGGCCACGGGTCGTTGGGCCGGACGGTCGGCGGCGGCTTGGCTGGACGCGCGCTCAGCCTGAGCGTGCCAGCATCGCCAGACGGATCATCGCCCGTTCAACCAGCGCGATGGCAGGCGCGGTCTGACCGGCGGACCGCAGCGACAGGTCGGTATCCGTCAGCACCGTCAGCGCCGTCTGCAGCTTGGCCGCATCCCAGCCCTGCGCCTGTCGCAGGATGCGGTCGCGCCGTTTGCCATAGACGGGGGGGCGCAGCTTGCCGATGCCCTGCGCGGCACCGCCGGGATCGGAGGCGCAGGCATAAAGCGTCCGGAAATGCCGGGTCGCCCCGATGCACAGCGTCACACCATTGGTGCCCTGTGCCTGTAGCCGCCGGATCAGCGGACCAATCTCACCGGCGCGGCCCTCGGCAACCACGTTCAACACGTCGTCCAACGCGGCCTCGGTCGAGCGCGGGGCGCAGGCTTCGATATCCTCAAGGCTCAGCTCGGACGTATCCTCACGCTTGTAAAGCGCCAGTTTTTCAACCGTTTGCGTGAAATCTCCGGGACTGAGAGACAAAGCCAGCTCGCTGAGCGCCGACATCGAATCGCGCGGGATGTTCTGCAATCCGGCCTGCGATACAATCCGCTCGACCTCGGCCCGCGAGGGGGGATCGTCATAGATGCCAACCGCATAGCCGTTCGGGTGCGCCTCGAACGCCTTGCGGATTTTTGAGCTGGGCTTGAGCTGCCCCGCCGTGACGATGATCTGCGCGTCGCCTGCGGCCCAGTCTTCCAGCGCGGCAAGGATCGCGGGGGCGGCGGTTTCGGTCGCGTCTTCGACAAAGACTGCGCGCGGGCCGGGGAAAAAGCCCACCGCCTTGACTGCGTCCAGCAACAGCGCCGGGTCGCCGCGCAGGTCGCCTCCGGGGATGCGGGTCAGGCGCATCTCTTCTTCCGCGCCGGGGCCCAGAAGTGCCGTCAGAACCTGTTGCCGCTTCAGCGCCACGCGCATCGCGTCGGCCCCGTAGATCAGCAAGCCTGTCTTGCCCGCGTCCGGCTTGGCGAAATAGCCCTCGGCCTCGCGCGGGTTCAGTTTCATGTGGTCAGGCCCGGGGTGGCGTAAAGGCGGGTCACGATCTGATCAGACAGGATCACCATCAGCCGTTCTTTCGCGTCACGCTCATCTGCCAGTGTCGAGACGGTCGAACCCGCAGCCGAATAACCGACGAACTCGGTCACCGAGCCCGAGGCCAGAACCTGCCCGGTGCTGTTGGATTTCAGGGCATAGGTGGCACGGCCGTCGATGGTATAGCGGTCGGTTTCGTTCGTAGTGGTGATCGCCGCCCGCCGCGTCACGGTCGAGACCTGTACGTCCAGCGCATAGTCGCTGCCCGATGCGGCGCTGCGGCCCAATCGGCGTTCAAGGTTCTGAACCAGCAGGAAACTGTCGACGTCCTTCGGGGCGGATACTGCGACCTTCCCGTCAAGCGCCGCGCCCGATCCGCCGGGCGCATAGACCGGCTGAAAGCCGCAGGCGGCCAGCGCCAGCGGCATCAACAACAGGGTCCTGCGGTCAAACGACGACATTTACGATCCGGCCCGGTACGACAATCACTTTCTTCGGTGCGGCACCGTTCAGCGCCTTTTGCACAGCTTCGGTGCTGAGCGCGATTTTTTCAACCTCTGCCTTGTCCATATCCTTGGCGACGCTGATTTCCGCGCGGCGCTTGCCGTTGATCTGGATCGGCAGGGTGACAGTGTCATCGACCAGCATCGCCTCATCCGCGATGGGCCAGGGGGCGGTGGCGACCAGACCTTCGCCGCCCAGCAATTGCCAGAGTTCTTCTGACAGATGCGGTGTCATCGGTGACATCAGTTGGGCCAGCGTCTTGGCGGCTTGACGCTTGGCGTCCGTGCCTGCCTTGGATTTGGCCAGCGTGTTGGTGAAGGCATAAAGCTTGGCGATGGACGCGTTGAAGCCAAAGGACTCGACGCCCCCGGACACATCGTGGATGGCCTTATGCATCTCGCGCAGCAGGGGTTCATCCTCGGCATTGGCTGGCGCGCTCGATTCGGCAATCTCGGACGCGATGCGGTACACGCGGCTGAGGTGTTTGAACGCGGCCTCGGCCCCGGAGGCTGTCCATTCCACATCCCGTTCAGGCGGCGAATCTGACAGAACGAACCAGCGCGCTGTATCTGCGCCGAACGCCGAGATAATGCTGACCGGATCGACCACGTTCTTCTTGGATTTCGACATTTTGGCCGAGGGGATGATCTCGACCTCGGTGCCGTCGGCCAGTTTGCCGTCGGTAACGTCCTCGGGCAGGTGATAGACCGGGCGGCCATTGGCGTCGCGGGTCTGGTAAATTTCGTGCGTCACCATGCCTTGGGTGAACAGCGCATCGAACGGTTCGATGGCTTTCTTCGGCAGATGCCCGGTGATGTTCATCGCGCGGGCGAAGAAGCGGGAATAGAGCAGGTGCAGAATCGCGTGCTCGATTCCGCCGATATACTGGTCGACATTCATCCAGTATTCGGCCTCGGCCAGATCGGTGGGCGTTTCGGCGCGTGGCGCGGTGAAGCGGGCGAAATACCATGACGAATCGACGAACGTGTCCATCGTGTCGGTTTCGCGCTTGGCCGGGGCACCGCATTTCGGGCAGGCGCAGTCGCGCCATGTCGGGTGACGGTCCAGCGGATTGCCGGGTTTGTCGAAGGTCACATCGTCGGGCAGGCGGACCGGCAGGTTCTCTTTCTTCTCGGGTACCACGCCGCAGGCGTCGCAATGCACGACGGGAATCGGACAGCCCCAGTAGCGCTGGCGGCTCAGGCCCCAATCACGCAGGCGGTATTTGGTGACGCCTTCGCCCCAACCGGCTTTTTCGGCGAAATCGACGGTGGCATTGATGGCCTCGTCGCCGGTCGCTTCGGTCAGACCCGCGAAATGGTTGACCCAGCGGACCTTCTCGGTTTTCGGCGGGACGAATGCGATCTTGTCGACCGGGGTGTCATTATCGAGTGCAAAGAACGTATCCACCACTGGCAACCCGTATTTGCGGCAGAAATCCAGGTCACGCTGATCATGCGCCGGACAGGCGAAGATCGCGCCGGTGCCGTAATCCATCAGGATGAAGTTTGCGATCCAGACAGGCAGTTCCCAGTTCGGGTCCAGCGGGTGTTTGACCCGGATGCCGGTGTCATATCCCAGCTTTTCAGCCGTTTCGATGGCCTCTTCTGTGGTGCCGCCCTTACGGCATTGGGCAACGAAATCAGCGACTTCCGGGTTTTCGACCTCAAGCTGTTTGGCAATCGGGTGATCCGGCGAGATGCCGACAAAAGATGCCCCCAGCAGCGTATCGGGGCGTGTTGTATAGACGGTGATCGGCTCACCGCCATCGGTACGGTCAAAGCCGAATTGCAAACCGCGCGACTTGCCGATCCAGTTTTCCTGCATCAGGCGGACTTTGGCGGGCCAGTTGTCCAGTGTATCCAGCGCGTCGAGCAATTCCTCGGAATAATCCGAGATTTTGAAGAACCACTGTGTCAGCTCACGCCGCTCCACAAGCGCGCCTGAGCGCCATCCGCGCCCGTTTTCCACCTGTTCATTGGCCAAAACGGTCATGTCGACCGGATCCCAGTTCACCACGGCGTTCTTGCGGTAGACGAGCCCGGCCTCGAGCATATCCAGGAACAAAGCCTGTTGCTGACCGTAATACTCGGGGTCGCAGGTGGCGAATTCGCGGGACCAGTCGATCGACAGACCCAGCGGCTTCATCTGCCCGCGCATGTCGGCGATGTTGCCATAAGTCCAGTCTTTGGGGTGGCCGCCAATCGCCATAGCAGCGTTTTCTGCGGGCATCCCGAACGCGTCCCAGCCCATCGGATGCAACACGTTATGTCCTGTCGCCAGTTTGTGCCGTGCGATCACGTCACCCATCGTATAGTTGCGCACATGCCCCATGTGGATGCGCCCCGAAGGGTACGGGAACATCTCAAGCACATAGTATTTCGGCTTGTCGGCCTTGTGGTCGGCAGTGAAGATTCCGACCTTATCCCAGGCCTCTTGCCATTTTGCTTCGATTTCGGTGGCCGAGTAGCGCGACATCGTGCGGTCCTTCGTGAATGAAAACGCCGGGTCAAAGCCCGGCGTGGTAATATTGTGATTTTCGGCGGGTGGCTAGAGCTTGTTGTCCGCAATCCGTAGCTGGCGAGCGCGCGACAGAATCGCATCCTCAACCGCGCGAGTGGTTGCTGCGCTGACTGCGCCGCCTCCGCTGGTTTGTAGCGATACTGACAGCGACCGCGCGGCAAGCGCCGGGTCGCTGATATGCACGGTGGCGCGGTATTGGCGTCCGCCGCCCGGCGGGGTGCCGTAACCCGTTACGATAACACCGGTAAACGGATCGACCTCTTGCACAGGCAGAAAGTTCAGCACATCCAGAGAGGCCGACCACAGGTAGCGATTCACCTGCGTGACCTGTTCCGACGTGTCGGGGCCGAAGACATCCCAGATCGACGAGCGATTCGGATCGTTCAGTTCGCGTTCTTCGGATGAACTGCCATCGGCAGTCAGGATACTGGCATTGCCCGGGGGCGGCTTTCCCCCGCAGGCCGAGACGGCGGCCATCACCATGATCAAACCCGGAATCGTAAGCAGGCGCATTGTCGAAAAGCCCCGTATCACTTGTTTTGCACTGTCGGATGATACTCCTAGACAAGGACCCGTGCAGCAACAAGCCTATTCTTTACATATGGGCGTGAGCGGACCCCACGATCCGGCCGATTTCCGACTGTGGCATCCTTGCACCAATTTGGGCCGAATGACGGCAGGGCGTTTATGCCAAGCTTGCG
The DNA here is from genome assembly GCF_056542385.1 of Ruegeria sp. AD2(2025). Lineage (NCBI taxonomy): Bacteria > Pseudomonadati > Pseudomonadota > Alphaproteobacteria > Rhodobacterales > Roseobacteraceae > Ruegeria > Ruegeria sp. AD2(2025). The sequence continues at coordinate 379,607 of NZ_JBQFZS010000003.1, forward strand.
CAATGGGGGCAAAAAGAGCGAAACGGTGTCCGTGCTGAGACGCGTGCTTTGCATGTGTCGAGTAGAAAAATCTTTGAAACCGAGGGAAACAAGATGAAAAAAGTTCTCTTCGCAACGACCGCGTTGCTCGCAACTGCAAGCGTTGCAGCAGCCGACATCAAATTCAGCGGCTATGGCCGTTTTGGTATCGGCTACCTGGAAGACCGCGACACCGGTGCTCAAGTTGCCACCCCTGATCCTGAAGTCAGCGATACCATCCTGATCTCGCGCTTCCGTCTGAACATCGACGGCACCGCAGAAACCGATGGCGGCGTTGAGTTCTCGGCTCGTGTTCGTCTGCAGGCTGATGAAAGCCAAGCTACCGGTGAAGCTGGCTCGGCTGCACTGAGCGGCGCACGTTTCTCGGCCATCTACGGCGGTCTGCGTGTTGACGCGGGCAACGTTTCGGGTGCCATCGACAACTTGGCAAACTACTACGGTAACGAGCCCGGTCTGGAATTCTTCATCGGTCAGTACTCCGGTGTTAACTACGAATTCCTGGCATTCTCGTCGACCAGTGGCGGTGCAAATGCTGTGTTCTTCCAGTACGCTGTTGGCGATTTCGCCTTTGGCGCATCCTATGACCAGAACACCAACCAGAACGGCAATGCCTCGACTGGCCTGAGCGGTGCTGATCAGTGGGATGTTAGCTTGACCTACACGTTCAACAACATCACTGCAGCTCTGGCCTATGGTCAAACCGACGGTGCTGCGGGTAGTGATGACCCCAGCCTGCTGGTCCTCACCCTGGGTGCAGACTTTGGTGATTGGAATGTGACCGCGTTTGTTGCTGACGATGAAGACACTCCGGCGAACCGTTTCGGTGAAGAAACCGACGGTACCGCATGGGGTCTGTCGGCTGCATACAACGTGAACTCGGCTCTGACCGTTCTGGCCGCATACGGCGACGGTTCGGCTGACGGCGACACCCAGCAGTATGGCATCGGTGCCATCTACGACCTGGGCGGCGGCGTTTCGCTGAAAGGCGGCGTTGGCAACTCTGAAGTTGGCGACCAAGATGGCCAAGTTCGTGCAGACTTCGGTGTCAACTTCAACTTCTAAGTTGATCTGAAGCACCAAGTTTTAAGGGCAGGTCTTTGGACCTGCCCTTTTCTTTTGTGCCGACATGGTGTTTTCCTGCGGCGAATCCCATAGTTGAGAGGCCCCATGTCGCTGCAAGAAATCACCGACCGCATTGCCAAAGCCGAAGCCAAAGCGGGCCGCGCTGCAGGGTCGGTTTCTCTGATCGCGGTGTCCAAGGTTCAGCCCGATGACCGGGTCGAAGTCGTTTTGCAGCAGGGCCATCGGTGTTTCGGCGAAAACCGGGTGCAAGAGGCCGCGGGTAAGTGGCCAACCTTCCGCGAGCGGTATGGCGGTGTCGATCTGCATCTGATCGGGCCGCTGCAGACGAACAAGGCGCGGCAGGCGATGGAGTTGTGTGATGCCATCCACTCGGTCGACCGCCCCAAACTGGCGCGGACGCTGGCCCGCTTGGCGCAGGAAACCGGCGGTTGCCCGGATCTGTTCATTCAGGTCAACACTGGCGAAGAGGTGCAGAAGGCCGGGATTCTTCCGGCTGAAACGGATGATTTCATTGCGGAATGCAGGGGCCTCGATTTGCCGCTGCGCGGGTTGATGTGCCTGCCGCCGGTCGATGAAGAACCGGCGCTGCATTTTGCCCTGCTGGCGAAGATTGCCGAGCGCAACGGTTTGACCGGCCTGTCGATGGGGATGAGCGGCGATTTCGAGACCGCGATCGCGCTGGGGGCCACCCATGTTCGCGTCGGGTCGGCGATCTTCGGTGCGCGCGTCAGGCCTCGGGAATAGTCAGGCGTGTGCCGGGGGTGATGCGCTTAGCAATCCACCTCAGGTGATCACGGCGAAAGGCGATGCAGCCTTCGGTCGGATAACGAGGCCGCCTCCATTGATGCAGGAAAATGGCAGAGCCGCGCCCGGGGGTTGCGTCCGGCCAGTTCCAATCGGTGATCAGCACAAGATCATAAAGCGGATCGGCGCGGCGCAGCCTTTCATGGCTGAAGGCATAAGGCGCCCGGACAAGATGGTTATACGCGCCGTCCCGGACATCATCGGACCATAGATCGCCGGGCCCGATGGGGCGGGCCCACGGCGTTGGCCGGATCATGCGATCCGGGCGATAGAGCATCCCGACAATATGATGGGTTCCGACCGGCGTTGCACCGTCGCCTTCGCGCTTCTGGGGGCTTAGACCTCCCTTACCGATGGCGCAGGGGAAAACGCGCCCCAGAAACCGGACACCGCGCGGTGTCAGGACCAGATCACCGGGGGTCACAGCAGATGGCCCGACTTGGCCACCTTGGTTGCCAGATATCCGCGATTGTGATCGGTTTCGCCCACCTTCAGCGGCACGCGTTCGGTCACGGCGATCCCGGTCCGCTCCATCATCGCGATCTTGGCCGGATTGTTGGTCAGCAGCCGCACCGAGCCGAAGCCCAGAGATTTCAGGATGTCCGAGCCCAGCCGGAAATCCCGCTCATCATCCTCGAACCCCAGCCGATGGTTGGCCTCGACGGTGTCGAAGCCCTGATCCTGCAGGAAATAGGCGCGCATCTTGTTGGCCAGCCCGATACCGCGCCCCTCTTGGTTGAGGTAAAGCAGAACGCCCGATCCCTCGGCCCCCATCTGGGCCAGAGCGCCGCGCAACTGCGGCCCGCAATCGCATTTCAGGCTGCCCATCAGGTCGCCGGTGAAACAGGCCGAATGCAGCCGGGCCAGAACGGGCATGTCACGGTCGGGGCGGCCGATTTCGACGGCATAGTGCTCCTCGCCCCCGTCCTCGGGGCGAAACACGTGCAAGCGGCCTGCCTCGGACACTTCCATTGGCAGGCGCGCGGCGACCACGGGATGCAGGGTGCTGCGATCGGCCAGATGGGGCGTCGCGCTTGTGTGATCGATGCAGGTCAGGCCGTGGGTTGTGGCAAAGGCCCGACCGTCTTCGATCGGCACGACGATAGCGGCAGGCAGCAGGCGCGCCGATTTCGTCAGCGCAATGGCGATGCGGTGAAGGTTGGCATTGCCCTGCCGCTCGGTCATCAGCGGGCCCTTCATCGGCGCGTTCAGGTCGTCCGAGGGGTCGGCCACCGCCTGGACCCAGCTCAGATCCACATCCGCCGGGATCAGAACCCGCGCCAGATCACCGTCATAGGCCCGCGCCTTCAAGGTCTCGGCCCGCCGAACGGTGATCGCCACAACAGGTTCGCCCCCCAAACCCCGCAAATCAGCCAAACGCTGCGGGCTAAGTGTCTCTGAGGCCAACGCCAGAACGCTGAACCCGCTGTCATCGGTCAGCACAACAGGCACGCCCATGCGCAGGTCGGCCCGCGCACGCGCCAGCAGTTCGGTGATGTCGGGAAAGAGACTCATGCATGTTACCCTGTAACGTTCCGGCTCTTTTCCTACTCTGATCATCACGGAATGTGAAACAATTCCTATCGTCCGGACACGAGGGCGTGAGACGATTGCAGCAAATCTTGCTGATTGCATCATTCGCGCGCAAGTGATGGAAAAGGCTTAGGAGGACCGGACATGGCACAGCTCAAGAAAATCCTGCTGGTGGATGATGACGAGGATCTGCGCGAGGCGCTCAGTGAGCAACTCGTGATGACCGAAGACTTTGATGTGTTCGAGGCGTCAGACGGGACCTCCGCGATGGAGCGCGCGCGTGAGGCGATCTATGACCTGGTCATTCTGGACGTTGGTCTGCCCGATACCGACGGGCGCGAGCTGTGCCGCCTGATGCGCAAGCAGGGTGTCAAAAGCCCGATCCTGATGCTGACCGGTCATGACAGCGATGCCGACACCATTCTGGGTCTGGATGCGGGGGCCAATGATTACGTTCCCAAGCCGTTCAAGTTCCCGGTTCTTCTGGCCCGTATCCGCGCCCAGTTGCGCCAGCACGAACAGTCCGAGGATGCGGTATTCGTTCTGGGACCCTACACGTTCAAACCGGCCATGAAGATGCTGATGACCGAGGATGATCGCAAAATCCGCCTGACCGAGAAAGAGACGAACATCCTCAAGTTCCTCTACCGCTCGACCGATGGCGTGGTCGCCCGCGATGTGTTGCTGCACGAGGTCTGGGGCTATAACGCGGGTGTCACCACGCATACGCTGGAAACCCACATCTACCGCCTGCGTCAGAAGATCGAGCCCGATCCGTCGAATGCGCGCCTTTTGGTCACAGAATCGGGCGGATATCGATTGGTGTCTTGATCCGAGGTGGATTGACTTGGATCAAAGTGATACCCTTGAGACATCTTTAGGTTACTCCCAACCCGTGCATGTCCGGGTGATGACATGAACCTCCCTGTTGGACTGCCGGGCCTCTATGGCCCGGCTTTTTTCATTTTCTGAACGCCGCTAGGGGGCTTCCTGCCAGGATTTACGGCGCGCGCCGGGTGGCTTGACTTGTCCACAGGAACCAGCGCCAATGCGATCCTGCACTTGGGGAGGATCAGAAAATGGCCGGTGATATCTGCACCTTATTAAATATTGAGAAACCCATCCTTTCGGCTCCGATGGGTGGAGCCGCTGGCCCCACGCTTGTTGCGGCGGTCTGCAATGCGGGCGGTTATGGGGTCATTCCCCTTTGGGGCAAACCCTCCGAGCAGGTCGTGGCCGGAATTGATCAGACCCGCGCGCTGACGGACCGAAACTTTGCCATCAACCTGAACTTGGCTTTTCCATATGACGATCAGTTGCAGGTCTGTATCGACAAGCAGGTTCATGCGGTGTCCCTGTTCTGGGGCATGGAGCCATCTGCGATTGCCAAGGCCAAACGGGCCGGATTGGTCGTCATGGCCAGCATCGGGACCGCTGACGAGGCCCGGATCGCGCAGGATGCTGGCGCGGACATCATCGTCGCGCAAGGGTGGGAGGCCGGCGGCCATGTCTGGGGGCAGGTCTCAACCATGGCGTTGATTCCGGCTGTGGTCGATGCCGTTTCGATCCCCGTCGTCGCAGCAGGTGGAATTGCCGATGGGCGCGGCATGGCGGCTGCCTTGATGCTGGGGGCGTCTGCCGTCTGGATCGGAACCCGGTTTCTGGCCAGCGCCGAGGCCACCATCCACGACGACTATCGCGCCCGCATCCTGACCGCGACCGAGGCGCAGACGGAATGGTATCATGACCTTTACGACGTGAAATGGCCGCAAGCGCCGCATCGCGCGCTGCAGAACTCGACCTCTCGGACTTGGAAGGCTGCGGGGTCTGCCGGTCCCGGCGACCGTCCGGGAGAACAGCAGGTGATCGGCCACCGACCCGACGGAGAGGCCGTGCTGCGGTATCAAAGCTATACCCCCTTGCCCGGGACCGATGGCGATGTCGAGGCGATGTCACTTTGGTCGGGTCAGGGGGTATCGTTGGTGCGCAAGGTCATGCCGGCAGCCGAGATCGTGGATGAGATTTTCAGTGATGCGCAGGCGGCGCTGCAATCGGGGGCATCGCGGCTCTGACCGGAACAGGGTGCTTTTCGATGGCACCCCCATCCGTCCCGCGCTAACCTCGCGCCAACCCGCGACAGAGGAATCCGCACATGCCGTTCACCCTTGCCACATGGAACATCAACTCGGTTCGCCTGCGTGAGCCTATCGTTTTGAAATTGCTGCAGGAAGAAGCCCCGGATGTGCTGTGCCTGCAAGAGTGCAAATCGCCGGTCGACAAGATTCCGACCGAAGGGTTCGCCGCGCTGGGCTATACGCACATGATCGCGCGGGGGCAGAAGGGCTATAACGGGGTGGCCATCCTGTCCCGGTTGCCGATTGAGGAGGTGGGCGACAAGGATTTCGCCGGTCTCGGCCATGCGCGCCATATCGCGGGGCGGCTGGAAAATGGTGTGACCATCCACAATTTCTATGTCCCTGCCGGGGGTGATGTGCCGGACCGTGAGGTGAATGAGAAGTTTGGCCAGAAACTGGATTACCTGACCGATATGCGCGACTGGTTCCATGCGGAAAAGCCGGAAAAGTCGGTTCTGGTCGGTGATCTGAACATCGCCCCGCGCGAGGATGATGTGTGGTCGCACAAGCAACTGCTAAAGGTGGTGTCGCATACACCGATCGAGGTCGAAACACTGGCCGAGACGCAGGATGCGGGTGGTTGGGTCGATATCACCCGGCAGGATATTCCTGACGGTCAGCTCTATAGCTGGTGGTCCTATCGCGCGCGCGATTGGGATGCGGCGGACAAGGGGCGCAGGCTGGATCATGTGTGGGCGACGCCCGATATCTCGAACGCGGGCCATTCCAGCCGCGTTCTGCGCGATGCCCGTGGATGGGAGAAACCCAGCGATCACGCGCCGGTTTTTGCGACATTCGACGTCTGATTGATGCAAAATCGCCCGACTCTGCCCTTGGTTTCTGACCTGCGGGGCTGCATATAGGGCGCAAATTCGAACCAGAGAGATAATGCCATGGACCTTCTGAACGGCGCAGCCAGCTCTGATACCACCGATCTGATCAAGGACGGGACCGAGGCCACCTTCATGGCCGATGTGGTCGAAGCCTCGCAAGAGATGCCGATCATCGTCGATTTCTGGGCACCTTGGTGCGGCCCGTGCAAGACGCTCGGCCCAGCGCTGGAAGAGGCCGTGGCCGCCGCCAAAGGGGCGGTCAAGATGGTTAAGATCAACGTGGATGAGGCGCAGATGATCGCAGGTCAGCTGCGCATTCAGTCGATCCCTACCGTTTATGCATTCCACAAGGGCCAGCCGATCGATGGGTTTCAGGGCGCTTTGCCGGGGTCCGAAATCAAGGCTTTCATCGACCGCGTGATCGAAGCCGCGGGCGGCGAAAGCCCCGGTGGTCAGTTGGACGACGCGGTGCAGGCCGCCGAAGAGATGCTGACCGACGGGGCCGCCGTGGACGCGGCACAGACCTTTGCGGCGATTCTGGGCGAGGACGCCAACCATGCCGGTGCCTATGGCGGGCTGGTACGCGCGCATATCGCGCTGGGCGATCTGGATCAGGCCGAGGCGATCCTCAACGGCGCTCCGGCCGAAATTTCGACCTCGCCCGAGATCGAAGCGGCCCATGCGCAGTTGGAATTGGCCAAACAGGCCGCCGACGCGGGGCCCGTTGGTGAACTGACCGCCGCGGTCGAGGCCGAACCCGATAATTATCAGGCCCGGTTCGATCTGGCACAGGCCCTGCACGCCAATGGTGATGTGGAAGAGGCAGTTGCCCAATTGCTGGAACTGTTCCGCCGGGATCGTGAATGGAATGAGGGTGCCGCCAAGGCGCAGCTGTTCACAATCTTTGACGCGCTTAAGCCCAATGACCCGATTGTGCTGAACGGGCGGCGCAAGCTCAGCTCGATGATATTTGCCTAAAGGCTGATCAGGGCTACACTCGACTATATGATGCACCCCGCTGATCTGCCGGAAACCGTGTCCGTGTTTCCCCTGCCCGGAGCGCTGTTGTTGCCGCGCTCGCGCTTGCCGCTGCATATATTCGAGCCGCGCTATCTGCAGATGCTGGATGACGCGCTGAAAACGCCCGAGCGGCTGATCGGGATGGTGCAGCCCAACACCTGTCAGGGTGATGAGACCCGGCTGCATCAGATCGGCTGTGCCGGGCGGGTGACGCAGTTTTCGGAAACCGAGGATGGCCGGTATCTGATCACGCTGACCGGAATCTCGCGGTTCCGGGTCACGGCTGAACTTGACAGTTTCACGCCTTATCGCCGCGCGTCAGTATCTTGGGGCGGGTTTGATCGTGATCTGGGCAAGGCCGAAGAAGATGACAAGTTCGATCGCACCCGGTTCCTGCGTTTGCTTGAACGGTTCTTCTCATCCCGTCAGTTGTCGACCGACTGGGAGACGATGAAAGACGCCGATGACGAACTGTTGGTGAATTCCCTGTCGATGATGCTGGAATTCGACCCCGAGGAAAAGCAGGCCCTGCTGGAAGCCCCCTGTCTGCGCACACGGCGCGAAACCTTGGTGACGTTGATTGAATTCGCCATGCGCGGCGGATCGAACGAGGAACATCTACAATGAGCGCACCTGAACACGCCTTTGACCGTCATATGCTTGAGGCGCTGATTTGCCCGCAGACTCACACGACCCTGCACTACGATGCTGAGCGGCAGGAACTTGTGTCGAAAGCCGCTGGTCTGGCCTTCCCCATCCGCAACGGTATCCCGGTGATGCTGGTGGATGAGGCGCGGGAACTGGATTAAATCGGACGCCCCTGCAGCAGTTTCGGCAGGTCTCCGGTCAGGCCTGCAGCCTCGCGCACGAAGCCGCGGCGCAGTCCGGGTAGCGATCCGACGATGCCCATGCCGATATCACGGCCTATGCGCAGTAGCGGATTGTCGTTCGAAAACAGCTTGTTGAACACATCAGTCGCCATCGCAAGCGAGGCGGTATCAAACCGACGCCATTCCTGATAACGCTCCAGCACCAGGGTCGAGCCGATATCCTCGCCACGTCGGCCTGCAAGGGTCAGGACCTCGGCCAAGGCCCCCACATCGCGCAGGCCTGCGTTCAGGCCCTGCCCAGCGATCGGGTGCATCCCGTGGGCGGCGTCTCCGACCAGGGCCAGCCGGTTGGCGATGAAGGAATTGGCGATGGTCAGGTTCAGCGGATAGGTGAACCGGTCGCCCTGCAGGCGGATATCGCCAAGGAAATCGCCAAAGCGCGGGCGCAGGACCCGAAGGTAGTCGGCCTCGGTCAGGGCGTTGATCTGGCCCGCCGTCTCTGTGCGTTCGCTCCAGACGATGGAACTGCGGTTGCCGGTCAGCGGCAGAATCGCCAGCGGGCCGGGGGGCATGAAGAACTGATGGGCGATGCCGTGATGGGGCAGCTCGTGTTCGATGGCACAGACCAGAGCGGTCTGGCCATAATCCCAACCAGTGCGCTTGATCCCGGCCCGCGCGGCGGTGCCGCTGCGGCGGCCGTCGCAGCCGACCAGAAGGCTGCCGGACAGGGTTGACCCATCGTTCAGCGTCAGCGTTGCTCCGGTGGGCGAAATGTCCTGAGACACCACCGTTTTGCCGCTGATCTCAGTGATCCCGTCCTGCTCGGCCATCGCCTCAAGAAAGGCCCGCCGAAGATGGCGATCCTCGACCATATAGCCCATCGGGCCTTCCTCGATCTCGGCATGATCGAAATGCATGAAAAACGGTGAAGGACCCGCACCGGCATGGCCATCGGTGACCTTGATCTCAAGCATCGGCTGTGCGTGGTCTTCGACCTTCTCCCAAACGCCAATCGCGTCCAGAAGACGTTGAGAGGCCAGCGCCAAAGCATAGGCGCGCCCGTCAAACGCCGCGTTCTTGCGCACCTTCTCGGCCAGCGCGTCGACAACGGTCACCGAATGCCCGGTTTGGGCCAGCGCCAGTGCAAGGGCCGGGCCGTTCAGCCCGCCGCCAACGATCAGGATGTCGGATCTGTGTTCCATGCGCTGCAATATGCGCGCCCTTTCGGGATTGTCCATGTGCGGTCCTGTCGCTACCGTCCGATCACGGACTGAAACGGGAGGGGGCAGGATGCAAGACTGGCTGACCATGACGGCATGTGATCTCGGCCGAGGCATCGGAATGGGGCAGATTGATCCGGTTGAGTTGACCGAGACCTATCTAAGCGCCATCGACGCCCATGCGCACCGGGATCGCATCTACGCCCGTGTCACCCATGATCGCGCCCGTGCCGAGGCCCATGCAGCGCAAGAGCGCGCCAAGCTTGGCTTGCGCCGGTCCTTGCTGGATGGCGTTCCGATCAGTTGGAAAGACCTGTTCGATACAGCCGGTATCGGCACCGAGGCGGGCTCGGCCCTGTTGAAAGGTCGCGTGCCCGAGGCGGATGCGAAGGTCTTGCGCAACGCAACCGCCATGGGCACGGTCTGTCTGGGTAAGACGCACATGAGCGAATTAGCGTTCTCTGGTCTGGGCCTGAACCCGATCACGGCGACGCCGCCGTGTGTGAACGACGAAGAAGCTGTGCCCGGGGGTTCTTCCTCAGGGGCCGGGGCCTCGGTCGCGTGGGGGCTTGCGGCCTGTGGTATTGGGTCCGACACCGGCGGGTCCGTGCGGATTCCGTCGGCGTGGAACGATCTGGTGGGCCTGAAAACCACGGCAGGGCGCGTCAGTCTTGAGGGCGTCGTGCCGCTGTGCCTGAAATTCGATACGGTCGGACCCTTGGCGCGGTCGGTCGAGGACGCCGCGCAAATGCTGGCCGCGCTGGAAGGCAAGACCCCGGCTGATCTGCGCGGGGTGTCCCTGAAAGGCCGCCGCTTTGCCGACCTGCAGAACGTTGTCAAGGACGATCTGCGCGAGGCTCCGGCCAAAGCCTATGACGATGCGCTGGCCCGTCTGAAAGAAGCCGGAGCCGAGATTGTCCCGCTTGAAGTGCCCGAGCTGAACGACGCGATGCGCTTGACGGGCGCGCTCTATACAACCGAAGCCTATGGGCTTTGGCGCGACGTGATCGAGGCGAACCCCGAGGCGATGTATCCCGAAATCCTTGAACGGTTCCGCATGGGCAAGGGGTTCTCGGGCCCCGATTACGTGGCCGCATGGTCGAAACTGACCGCCTGCCGACAGGCATGGGATGCTGCAACCGCCGGGTTTGATGCGGTGCTTGCGCCGACGGCCCCGATCCTGCCGCCCAATCTGGACCGGCTGATGAACGATCATGACTACTATATAACCGAGAATCTCTTGTCCTTGCGCAACACACGGATCGGCAACCTGATGGGATTGGCGGCGCTGACCCTGCCAACAGGCACACCCGGCTGTGGGCTGATGATGCTGGGCTATCCGGGGTCGGAAGAGGCGCTGCTGCGGGTGGGATCAGCGGCAGAGGCCGCTTTGACCTGAATGCCACAATCCCCTGATTCGGAACCTCTTTGTCTGGACGAAGCAGGGCGCGATCTGTAATCTGCCAAGAAACGGGGCGAAAAATGACCCCGATATTGAGGCAGTATCATGAATTTCCCCGAGCGGTTTTCGAACCTACCGGACTATGCATTCCCGCGTCTGCGCGCCCTGTTGGATCACCATCAGCCGGGCGGTGATGTCGTTCATATGACCATTGGCGAGCCCAAGCACGATTTCCCATCTTGGGTGACTGACGTGATCATGGAAAACGCCGCAGGCTTTCAGGGCTATCCCCCGAACGAAGGCTCGCCCGCGCTGCGCGGGGCCATCGCGGACTGGGTCAATCGCCGCTATGGCGTGTCGATGGATGCGGACGCCAATGTGATGGCGCTGAACGGCACGCGCGAGGGGCTTTACAATGCCGCAATGGCGCTCTGCCCCGAGCAGAAGAACGGCCAGCAGCCGATCATCCTGTGCCCGAACCCGTTTTATCAGGTTTATATGGTCGCCTCGATCTCGGTGCAGGCGCAGCCCTATTTTGTGCCAGCAACTGCTGCGACCGGCCATCTGCCGGATTATGCGGGCCTGCCCGAAGAGGTGCTGAACCGAACCGCCGTGGCCTATATCTGTTCGCCCGCGAACCCGCAGGGGGCTGTTGCCTCGCGCGATTACTGGGCTGAACTGATCCAATTGGCCGAGAAATACGATTTCCGCATCTTCGCCGATGAATGCTATTCCGAGATCTATCGCGATACGGCCCCGGTGGGCGCGCTGACCGTTGCGCAGGAACTGGGCGCTGATCCCGAGCGGGTGACGCTGTTCAACTCTTTGTCCAAGCGTTCAAATCTGGCCGGGTTGCGGTCAGGCCTGATCGCAGGCGGGCCCGAGACGATCAGCCGGGTCAAACTGCTGCGCAGCTATGCGGGTGCGCCGCTGCCCGCACCCTTGCAGGCCGCCGCCGCCAAGGTTTGGGCGGACGAGGTGCATGTGCAGGAAAACCGCGCGCTCTATCAGGAAAAATACGCCATCGCGGATCAGGTTTTCGCAGGCTTGCAGGGCTACATGCCGCCCGAGGCCGGGTTCTTCCTGTGGCTGCCGGTCGAGAACGGCGAAGAAACGGCATTGAAGCTTTGGCAAGAGGCCGGGGTTCGGGTTCTGCCGGGGGCATATCTTTCTCAAGGTGATCCGGGGCAAAACCCGGGCGAGCAATTTATCCGGGTCGCCATGGTGGCCCCAAAAACAGAGATGAAGCGCGGGCTGATCACGCTCCGCGACTGCATCTATTCGTGAGGTACGAGGGCAAAATGGCATCATTGAACGCGCGCAACCGCGATCCGTTACTGGACAGCACCACTCAGGCTGCGATCGAGCGGCGCAGCAAGGAACTGATCGGGATCGCTCTGATCCTGTTGGGGTTGGCTTCTGCCGCGATGGTCTGGTCCTATACGCCGGACGATCCGAACTGGATGGTGTCGACCGACGCCGCGGTACAGAACTGGATGGGCCGCGTAGGTGCCTCGATCGCCGCGCCGTTGTTCATGATTGTGGGTTGGGGCAGCTTCGGAGTGGCGCTGGTGCTGGCCACATGGGGTGTGCGTTTCGCTGGTCATTTCGGTGAGGACCGTGCGATTGCCCGCCTGATTTTCGCCCCGATCTGGATTGCCGTTTTGGCGGTTTATGCCGCGACCTTGGTGCCCGGAACCGAGTGGCGGGCCACGCATAGTTATGGGCTGGGTGGCCTGTTTGGCGACACTGTGATGGGGGCATTGCTGACGCTGCTGCCGATCTCGTCGCATTTTCTGGTCAAGCTGATGTCGCTGGCCATGGCGGTGGGCATGCTGGCGCTGGGCGTGTTTGTGCTGGGCTTTACCAAAGCGGATGTGCGCAAGGGGTTCCGCGCCTTCCTGCTGGGTCTTGTCATGGCCTATGATCTGTTGATGAACGCTTTGGGCCGGGGTGCTTCGGCGACCGCGCAGGCCGCGCGGGATCGTCGGGCGCAATGGGCTGAACGCCGTGCCGAACGCGATGTGCCGCTGCAGGCCGCGTTCGAGGACGATCTGGCCTATGCCGATCCGGTTCTCGAAGACCCGGAACTGGATGTGCCCGAACCCGAGGCCAAGCCGGGCTTTCTGGCAGGTGTGACCTCGCTGATCCGCCGTCCTGACCCGATGCCCGAGCCTGAACTGATCGATCCCGTCGCGGTTGAGGGCTACTATGACATGCCCAAAGAGGATCGCATCCGGTCCAAGATCTCGGCCGCCGTGCGCAACCGCAAGGTCGCCGCCGGTGAGATGGCCCCCGAACCTGATCCGAACCTGCCGCTGACCAAGGGGCGCGGACGTGGGCCTGACCCGTTGATCCTGAATGCGGGCGCGGCAGATGAGTTGCCGCCAGAGCCCCCCGTGAGCTCGTCGATGCTGCCGTCCGAGCCGCCGCTGACCGCGAGCTCCCAAGCGGATTGGCAGATGCAGCAGGACTATGTGGCGGAGCCTGATTATGCCGAGCCTGAATATGACGACGAGGCTGTGTTCGAGGAGCCTGCCCCGCAGCCGCGTCAGGCCGTGAAAATCCCCGTTGCCGAGCCGCGCAAACCGGTTGTTGCTCAGCCCGTGCGCCGCGCACCTCCGCCGTCGCGCCGTGCACAGGCCGAGGCGCAGCCCGCGCTATCGTTCGAGGATAAGCACTCCGACTTTGAACTGCCCCCGCTGGGTCTGCTGTCCAACCCGGCCAGCATTCAGCGCCATCATCTGAGCGATGAGGCGTTGGAAGAAAACGCGCGGATGCTGGAAAACGTGCTGGACGACTACGGCGTGAAGGGCGAGATCGTCAGCGTCCGCCCCGGCCCCGTCGTCACCATGTATGAACTGGAACCAGCACCGGGTCTGAAGGCCAGCCGCGTGATCGGTCTGGCCGACGATATCGCGCGGTCCATGTCAGCGCTCTCGGCGCGGGTTTCGACCCTACCGGGCCGCTCGGTCATCGGCATCGAACTGCCCAACGAAAATCGCGAGATGGTAGTGCTGCGCGAAATCCTCGCCAGCCGCGATTTTGGGGATGGCAACCATGCGCTGCCGCTGGCGCTGGGTAAGGATATCGGGGGCGAGTCCGTTGTGGCGAACCTGGCCAAGATGCCTCACCTGCTGATCGCGGGTACGACCGGCTCGGGTAAGTCGGTGGCGATCAACACGATGATCCTGTCGCTGCTGTATAAGCTGACGCCGGATGAATGCCGCCTGATCATGATCGACCCCAAAATGCTGGAGCTGTCCGTCTATGACGGCATCCCCCATCTACTCTCGCCTGTTGTGACCGACCCGAAAAAGGCGGTTGTCGCTTTGAAATGGGTCGTGGGCGAGATGGAGGATCGCTATCGCAAGATGTCAAAAATGGGCGTGCGCAACATCGCGGGCTACAATGGCCGCGTGAAAGATGCGCTGGCCAAGGGCGAGATGTTCAGCCGCACGGTCCAGACCGGGTTTGACGATGAAACCGGCGAGCCGATGTTCGAGACGGAAGAGTTCGCACCCGAGTCGATGCCTTACATCGTCGTCATCGTTGATGAGATGGCCGACCTGATGATGGTCGCGGGCAAGGAAATCGAAGCCTGCATCCAGCGTCTGGCGCAGATGGCCCGCGCCTCGGGTATTCACCTGATCATGGCCACACAGCGCCCCTCGGTCGATGTGATCACCGGCACGATCAAGGCGAACTTCCCGACCCGGATCTCGTTCCAGGTGACCTCGAAGGTCGATAGCCGCACCATCTTGGGCGAGATGGGTGCCGAACAACTGCTGGGGCAGGGTGACATGCTGTACATGGCGGGTGGCGCCAAGATTACCCGTTGCCACGGGCCCTTTGTGTCTGACGAAGAGGTCGAAGAAATCGTCAACCACCTCAAACAGTTCGGCCCCCCCGACTACATGAGCGGCGTGGTCGATGGCCCGGCTGAGGAAAAGGCCGATAATATCGACGCCGTTCTGGGCCTGAATACGGGTGGCAACACCAACGGCGAAGACGCGCTGTATGATCAGGCGGTGGCGATTGTGATCAAGGATCGCAAATGCTCGACCTCATACATTCAGCGGAAACTTGCCATCGGCTATAACAAAGCTGCGCGTCTGGTTGAGCAGATGGAAGAGGAAGGTGTTGTTTCCGGGGCAAATCACGTGGGTAAGCGCGAAATCCTCGTCCCCGAGCAATAGGATATTTAATAACAAGGGCAGAGCGACTATCTGGGTCTCATGAAACAGATTGCTTTTGCCCTTGCTCTCACACTGGCCGCGCCTGCCGCTTGGGCGGCTGAGAAGCTGCCGTTGTCGCAGATATCCAACTATCTGAACCAGTTGAAAACAGTTCAGACCACGTTCACGCAGGTGAATGATGACGGCTCGCTGAGCACCGGAAAGCTGTGGCTACAGCGACCGGGCAAAATGCGGTTTGAATACGATCCGCCCAATGATGCGGTGGTGCTGGCGCGGGCCGGAACCGTGCAGATATTCGACCCCAAATCGAACCAACCGCCCGAGCAATACCCGCTGCGGCGCACACCTCTGTCGCTGGTGCTGGCGCGGAATGTGAACCTGTCGCAGGCCAATATGGTTGTGGGGCATGATTTTGACGGCACCGCGACTGTGGTGACCGCGCAGGACCCGAAGAACCCCGAAAGCGGGCGGATCGAGCTGATGTTTACCGCCGACCCGGTCGAGCTGCGCAAATGGGTGATCCACGATAATGCGGGCAGTCAGACGACCGTGTTGCTGGGCCCGCTGACCGAGGGAGGTAACCTCGATCAGAACGTGTTTTCCAGCAAAGCCCGTATCGGGTCAGCCAATCGCTGACCCGACAAGATCAGTAGCGGCAGTTGGCCAGCTGCGCCTGATAAAGCTGCGCGCGCGCGTCCACATCACTTGCCACGTTCAGCAGCCATGATTTGCTGTTGTAGCTGCCGCGTGCGAACCCGGTATGGCCCTCATGATAAGCTAGGTACTGGTTGCGCGTGTCCGCAGGGTGAATACCGTTGCGTTCGTAGCTTTTGTTCATGTACCAGCCGATGAAATCCGACGCATCGCGGATGCGATCCCGCTTGGCGCGGCGTTTGCCGGTTTCGCGCTGATATTCTTCCCATGTGCCATCCAGCGCCTGACCATAGCCATAGGCGCTGCTCTGGCGGCCCATCGGAATAACGCCCAGCACGTATTTATGCGGGGTGCGCGCATCGTGACGATAGCGGCTCTCCTGATAGATCGTTGCCATCTGAACGTGGACCGGAACGCCCCATTTCCGTTCGGTGCTTTTGAAGGCCTTGATGTAATCGGGTTTTTCGCGCGCAATGCTGCACGCGTCATTCAGTCTGCTGGGTGGTTGCTTTGACCCCCCACCACAGGATGCCAAAAGCAGCACCCCGAAGAGTACGATAAGAATTCTGCTCATGTGCCTCGTGCCTTTTTTCTTTATTCTAACGCAGATTGAGCGCTGAGGAAATCACAATCGTTACAGAATAATAGCAAGAATTAGAGGCAAAGCGGCCACCGACAGCACGGTCGAGACCATGACCATGCCCGCAACCGCGTCGGCATCCGCGTCGAACCGTTCAGCCAGCAGGTACGAGGTGACCGCGACGGGTGAACAGATTTGCACAACCATGACGCCAAACGCTACGGGTCCAAGCCCGAACCCGATGGCAAGGACCCAACCCAATCCGAAACAAACCGCCAGTTTCAGCAGGGACAGCCAGATCGCCTGCTGCAGTTTCTGGGTGGTCAGCCGGGCGATCGCGACGCCAACGGTGATCAGCATCATCGGGATTGCCATCTGCCCCAGCAGGTCCAGCGTGTTGGTCAGAAACAGGGGCGTCTGCCACCCTTGCCACAGGAACAGGGCCCCCAACAGGGTGGCCCAGACCATCGGCTCGCGCAGGACCTTGCCAAAGGCCCCGCGCCCGGCGACCAGATAGATGCCGTAAGTGAATGAGAACAGGGCCGTCACAGCCAGAAAAACCACCGCATAACCCAGCCCGGCCTGCCCAAAGGCAAACAGGCACAGAGGCAGGCCCAGATTGCCGGTGTTGCCGAAGATCAGCGGGGCCAGATAGGTGCGCTGTTCCAGCCCGGTGATGCGCACAAAGATCCAGAACACGGCGGCCAGCGCCACATGCGCCGCAATTGCTGCAATCGTGAAAAGCGTTAGCTCTCCGCCCGGAATGTCGGTCTGCATCAGCGCGACGAAAATCAGGCTGGGCACCGCCAGCGTCACCGCAAGGCGGGTAACGAACTCTAGCCGGTATTCGAAACCCAGCTTCACCCAGGCGAAGCCGATGCCTGAGAGCAGGAACACCGGGGCCACGATTTCGAACACTGTCAGTAGGAGGTTCACAGACTGTTTCCCCGAATTTCAGCTCAATGATTGGCTTTTTCGCCCGAAAAGATGTACTAACCTCTTTGGGGGCTGAAACAATGTTAAAGACACAAGCCAAGTACCGTTTGGGACAGGTGGTTCGACACCGACGACATCCTTTTCGAGGGGTGATTTTTGATGTCGATCCGGAATTTTCGAACTCTGAGGAATGGTATCAGGCCATCCCCGAAGACAGCCGACCGCTGAAGGATCAGCCGTTCTATCACCTGCTGGCTGAGAACGATCAATCCTTCTATGTCGCTTATGTTTCAGAACAAAATCTGGTTGAGGATCAATCTGGCGAGCCCGTCGATCATCCCGACATTCCCAATATGTTCGGCCCGTTTCAGGACGGGTCCTATCCGCTGCATTTCCAGTTGAACTGATTTCCGCCGCGTGATCGCGGCATTCAATACCCAAGGGCGCACCCATCTTTACGCGGATCGCTTGCCCCTTCCAAAACGCCGGTGTCAGAGATTCGAATAGCTTGCGCTCCACCCAGGGGTGTTTCCGGTGTCTCAATAGTGTGGCCAAGATCGATCAATTGTTGCTTAACCGCATCAGAATAGCCGCGCTCCAGTTTCAGCACCCCGTTATCGGCGAAGGCCCGCGGCGCATCGACTGCCGCCTGCAGGCCCATGTCGAAGTCTAGCAGGTTTGAAACCAGCCTTGCGTGCCCGGTCGGCTGATAGGCACCGCCCATCACGCCAAAGGGCATCCGCACCCGGCCGTCCTGACGCAACATGCCCGGGATGATCGTGTGCATCGGTCGCTTGCCACCGCCCAGCTCGTTCGGATGCCCGGGCTCCAGCGTGAACCCTGCACCGCGGTTCTGCAGCAGGATGCCGAACTTGTCGGACGCGATGCCCGAGCCGAACCCGTGATAGATCGAATAGATCAACGACACGGCCATGCGATCCCGGTCGACCACGGTGATATAGACGGTGTCCTTATGCACGTTTTCCGTCAGCGGCGCGGCGGCGGGCAGGGCGCGGTCCGGTCTGATCAGCGCGGCAAGCTTCGTCGCCGTTTCGGGGGCCAGGAAATGCTCCATCCGGTGGCTGTGATCGGGGTCGGCGATGAACCGGTTGCGCGCGTCATAGGCAAGCCTGGTGGCCTCGGCTTCGATATGGACGCGTTCGGCCCCGTAGGGGTCCATCTGGCCCAGATCGAAATGCTTCAGAATGTTCAGCAGAAGGATCGCGGTGGCCCCCTGACCGTTTGGCGGATGTTCGATCAGTTCGATGCCCTGATAATCGCCGCTGACCGGTGTGGTTTCATCACTCTGAACGGCTTCGAAATCCTGCATCTCATGCACACCGCCAAGGCGGGTCAGCGCGATCAGCATGTCTTCGGCTATCTCGCCGGAATAAAAGGCCTCGCGCCCGTGGCGGGCGATGCGGCGCAGCACCTCGGCTTGCCGCGGGGATCGGAACATCTGACCGACCTGCAGCGGCTTGCCGTCGGCCAGATAATGGTCGCGGGCCGCGCCCTGCAGGGTATCTGCCCCGTTTTTCCAGTCGAGCGCGACGCGGGGGGCAACCGGGACCCCGGCATCGGCATAGTGAATGGCCGGTTGCAGCAGCACATCCAGCCCCAACCGCCCCTCGGTCTGGGCCAGTCGGCAAAAGGCATCGACCGCGCCGGGCAGCGTTACCGCATCTGGGCTGTTCAGAGGCATCGCCTCAAGACCCCGATCCCGCAGGCTTTGCGCATCGGCACCCGCCGCTGCACGACCCGACCCGTTCAGCGCGCGAATATCCTCGTCACCCGCACGATTGTATAAAACGAAACAGTCGCCCCCCAGACCGGTCATCTGCGGCTCGCAAATTCCCAGCAGCACCGCCCCGGCGATCGCGGCATCCATCGCGTTGCCGCCTTTTTGCAGAATATCCAGCGCCGTCTTGGCCGCCAGCGGATGAGACGTCGCGCACATGCCCTCGGTCGCAAGAACTTCGGACCGGCCCGGTCTGTGCAAGTCGCGCATGGCATTCCCCTTTGTCATGAACAGGCAGACAGTAAGCCGCCGCAAGGGATTGTCCAATGTTTTCAGGAAGGGGGAGGTCCTCGGCGCCATTCACTGGGTGGGGGCTGTGACGTAAGGCGCCGAGGGAAGCTATCTGAGCTACCCTTTCTTTCTGACCTTCATTTGCGGCGCGACAATGGTTCGATCTGGGCGTTATTGTGACCATTTGGTGCCTACTGTGGCGGTTCCGAAAAGTCGAACCGCAGGCACAGAAGGTTGCAACCGTCTTGCCGCTCATACCGAATGTCGCTGACCAACTGGCCGATCAGAGACCAGCCAAACCCGCCCTCTGGCAGGTCGTTCAGGTCCGGGCTCGGTGGCGCAGGTGCCTCTTCTGGCACCCGCAGATCCGGCATCGGCCGCCCGGTGTCATGGATTCGGATCATCAGCTTACTCTGGCACAGGCGGCAATCGATCCGGATGTCAGCGGCGGCGGTTCCGGCATAAGCATGTTCCACCACATTATTGATCGCTTCGGCCAGTGCGATCTTGACATCGTCGGATTTCTCAACCGGCAGACCCAGCGCCGCGAGCCGGTCGCTCAGCGCCACGATACCGGCGCTGGCGCTTGCTGCGGTTGCGGGAAAGCTCAGTTCCAGACAATCATGCTCGTTCTTCGGGGCCACGCCGGTTCACTCCTGCCGGTTAACGGCCCGTATCGGCAATGGCATCGTCCAACGAGGCGAACAGGCGAAAGACCGTATCCATCCGCGTCAGCCGGAACACCTTTTCGACGATCGGATGCAGCCCGGCCAGATCCAGACGCCGCCCGTCGCCCAGCTGTTTCATCGAGGCCACGATGGCCCCCAGGCCGCTGGAATCAATAAACTCGACCGAGGTCAGATCCAGCACGACCCGCGGCGCGCCGGTCTGGGTTTCGGCGCGCATATCGTCCTTGAACTGTATCGCCATCGCTGCGTCGATCCGGTCGCAATGAACCGAGATCACCTGCGTATCCCCTGTCGTGCTGCTGCTCAGCCCCATGCTCAATCGCTCCTCGCATTGAAACAAAGTCGTAGAAATACGCTAGACGGCAATTCTTACCATTCGGTATCCAAGGGCAGAGAAATACAAGGAGCCGTCAGATGAAAGAAGTTGTGATCGCAGGGGCCGCCCGCACGCCGATGGGTGGGTTTCAGGGCATGTTCGACGGTGTCGAGGCGGCTCAGCTTGGCGGTGCCGCGATTCGTGCCGCCATGCAGGGGGCCGGGGTGCAGACCGTTGACGAGGTGCTGATGGGCTGCGTCCTGCCCGCAGGGCAGGGTCAGGCCCCCGCCCGTCAGGCCGGTTTTGCCGCCGGTCTGGGCGAAGAGGTGCCCGCCACCACGCTGAACAAGATGTGCGGTTCGGGGATGAAGGCGGCGATGATGGGCTTCGACCAGATCGCGCTGGGTCATGCCGCTACGATGGTTGCGGGTGGGATGGAGAGCATGACGAATGCCCCCTATCTGCTGCCGAAAATGCGTGGCGGTGCGCGCATCGGCCATGGGCAGGTCATCGACCATATGTTTCTGGACGGTCTCGAGGACGCCTATGACAAAGGCCGCCTGATGGGCACCTTCGCCGAGGATTGCGCCGAGGCCTACCAGTTCACGCGCGAGGCACAGGACGAATACGCGCTGCAATCGCTGTCAAACGCTCTGGCCGCGCAGGACGGGGCCGCCTTTGAACACGAGATCACGCCGGTCACGGTCCGGACCCGCAAGGGTGAGGTTGTGCTGGACGCAGACGAGCAGCCCAAATCCGCCCGACCCGACAAGATCCCCACGCTGAAACCGGCCTTCCGCAAGGATGGAACCGTGACGGCGGCAAATTCCTCGTCGATCTCGGACGGGGCGGCGGCTCTGGTTCTGGCCTCTGCCGATGCGGCCGAGGCGCAGGGCCTCACCGTTCGCGCCCGCATCCTGGGCCATGCCAGCCACGCGCAGGCCCCGGGCCTGTTCACCACCGCCCCGGTCCCGGCGGCGCAGAAGCTGCTGGCCCGCATCGGCTGGACCAAAGACGATGTCGATCTGTGGGAGGTCAACGAGGCCTTTGCGGTCGTGCCCATGGCCTTCATGCACGAGATGGGCCTGCCCCGCGACAAGGTCAACGTCAACGGCGGGGCCTGCGCGCTGGGCCACCCCATCGGCGCATCAGGCGCACGGATCATGGTGACGCTGCTGAACGCCTTGGAAAAACGAAACCTCAAACGCGGTGTTGCGGCCATCTGCATCGGCGGCGGCGAAGGCACCGCCATCGCCATCGAACGCGTTTGACCCTTCATCTTTTTCCAAATACTCCGGGGGTGAGTTGAGCCAACGGCTCAAGAGGGGGCAGCGCCCCCCTGATCCCTACCAACCCAAAAAGCACTGCCATGACCGTAGATTACGACACGCTTGCCAAGACCATCGCCGCCCTGACCGACGGCGAAACCGACCCGATCGCGCTGATGGCCACCGTCACCTGCGAGGTGCACCACGCCGATGACCGCTTTGACTGGACCGGCTTCTACCGGGTGACAGAGCCCGGGCTGCTCAAGATCGGGCCGTATCAGGGCGGGCATGGCTGTCTGGTCATTCCCTTCAACCGGGGCGTCTGCGGGGCTGCGGCCCGCACCGGGCAGGTGCAACTTGTACCAGACGTAGAGGCCTTTCCGGACCACATCGCCTGCGCCACGTCGACCCGGTCGGAACTGGTTCTGCCGGTGCGGGATGCCACAGGGCAGGTGATTGCGGTCTTCGATATCGACAGCGATCAGCCAGATGCTTTCACCGAGCGGGATGCCCGGCAGTTGGACGAGATTCTGACACGGGTTTTTGGCGGCTAAGAAGGTATCGCTGAACGCTTGCTGCGGCGTCGCATGGCGCGCGGCCGCCGGTGACCGTTGTTACGGCCAGAAAAACGGTCCGTGCGCCGCCAGCAAGGCACACCCGCCGATCTGTGCGCTTGCGATGACAAACAGCCAGAGCCCAAATCCCCGTTTGCGGGTCTTGTGATCGAAAATCCAGCGCCCCAGCACCGCGCCGGGACTGCCGCCAAGGGCCGCCAACCACAACAGTCGCCGCTCCGGCACCCGGCGCTTTCGGCGTCGCGCGCGCAGCTTGTCCCAGCCAAAGGCCAGCAAAGTCAGAGCGTTGAGCGCCCAGAGATAGATCACCGCAATCCACATGCCATCTGCATATCCAAGATGAATCACGCCCCCAAGTGAAAAAACCCTTGGAGATTTCATCGATTCGCGCCATCGTGAAAAATACGATAATATTTTCACGAGAGTCGATGTGAACAGCCAGGCCCCCTATAGCGCCACCCTCGGTGCCGATATCCGCGCCCTGCGCAAGGCGCGCGGGCTGACGCTGTCGGACATCGCGGCCCGGCTGGATCGGTCGGTGGGTTGGCTCAGCCAGGTCGAGCGCGACCTCTCCGACCCCTCGATTTCGGACCTCAAGCAGATATCGGACTGTCTGGGTGTGCCGATGTCGATGCTGTTCGGCCATTCCGCCGCCCCCGCCGCCGAGCAGGGCTATGTGGTGCGTGCCGGCTCGCGCCGGCCGATGGGTTCCGGCGATGAAGGGCTGATCGAAGAGTTGCTCTCGCCCGATCTGACCGATGATTTTGAGGTGGTGCATTCCACGTTTCAGCCCGGGTCTCGTCTGAAAACGCCAACCAAACGGCCCACGCAGGAACTGGGCTATATGCTGTCCGGCAAGCTGGACCTGACGATTGGCGACAGGTCCTTTACCGTTGGCCCCGGTGACAGCTTTCGCATCCGGCATGAAACCCATCACTGGGCCAACCCCTATGACGCGCCAGCCGTGGCCGTCTGGGTCATCGCCCCACCGGTGTATTGATGAGCATTGAGGCATGGACCCTGTTCGCCGTGTTTTGGGTGGTGTTCGTCACCACACCGGGGCCGAATGCGGTCAACTGCATCTCGAACGGCATGAGCCTGCCCTTGTCCAAGGCGATGCTGGGCGTTCTGGCCATCCTGACGCAAGCCAGCGCCTTCCTGATCCTGTCTGCGCTGGGGGTGACGGCGTTGATTGCGGCCTCTCCCACCGGGTTTTTCATCGCAAAGCTGATCGGGGCCGGGTTTCTGATCTGGATGGGTGTCCGCGGCTGGATGAATGCCAGCAAACCCGCACCGGCCTCGGAACGCCCGGCGCGGCATGTTTATCTGCACGCGCTGGCCGTTGCCACGATCAATCCCAAAAGCGTCGCGGGATATCTGGCCGCCTTTTCGCAATTCGTTCAGCCGGACGTGCCGATCTGGCAGCAGATGACCGTGATCATGCCGACCGCACTGGCCATCACCACGCTCAGCTATTCGGGCTTTACGCTGCTGGGGGCGCTGATGGGCAAGGCAGCGCTGGGCGCTGTGTTCAACATCTGGGTCCGCCGCGTCATGGCGGCCTGTTTCATCATCTACGGCGTGTTGCTGGGCACCAGCACCGCGCCCGCAACTCGGGGGTAAGACATGCATACCGGTTCCTGCCTGTGCGGCTCGGTCGCCTATGAGATCGACGGAGACCTGACCCAGCCCGCCGCCTGCCACTGTGGCCAGTGCCGCAGGCAGTCGGGGCACCTCTGGGCCTCGTCCGTCACGCATCAGGACAACCTGAGCTTCACCGCCAGCGAGACGCTGAGCTGGTTCCGTGCGTCGGACATTGCCCGGCGCGGCTTTTGCAACGCCTGCGGTTCGTTCCTGTTTTGGCAGCATAATGATGAGGACACGATTGCCGTCTCGGCCGGGTCGCTGGACGAACCCACGGGGCTGAAGCTGGCCCAGCATATCTTTGTGGCCGACAAGGGCGACTACTACGACATCAAGGACGACCTGCCCCAGCGGGCAGATTGACGGGGGATCAGACGCATGAGTGACTTTCCAACCAAGGCCCGCGTGGTCATCATCGGCGGCGGCGTTGTGGGCTGTTCGTCCCTGTATCATCTGGCCAAGAAGGGCTGGACCGAATGCGTTCTGCTGGAAAAGAACGAACTGACCGCCGGGTCCACATGGCACGCGGCAGGGAATGTGCCGACCTTTTCGACCTCATGGGCGATCATGAACATGCAGCGCTATTCGACCGAGCTGTATGCGCGGCTGGCGGATGAGGTCGACTATCCGATGAACTACCATGTCTCGGGCTCGATCCGACTGGCCCATAGTGCCGAGCGGATGCAGGAGTTTCAGCGCGCCTGCTCCATGGGCCGCTATCAGGGCATCGCGATGGAGATGTGGACGCCGGAGGAGGCCAAGGAACGCTACCCCTTCCTAGAAACCCACGACCTTGAAGGCGTGCTGTATGATCCGACCGATGGCGATATCGACCCGGCGCAGTTGACGCAGGCGCTGGCCAAGGGTGCGCGCGATCTGGGGCAGAAGATCATCCGTTTTTGCCCGGCCACCGGTGTGACCCAGCACGACGATGGGACATGGACCGTCCATACGGAAAAGGGCGACATTGCCTGTGATTATGTGGTCAACGCCGCCGGATACTATGCGCAGCGCGTGGGCGAATGGTTCAAGCCCTATGGCGGACGCACCGTGCCAGCGATGGTGATGAGCCATCAATACCTGCTGACCGATGAGATCCCCGAAGTCGAAGCGTGGAGCAAGGAAAACGGTGGCAAGCTACCTCTGCTGCGCGACGTGGATGTGTCTTATTACCTGCGGCAGGAAAAGAACGGCTTCAACCTTGGCCCCTATGAGCCCAACTGCAGGGGTCACTGGATGACCGAGGACGATCCGATGCCCGAGGATTTTTCGTTCCAACTCTGGAACGACGATCTGGACCGCATCGAGGACATCGTCACCGACGCGATGGAACGTGTGCCGCTGATGGCAACCTCGGGCGTGGGGCGCGTGATCAACGGGCCGATCCCTTACGCGCCGGACGGGTTGCCTCTGATCGGGCTGATGCCGGGTGTGAGGAATGCGTTCGAAGCCCACACTTTCACCTTCGGCATTGCGCAGGGCGGCGGGGCTGGCAAGGTGCTGGCCGAATGGATCGTCGATGGCGCGACTGAATGGGATATGTGGGCGGTCGATCCGCGCCGTTACACCGATTACACCGATCAGGATTACTGCAACCAGAAGGGCATGGAGGTCTATGGCAACGAATACGCCATGCACTTCCCCCACCACGAATGGCCTGCTGCGCGGGATAAGAAGCTGTCTCCTGTGCATGACAAGATTAAGGCGCTGGGTGGTGTCATGGGCGCCTATAACGGCTGGGAACGCGCCAACTGGTTTGCGCAGCCGGGCGATGATACCTCGGTGGATGCAACGCACACATGGGGCCGGTCCGGCCCGTGGGAGCAGCGAATCAGGGAAGAATGCGAGGCGGTGCGCGACGCGTGCGGCGTGCTCGACCTGCCGGGGTTTTCGCGTTTCATGGTTCAGGGCGCAGGCGCGGCCGAGGCTCTGCGCGGGCTGATCACCGGTGGTCTGCCCAAGGTGGGCCGGATCAATCTGGTCTATATCTCGGACGACCGGGGCCGCATCCTGACCGAGATGTCCTGCCTGCGTCTGGGCGAGGATGAATTCGTCATGATCACCGCCGCCACCGCGCAATGGCATGACCGAGACATCCTGCAGGCCGCCATGCCCGCCGGTGTCAGCGTTCAGGACGTCACCACCACCCGCGACACGCTGATCGTCACCGGCCCGAAATCGCGGGGCATCCTGTCGGGGCTGACGAATGCCGACCTGTCTTCGGGTTGGCTCACGCATCAATCCGCCACCGTCGCCGGGCACCCCGCCCACCTGATCCGCGTGTCCTTCGCTGGGGAACTGGGTTGGGAGGTTCACGCCCTTAACGACGACATGCCCGCGATCTATGACGCGATTATCGACGCCGGGGCGAAACCGTTTGGCATGTACGCGCTGAACTCCTTGCGCATCGAAAAGGGCTATCGCGCGTGGAAGGGCGACTTGTCGACCGATTACTCTCTGCTCGAGGGAGGGCTGGAGCGGTTCGTCAAACTGGACAAGCCGCAGGATTTCCCGGGCAAGGCCGCGATCTTGGTCGAAAAGCAGCAGGGCGTGAAGAAATCCTTCGTCACCCTTACCGTGGACGCCGGTGATTGCGACGCGCCCTATATGTCCTGTATCTGGCAAAATGGCGAGATCGTGGGCGAGACGACCTCGGGCGCGTGGGGCTATCGCGTGGGCAAATCCATCGCGCTGGGCATGATCAGGGCGGAACTGGCCCAGCCGGGTACCGCGCTTGAGGTCGAGATCTACGGCCAGAAATACCCCGCCACGGTGCAAGAGGATCAACCCCTGTGGGATCCGGCCAACGCGCGGCTGCGGGCCTGAGTCATGGCTGCCGGGCGCGTCATGCAGGGCGTCTATCTGACCCGCCACGGCGGGCCGGATGCGCTGGAATGGTGCGACGATATCCCCGTGCCGCAACCCGGCCCCGGTCAGGTTCTGGTGCGCGTGGCCGCAGCCGGAGTGAACAACACCGACATCAACACGCGCATCGGCTGGTACTCCCCTGACGTGACCGGCGCGACCGATGCGGTTGATCAGGATGTGGCGGCGGGTGGCTGGGGCGGAGCGTTGGCCTTTCCGCGCATTCAGGGCGGCGACCTGTGCGGGATTGTCGAAACAGCCGGGCTTGAGACCGGTTTCGCACCGGGCCAGCGCGTGACCTGTCCGATCAACCTGCCGCGTCCGCGCCCCGGCAATCCGCGCGGGTTTATCGCGCTGGGGTCCGAGATTGACGGGGCCTTTGCGCAATACTGCCTGCTGGATGCGGATGATCTCTATGACGTGACGGCCTCGCCGCTGTCGGATGAGGAAATCGCCGCCATCCCCTGCGCCTTTGGCACCGCCGAGAACCTGCTGACCCGCGCGGACGTGACCGCAGGGCACAAGGTTCTGATCACAGGCGCGTCGGGCGGCGTGGGTCTGGCCGCCGTCCAACTGGCCACCCTGCGCGGCGCGGCGGTCTGCGGCGTCACTGGGGCGGCCAAGGCTGACGTGGTGATGGCACAGGGTGCGGTCGCGACCTATGATCGGGAGGCCCCGCTGCCACCCGACACGTTTGACGCGGTGATTGACGTGGTGGGCGGCCCAGTGTGGCCCGACCTGATCCGAGCGCTCAAGCCCGGTGGGCATTACGCCGTGTCCGGGGCCATTGCGGGGCCGATCGTCAGCGCCGATCTGCGCGACATCTACCTGCGCGACATCACGATCCACGGCTGCACCCATCAGCCGCCCGAGGTCTTTGGCCGCCTTGTCACCCTGATAAACGAAGGCCGGATCAGACCTCTGATCTCGGGCACCTTTCCGCTGCGCGACATCGCCCGCGCGCAAGAGGTGTTTCAGTCGAAAACCCTGCCTGGAAAACTGGTTCTGATACCCTGAGGAGACGACCTGATGGCGGATATCACACTTCTGGACGGCTCAGTCGGGCAGGAACTGGTCAAGCGCAGCGATCAGCGGCCAACCGCGCTGTGGTCAACGCGGGTGATGATGGACCGGCCCGATCTGGTGGGGCAGGTGCACGCCGACTACTTCCGGGCCGGTGCCACCGTGGCCACGACCAACACCTACGCCGTGCACCGCTCGCGTCTGGTCCGCGAGGGGATCGAGGATCAGCTGAACCCGCTGATCGCCGCGGCCCTGACGCAGGCCGAGCAGGCGCGGGCGGGAACGACGGGCCGCATCGCCGGGGCGCTTGGGCCGCTTCTGGCCTCGTACCGCCCGGACCTGAACCCCGACCCCGAGGAGGCCGCCGCGAAGTTCGCCGAACTGGTCGGCATGATGGCCGACCGCGTCGACCTGTTCCTGATCGAAACGGTCTCATCCCTGCAAGAGGCCGACGGTGCGCTGCGCGGCACCCGAGACTGCGGCAAGCCGGTCTGGCTGGCCCTGTCGGTGATGGATGACGATGGCACCCGGTTGCGCTCGGGCGAGGCGGTGGGCGATGTCGCGCCGCTGATCGCACGGTTCGCGCCGAACGCCGTGCTCATCAACTGCTCGCGTCCCGAGGCGATCCCGGCGGCGCTGGACATCATCGCGACCTTTGGGTTGCCTTACGGGGCCTATGCCAACGGCTTCACCGGCATTTCCGACGGTTTCCTGCAGGATGCACCGACCGTCGACGCGTTGCAGCAACGCCATGACCTGACGCCCGAGGCCTATGCAAGCCACGCGATGGGGTGGGTCGAACACGGGGCAACAATCGTCGGCGGCTGCTGCGAGGTCGGCCCCGAGCATATCGAAACCCTCGCCCGGCAGCTTCGGGCTGCGGGGCACCGGATCGTCTGAGCGCATATCATGAAACACCGGAGATATCAGCATGGTTGACCTTCCCTCCAAGGCCCGCGTGGTCATCATCGGCGGCGGCGTGATTGGCTGCTCGGTCGCCTATCACCTGACCAAGAAGGGCTGGACCGATGTGGTACTGCTGGAGCGTAAGCAGCTGACCAGCGGCACGACCTGGCACGCCGCAGGTCTGATCGGACAATTGCGCGCCTCGTCGAACATGACCAAGCTGGCGCGCTATTCGGCCGAGCTCTATCTGGGACTGGAAGAAGAGACCGGAGTGGCCACGGGGCTGCGCCAGGTCGGATCGATTTCGGTCGCGCTGACCAGCGAGCGTCTGGAAGAGCTTCATAGAAACGCCGCGATGGCCCGTGCCTTCGGTGTGCCGGTCGAGGAACTGTCACCTGCCGAGGTAAAAGAGCGCTACGCGCATATCAACCTTGAGGGTGTGACGGGCGGTGTCTGGTTGCCAACGGACGGGCAGGGCGATCCGGCGAATATCGCGCTGGCCTTGGCCAAGGGCGCTCGCCAACGTGGTGCGGTCGTGCGCGAGCGGGTCAAGGTCTCGGGTATCGCCAGATCGGGCCGTCGTGTGACAGGCGTGGATTGGGTCTCGGACGATGGCAGCGCCCGTGGTCATATCGACTGTGACATGGTGGTGAACTGCGCGGGCATGTGGGGGCATGAGGTCGGCCGGATGGCGGGCGTGAACGTCCCCCTGCACGCCTGCGAACATTTTTATATCGTGACCGAAGGCATCGATGGGCTGGGCCAGATGCCCGTGTTGCGGGTGCCCGACGAATGCGCCTATTACAAAGAGGATGCGGGTAAAATCCTGCTGGGCGCGTTTGAGCCCAACGCCAAGCCCTGGGCGATGAACGGTATCCCCGACAGTTTCGAATTCGACCAGCTGCCCGAGGATTTCGACCATTTTGAGCCGATCCTCGAAGCGGCCTGCAACCGGATGCCGATGTTGGCCGAGGCGGGGATTCATACCTTCTTCAACGGCCCCGAAAGCTTTACGCCCGACGATGCCTATCACCTTGGCCTTGCGCCCGAGATGGACAATGTCTGGGTCGCCGCCGGTTTCAACTCGATCGGCATCCAATCCGCCGGAGGGGCGGGCATGGCGTTGGCCGAATGGATGGATGCAGGCGAGAAGCCGTTCGATCTGGGCGATGTGGACATCGCGCGGATGCAGCCGTTTCAGGGCAACAAGCAATACCTGTTTGAACGGTCGAAAGAGACGTTGGGCCTGCTCTACGCCGACCACTACCCGTACCGGCAGAAAGCCACCGCCCGCAGTGTGCGCCGGACGCCGTTCCACCATCACCTGCAGGAGCACGGTGCGGTCTTTGGCGAACTCGCGGGCTGGGAACGGGCCAACTGGTTTGCCGAACCGGGGCAGCCGCGTGAGTATAGCTATAGTTGGAAGCGCCAGAACTGGTTCGAAAACACGGCGGCGGAACACCGCGCGGTGCGGGAAAACGTCGGCATGTACGATATGTCCTCATTCGGCAAAATCCGGGTCGAAGGGCCGGATGCGCAGGCGTTTCTGAACTATGTCGGCGGCGGGGATTTCGCGGTGCCGGTGGGCAAGATCGTCTATAGCCAGTTCCTCAACCGCGCAGGCGGGATCGAGGCCGACGTAACCGTCACCCGCTTATCCGAGATCGCCTATCTGGTCGTCACCCCCGCCGCGACACGTCTGGCGGACCAGACCTGGATGCAGCGGCACGTGGGTGATTTCCGCGTTGTCCTCACCGATGTGACGACTGCCGAAGGCGTTCTGGCCGTCATGGGCCCGAACGCGAGGACTCTGCTACAGAACGTGTCGCCCAACGATTTCTCGAATGCGGTGAACCCGTTCGGAACCGCGCAGGAAATCGAGATCGGCATGGGGCTGGCCCGCGCCCATCGTGTGACCTATGTGGGCGAGCTGGGGTGGGAGATCTACGTCTCGTCCGACATGGCAGGCCACGTGTTCGAAACGCTGTATGCGGCAGGGCAGGACATGGGGCTGAAGCTGTGTGGAATGCACATGATGGACAGCTGCCGGATCGAGAAAGGGTTTCGCCATTTCGGCCATGACATCACCTGCGAGGACCATGTGATCGACGCGGGTTTGGGCTTTGCGGTCAAGGTCGATAAAGACTGTGATTTCATCGGACGCGACGCGGTGATCGCGCGCAAACAGAGTGGCCCCCAGAGTCGTCTGGTGCAGTTCCGTCTGACCGAACCCGAGCCGCTGCTGTATCACAACGAACCGATTGTGCGGGACGGGGAGTATGTCGGCTATCTCAGTTCCGGCAACTATGGGCACACGCTGGGTGGTGCGATTGGCATGGGCTATGTCCCGTGCGCTGGTGAAACGGCGGCCAGTGTTTTGGCGTCCACCTACGAGATTGATCTGTGTGGCGTCAAAGTGCGCGCCGAGGCCTCATTGAAGCCGATGTATGACCCGAAATCCGAACGGGTTAAAATCTGAGAGCAAAGTATGGGGGCTCTGCCCCCGCCGCGGCAAGCCGCGACTCCCCCGGGATATTTAGAGCCAGGTGAAGCAGGGGATCCACTCTTCACCTGGCCAAAAAATATCCCGGAGCGCGAGGCAGAGCCTCGCAAAGAGTCGGCTGATCGTCATGGGTAGGCTGGTTTTTGAAGTATCAGGAATCGTGATGGCTGATGTCACAGAATAAGAGGTTTGTCAGTGCGCAACATTGCCTTAGACAGAGGCGCTGCCCTTGGAGAAGCCCATGACTGCGCGCGACATTGCTGATCGGAATACGGATTCACCCAAGGGGTTGGCTCTTGCTGTGACGGCCTATGTGCTGTGGGGGTTCCTTCCGCTTTACATGAAAACCATGGCGCATATCGGACCGGTCGAGGTCGTGGCGCATCGCGTCATTTGGTCGGTGCCGGTGGCGGGGCTGTTGCTGATTGCGTTGGGGCGGACTGCTGATTTGAGGACAGCGTTGCGCAATCTGCGGATGCTGGGGATGGCAGCGCTGACTGCGGCGCTGATCTCGGTGAACTGGGCGATTTATGTCTGGGCGATTTCTTCCGGCAACGCTTTGGATGCGGCGCTTGGGTATTACATCAATCCGCTGTTCAGCATTGCTTTGGGTGCGGTTCTTCTGCGCGAGCCTTTAACCAAAACGCAGATGCTGGCCGTTGGTTTGGCTGCCTTGGGCGTTCTGGTGCTGGTGGTTCAGGCAGGGAGCTTGCCGTGGGCTGCGCTGGGGTTGATGGTGAGTTGGGGGTTTTATGCCTTCTTCAAACGCTCGCTTCCGATCGGGCCCAATCAGGGTTTTCTGCTCGAAGTTCTGATCCTGCTGGTTCCCGCACTGACCTATGTGACGTGGCTGGGGACAACTGGCTCGGGGCATTTCGGTGTCGCGATGTCCGATACCATGTTGCTGGCTGGTGCGGGTATTGTGACTGCGGTGCCCCTGCTGGTCTATGCAAACGGGGCCAAGCTGGTGCGGCTGTCAACGATGGGCATCCTGCAATACATCGCGCCGACGATGATATTCATCACTGCCGTCACCTTGTTCGGTGAGAAGATCGACAGCGCAAGAATGATTGCTTTCCCTCTGATCTGGGCTGGGCTGGTGGTCTATTCGATCCCGATGATCCGGCAGATCCGGTCTCAGGCCTGAAGGATCAGTCGGGCGGCTTCATCAGCCCAAAGCGCGTAGGTTTTGGGACTGGGGTGATAGCCATCCGGGGCCGCGAGCGCTGGGTCATCCGGCAAATCCAGCGTCAGATGCCGGGCTTGTGGGAAGCGGCTTGCAACCTGCTGTAACCCTTGGTCCAGCCGCTTGGCCTGTCGGCCCAGCACCCAGGCCAGTGGTTGAGGCAAGGCGGGGAAGCGGTTCATCTGCGGCACGCCGGTCACGATCACTTTGCGCGCGCCGAAGCTATCGGTCAGCAGGGTCAGCAGCTCTGCCTGCTGCGCCGCGAATTGCCGGGCTGAGACCGCGCGTGTGACGTCATTCACACCGAGTGCTGTGACGACAGCATCAAACTCCATGTCCAGTTTTTGCAGCCGATCAAGCGTGTCCCGCGTCGTGTGCCCGGTGGTGGCCTCTAGCCGCCATTCGACGGAATTGTGTTTTGCCAGCCGGCGGACCAGATGACCCGACAGCGCTTGGTGCTGCGTGCCCGCTCCGACCCCGGCGGCCGAGCTGTCACCGGCGATCAACAGGCGTAGGCGGGGGCCACGGCCTTCACGCCCCTCGCGTGGGCCAATGGGTTCGGGCAGGACTCGCGCGTTGCGGCGCACCGTCAGGCCTTGCAGGGCCAGAACGGGCAGCAGGGGGACGCGAACAAGTTGATCGGCAGCGATTGGCATGGTCAGTTCAGTGCGTCCTTGAACTGCAGGAAACGGGCATCGTTCATGACGCGGGCCATCATGGCCTCGCGCAGGGCTCCGATGGTCTTATAAGGGCGCATGACCACTTCGAATTCCTGAATCAGACCGTCTTCGTTCAGCAGGATCAGATCGACACCCACCGCATCCAGCTCACCCACCTTGCATTGGAATTCCAATGCCCAGTCGTTGCCCTCACCCATCACACGCCGATAACGGAAATCCGAGAACACCTGACCCACATGGCCCAGCACCGCGGCAACCGGGGCGCGCCCGGTCCATGTGCTGTAGTAGGTCGGGGGTGAAAACCGCACGTCCTCGGCCAGCAGGTCTTGGATCAGGCTTTCATCGCCTTTGGCAACAACCTCTTGCATACGTTGGATCGTGGGATGCATGTGTCCTCCTGTCTGTTGGGGCAACAGTTGCTGAACCCGGCCGCATCAGGCAAGGACGACGTTGCGGGAGGTTGCGGGCTGCGATAGGCAGGCGCGCATGAGCGAGACCTATGATCCCCCGCAGACGCCTCTGGACGTTCTGTATGAAGACACGCAGCTGATCGTGTTGAACAAACCCTCGGGGCTGCTGTCGGTGCCGGGGCGGGGTGCGCATCTGGCCGATTGCCTGCTGACACGGGTGCAGGCGGCATTTCCGCAGGCGCTGCTGGTGCATCGGCTGGATCGGGATACATCGGGCGTCATGGTCTTTGCCCAGACGCCCCATGCGCAGCGGCATCTGGGGTTGCAGTTCGAGAACCGTCAGACCCGCAAAACTTACGTTGCCCGTGTCTGGGGGCGGCTGGAGGACAAGACCGGCACGGTTGATCTGCCACTGATCGTCGACTGGCCCAATCGCCCGCGGCAGATGGTGTGCCATGAGACGGGCAAACCCGCCGTCACCGATTGGCGCGTGGTGAAGTACGAGGGTGAGACGACGCGTGTAAGACTGTTTCCCAAAACCGGGCGCTCGCATCAGTTGCGCGTGCATATGCTGGCGCTGGGCCATCCTATTCTGGGTGACCCGTTTTATGCCGAGGGCGCGGCGCGGGACTTTCCGCGCCTGATGCTGCATTCGGAAGAACTGCGCCTGAAGAACCCCGAAGGGGGTGTTGCGATGAAATTCCGCGCCAAGGCGGATTTCTAGGCGGTTCGGGTCCAAAACACCTTCAGATTGCCCAGCGAGAACCGCCGGGCGCGCCGTTTTGGGGCGCGGGGCTGACGTGCAGCCATGATCTCGCGCTCGATCTCGAACCCGCGCAGATGGTGGTCTTGTGCCCAGCGGTCCAGTTTCAGGGTCATCAGAACGTGATGGTCTTGGCTTGGCATGATGGGCCTCCTTTCGGTTGAGACCAGAATTGCCGATCACTCCTGACACCACCTTGTCAGGGGGATGTGCTAGGGTGTCAGCAGAAATGCCGGAGACCCTGATGCGTCGTTCCACCCGACTGTTTGAAATCATTCAGATTTTACGCGCCGCCCCCGCGCCGGTGACGGCCGAGACGTTGGCAGACAAGCTGGAGGTGTCCGTCAGGACGGTCTATCGCGACATCGCCGCGCTTCAGGCACAACGCACGCCGATCGAGGGCGAGGCGGGGGTCGGATACCTGATGCGGCGTGGCTATGACCTGCCACCGCTGAACTTTGACGCCGAAGAGGTCGAGGCGCTGTGGGTTGGCCTGTCGATGCTGGCGCGGACGGGTGACAGCACGTTGCAGCAGGCCGCCGACCGGGTGTGTCGCAAGATCGAGGCCTTGCGCGCGCCCGCCGATTGGTTGCAGGTCGCGCCGTGGGGTGCACCGCTGGATGATCCAGCCAAGGGCTGCGTGCCGGTCGTGAATTACCGTGAAGCGATCCGGTCCGAGCGCAAAATTCGTATCACCTATGTCAATTCCCAAGGCGAGCGGACTGAACGTACTGTACGGCCCGTCGCCCTGATCTATCACATCGAATGCACTATGCTGGCGGCGTGGTGCGAGCTGCGCAATGGTTTTCGCCATTTCCGCACAGACCGCATCTGGGCTTGTGAGCTGACCGAGGATCACTTCTGTGGGCAGGGTGAGCCGCTGCGTGCGATCTGGCAGGAACAGAACCGCTGGGACGCGCCTGCACAGGCCCACTGAACGGCACGTAACTGCCAATTCACCCGATTGTTGCTTGAGCCCGGGCCCAAGCGGCGCGATATAATG
Source organism: Ruegeria sp. AD2(2025) (assembly GCF_056542385.1). NCBI lineage: Bacteria > Pseudomonadati > Pseudomonadota > Alphaproteobacteria > Rhodobacterales > Roseobacteraceae > Ruegeria > Ruegeria sp. AD2(2025). Next base: position 414,735 of record NZ_JBQFZS010000003.1, read on the forward strand.
GGGCAAAGAACGTGGCACCGACCAAAACGGGTGCCAGAGCAGAAGGTTGAACCTATGACGATTTCCAAGTTTGTTGTTGCCGCCGGGCTGAGCTCGGCTTTGGTTTTGGGGGCCTGTACGGACCCCGGTACGCTGAACTTGCCCTCTGATCCTAATCAGAACGCCAAGCAAGGTGCGATTCTGGGCGGTTTGATCGGGGCCGGGGTTGGCGCGATTGCCAACGACTCCGATCCGCTTCTGGGTGCGTTGGCCGGTGGGGCCATCGGGGCCGCCGGTGGCGGTGTCATCGGCAATCAACTGGACCGGCAGGCCGCCGAACTGCGGCAGCAACTGGCCAATGACGGTATCACCATCACCAATGCAGGTGACCGCCTGATCGTCACCGTGCCCAATGACATCACCTTTGCCACCGACAGCTCGACGGTGAACCCGGCGCTGCGGGCCGATCTGGTGCGCGTGGGGCAGAACCTTGTGCGCTATCCCAACTCGAACGTACAGGTCATCGGCCATACCGACAGCGATGGTGAGGCGTCGTACAATCAGGGCCTCTCGGAACGGCGCGCCCGTTCGGTGGCGGATATCCTGCAGGCCAACGGCGTAAACAGCGGCCGGATCACCACGATCGGTCTGGGCGAAAGCCGCCCCGCCGCCTCGAACCTGACGCCCGAGGGCAAGGCCCGCAACCGCCGCGTCGATATCGAGATCATCCCCAGCGGGCGCACCTGATCTGACCGGGCACCCTGCGGCGCGCACAGTGACTGCGCGTCACCGGGGCTTTGGTCCGGTGCGATCTTTGGCTAACTATTGGGGAAACACGGCAACGGAGTTTCCCCATGTCCGATCCCATCCTTCTTGGCCTCTCCGGTTCGCTGCGGCAGGGCGCGACCAACCGCAAACTCTTGCGCGAAGCGGCGCGTCTGTTCGAGCCGGGCACGTTTATCGAGGCCGATCTGAACCTGCCGCTTTATGATGGTGATCTGGAAACCGGCGAGGGCATTCCCGAGGCCGTACAGGTGCTGGCGGATCAGATCGCGCAGGCGGATGCGGTGATCATCTCGACCCCGGAATACAACAAGGGGCCGTCGGGCGTTCTGAAGAACGCGCTGGACTGGGTCAGCCGAACCAAAGGCAAGCCGTGGATGGACAAACCGTTGGCGGTGATGTCCGCCGCTGCAGGTCGCGCCGGGGGAGAACGCGCGCAGATGATCCTGCGCTCCTTCATGGTGCCGTTCCAGCCGCGCATCCTGCAGGGGCCCGAAATTCATCTGGCCGACAGTTCCAACGAGTTTGACGCCGAGGGACGTCTGACCAATGACCGCTATGAACACACTCTGCACGCCCTGATGCAAAAGCTGCGGGCCGAGGCGGGGGTTTGACCCACGAGGGTGCGATAGGGGCCGAGGTGGTCGGAGACCCGATGGATTCCGCCCGCGCCCAAGCGTTGCAGCTGGCGCTTGGACGCGCGCCCTCGGTTGAGGCGGGCGCAGCCCTGCCGCCGTTTTTTCATCACCTCTATTTCTGGTCACCCCTGCCGCCCTCTGATCTGGGGCGGGATGGGCACCCGAAGGTTGGCCTTGGGCTGATCCCGGATATGGGTTTGCCGCGGCGGATGTGGGCCGGGGGGCGATTGCAATTTCATCAACCCCTGATCGCGGGCCTAGAGGCTGAACGACGGTCCGTCCGGGAAAGCGCGGCGCAGAAGACCGGGCGCAGCGGTCCACTGGGCTTTGTCACGCTGCGCCACGAGGTCTGGCAGCAGGGCCAGCTGTGCCTGACCGAATGGCAGGATTTGGTCTATCGCGAGGACCCGTCGCCCGACGCCCGGCCCCCGCAACCCTCGCAGGCCCGCACGGATGAGACCGACCACCGCGGGGTCAGCTTTAATACCACCCTGCTGTTTCGCTATTCCGCGCTGACCTTCAACGGACACCGCATCCACTATGATCTGGATTATGCGCGCGAGGTTGAGGGCTATGCCGGGCTGGTCGTGCATGGCCCTTTGCTGGCGCAGTTTCTGATGCTTTATGCCACCGATCTGATGGGGCCACTGACCGCGTTTTCCTTCCGCGCCACGGCCCCGCTGATGCATTTCGAAACCGCGACCCTCTGCCGGAACGGGCAGACCCTGTGGGTGCGCGGACCGGGCGGGCGCGAATGTATGCGGGCTGAGGCGCTAACCTAGGCGCTTCTGCATCGTGATCGAGGTGGTGCGGTCGTACCCGGGATGGGCCACCTCACCGGTTTTGACAAACCCCATATGGGCAAAGGCAGCGTGATTTTCGACAAGCTCGACGCGGGTTTGCAGTTCCAGCACCGAGAGCCCAAGCGTCCGTGCGCGGGTTTCGGCAAGCGCCACAAGCTGCCGGGCCAGACCCTTCCCCCGTTGGCTTTGGTCGACCGCCAGCTTGCTCAGATACAAACGCCCGGGCTTTGGCGTCAGGAACACCACGGCATCGGGGGGCGTACCGAGGACCCAGACCTCACCCTCTCGCGCCTGATCGCGCAGGGTGTCCTCGGTCAGCCGGTGCATGGATGAGGGCGGATCAATGCGACCTTCCATATAAGCAAAGCTTTCGCGGATCAGGGCCAGAACTTGGGGCAGTTTCGGGCTGTCCGGGGACAGGCGCTGCGGCGGGACTTCGAAGGTCACAACGATGCCTCGGGCCGAAAATCGTCGGGGATCGTGTCTTTGCCATCCAGCATCAGATCGGCCATCACCTCGGCCACTTTCGGGGCCATGCCGAAGCCGATCTTGAAGCCACCGTTGGCGATGAATTGGCCATCGTGCAAAGGATGCGCACCCAGCATCGGGGCGCGGCTTTTGCTGCGGGGTCGCACACCGGCCCATCGTTCGATCACCTCGGCCCCGTGCAGCAGCGGCAGCGCGCGCGTGGCGCGGTCCAGCACATCGTCCAGCGCTGCATCGGTGCTGGTGGGGTCATCATAATCCCGCTCGGACGTTGATCCGATGGCCAGGGTGCCGTCCGAGTGTGGCACGATGTGGACGGCATCCGCGAACAGCTGCGGCACCTCTCCGGCATCAAACCGCAGCAAGGCGGCCTGTCCCTTGACGCCATTGCCAACGGTCTTGCCGAAGGCGCGGCTGAGCTCTTCCAGACCGGCGAGGCCCGTGGCGTGAATGACCTGACCCTTGTCGGGGGCCTCTGTTGTCACCTCGACCCCCATCACCCCCAGCGCCGCGACCAAAGCCGCACAGGCGCGACGGGGGTGCATTCGTGCGCTCAGCGTGTCGTGGATGACAAAGCCAGTGGGGCTGGGCGGGCACCAAGCGCCGACGTCGTCCACTGGGCGCACGGTCCAACGGGCGCGACCCTGCCAGAGCGTCTCGGCCGTGGTCGCCCGCGTATGGGCGAGATCAACGCTGCGCTGGTCGCCAATGGGCTGCAATCTACCCAGCCGCGCATAGCCGGGGGAAACGCCGCCCGTTGCCTCGACCTGTTGCCAGAACGGTTCGGCCATGATCAGGCTGTCGAACTGAAAGGCCTTCTTGGCGTTCCAGTTCTCGGGCACATGCGGCGCAAGCGCCCCCACCAGCCCGCCGCTGGAGCCCGCGCCGGGCCCGAAGGGGTCGACCACCTGAACCTTGGCCCCGCGTCGGGCGCAGGTCCATGCGATGGACAGGCCAAAGATGCCTGCGCCGCGCACCGTCACATCGACCATTGCCAATCCCCTTTTCCTTGTTCAGTGTCGCGCCGCCTAGCTACAGGATAACCCGATGGCAGACCAGCGTGCCGAACTGACGTGGACCGAGGATCAGATTCCTGTCTCGGATCGTTTCGACGATCCCTATTACTCGTTGCAGAACGGGTTGGAAGAGACGCGCCATGTGTTCCTTGCAGGCAATGACCTGCCTGCGCGCTTTGCACCCGGATTTCACATCGCCGAGCTGGGTTTTGGCACCGGCCTGAACATGCTGACCGTCTGGTCCGCGTGGGAGGGCGCAGGGCAGACCTCGCCGCTGCGGTTCGCCAGTTTCGAGGCCTTCCCGATGGCCCCAGACGATATGGCCCGCGCGCTGGCGGCATTTCCGGAACTGTCGCCATGGGTGGATCGCTTTCTGGCGGTCTGGACGGGCCAGAGCTGCACGTTGGATACGTTGCATCTTGAGGTCATCGTCGGGGATGCCCGTCAGACCCTGCCCGATTGGGATCACAAGGCGGACGCATGGTTTCTGGATGGCTTCTCACCCGCCAAGAACCCCGAACTATGGGGTGCGGACCTGATGCAGCAGGTGGCTGACCACACGGCGCCGGGCGGCACGGCGGCAACCTACACCGCCGCCGGGTTCGTGCGCCGGGGCTTGGCCGACGCCGGGTTCGAAGTTACCCGCAGCCCCGGCTTTGGCCGCAAGCGGCACATGACGCGGGCTGTCAAACTATGAGCCAGCAGAACAACGTGAATGCGGGTATTGCGCTGATGATCGGCGCGACGATTGTGTTTGCGTTGCAGGATGGCATCTCGCGCCATCTGGCGGGGACCTACAACACTTACATGGTGGTGATGATCCGGTACTGGTTCTTTGCCGCCTTCGTGATTGCCTTGGCCGCCAGATCACCCGGAGGTCTGAGGGCCGCGGCGCAGACCAGCCAGCTTCGGCTACAGATTTTCCGAGGCTTGCTGCTGGCCGGGGAAATCTGCGTCGCCGTCTACAGTTTCACGATCCTCGGGCTGATCGAAAGTCAGGCTGTGTTTATCTGCTATCCGCTGCTGATCGCCGCGCTCAGCGGCCCGGTACTGGGCGAGAAAGTTGGCTGGCGGCGCTGGGCCGCGATTGGAGTGGGCTGTGTCGGTGTTCTGATCATCCTCCAACCCGGTGCCGGGGTGTTCAATCCCTGGGCAGTGATCCCGCTGATCTCGGCGCTGATGTTCGCCGTCTACGGCCTGCTGACCCGTTACGCAGCGCGGCGCGACAGCACCGCCACCAGCTTTTTCTGGACCGGCGTGGCAGGGGCCGTCGCGATGACCGCTGTTGGCATATGGTTCTGGGAACCGATGGCTCGCAGCGACTGGCTATGGATGGGGCTGCTGTGCATTTCAGGTGCGCTGGGGCATTGGCTGCTGATCAAATGTTATGAAATGGCCGAGGCCAGCGCCGTACAGCCTTTCGCCTATTTCCACCTGATGTGGAGCGCTGTTCTGGGCATCACCATCTTCGATGAAACCCTGCGCCCCGCAGTCGTGCTGGGCGCAGGTCTGGTGATCGCGGCGGGCCTGTTCACCCTATGGCGCGAAAGACGCAAGGGTTGAGCCGGTCAGTTCCTGCGAAAACGGCACCGGCAGAGGCGGTTGGCCCAGCCGCGCACGATAGACCGGGAGGCTCTCGGCGACGCGCATGACATAGTTGCGGGTTTCCTTGAAGGGGATGGTCTCGATCCAGTCGATCACATCAACCTCACCCCGGCGCGGGTCGCCATACCGCTCCATCCACGAAATCGGGCGGCGGGGTCCGGCGTTGTAGCCAGCCGCCATCATCACGACGTTGCCGTTGAAATCCTCGGCAAGGCTGGACAGGTAATTCGCCCCCAGCTTGGCGTTATACCGCCAGTCCGAGGTCAGCCGCCCGGTCTTGTGCCCGCTGAGAATGCCAAGATCCTTGGCCACCAGCTGCGCCGTCGCGGGCATCACCTGCATTAGCCCCCGTGCGCCCGCGCCGCTGATCACCACCGGATCGAATTCGCTTTCGCGCCGGGCAATGGCCAAGGTCATCTCTTTTGCCATAGGCAGGCCGATATCGGCGACCGGATGCACCGGGTAATAGGCGGCGGGCAGGACAACCCCTGTTGTCGCCGCGCGTTTGGCAATCATGACGGCCAGATGCGGCTCGTTCAGTTCCAGCACTAAATCGCCCAACTGATTGGCCTGCGTCTGGTCGAGACTTTCGACCAAATGGGTCAAGAAGCGCTCCGACAGATTGCCCTCACCCGCCTGCAACAGCAGCAACCCGGCCTCAAGCACGCTGGAGTCCGCGAACGCGGCCTGTTTCCAGTGCGCCGCGCGACGCGGGTTGGCCAATTCGGGGTCAAACGGACGGCCAATGCGCTCGGCTGCCAACAAACCATAGAACGAGGTCTGATGATCCGCCCCAACCGCATAGGCCTCATATGCTTTATCTGCATCTCCCTGCGCCGCATAAGCGCGGCCCAGCCAATAGCCGCCGCGCCCTTTGGAAATCGGGGATTGCACCGCGCCCGAGAAGTTCTGGAAATGGCGTACTGCCGTCGCCGGATCGTCCAGCCTGCGCAGGGCGAGGAAACCCGCCAACCATTCCAGATCAGCATAGCCATAGCCCATATCCGGCGTCATGTGATGATTGGCGGCAATCGCATAGGCGCGTTCGGCGCTGCCGGTGCGCATCTCAAGCCGCGCCAGCCTGCGCCGCCCCTCGGCCCACTTGTCCGGCTCACCCAGCGCATCGGGACCGGTTGACCGGGCCAGCATCAGATCGATGGCGCTGTCGTCCAGCTCTTTCCGGTCGCGCCAGACGAATCGATCAAAGGCCAGCCCCGGCGCATCAGCCAGTGTTTTCGGCACCGCCGCCACCTTGCCATCCACGCCGTTTTCCCGCTTTTGCAGCGCGATCCGGGCCTCGGCCAGCTTGCGCTGATCGGCGCTGATCAGGGGTAACATCTGGCCGGCGCTGACCAGATGGCCATCCCACAACATCCGGTCCATCCGCGCTGCGTGATGCGGCTTCAGCAGCTTGTCGAAGTTCTCCAGATAATCCTTCTGCAGCCCCGATCCCATCGGCATGGTCCGCCACGCGGTCACGATATCGGCCTCGGCCTCGCCATGGCGCCCCTTGCTCATCAGCGCGACGGCATAGTTCAGCGACCCTTCGGCGGTTTGTGGCGGCATCCCGGCATAGAATTTCAGCACCCGGTCCGCATCGGCATTGGTAAAGGACGGCTCGCTCTTGCGGCGCAGCCAGGCCAGGCCGGGCCAATCGGGGCGACGTTCAAGGAAAACCAGCACATCCCCCGAACTGCCGAAGCCCTCGCGCAACCAGTGCCAGACGATGATGTCCCGAGACACCGACCCGCGCGCGCCCGAGGTGTTCAGGGCAGCATTCCAATCCCCCTTGCGCATCTCATAGAGGCCAGCACGCAGGTCGCCCGCCGCGTCGGCCCGCACCTGCCCGACCGAGCCCAAAATCACCACCACCAAAAGCGCCAGTACGCGTGTCATGCCTTGCATTTCCCAACCAACCGAGGATAGAGCCATTCAGGATAAACCTTGCGCCGCCGGGATCAACTCGGATCGCCATGATTGTGATGGCCCGTGACGCAAAAACTGCTAACTGCACCTTAAGGAGCGTGTTATGTTCAAAGGCTCGATGCCAGCCCTGGTCACCCCGTTCAGCAACGGCGCGTTGGACCTGGAGACGCTCAAACACCTGGTCGAGTGGCAGATCAGCGAAGGCTCGACCGGTCTCGTGCCCGTCGGCACGACCGGCGAAAGCCCGACGCTGACCCATGATGAGCACGAAACGGTCGTTGCCGAAGTTGTGAAGGCTGCCGCAGGCCGCGTCCCGGTGATCGCGGGGGCCGGGTCCAACAACACGGTCGAGGCCGTCCGGTTCGTCCAGTTTGCCGCAAAAACCGGCGCTGATGCGGCATTGGTCGTGACGCCCTACTACAACAAGCCGACGCAAAAGGGCCTGCTGGCCCATTACCGTGCCCTGCATGATTGCGCCGATATCCCGATCATCATCTATAATATTCCGGGTCGGTCGGTCATCGACATGACACCCGAAACCATGGGTGAACTGGCCAAGCTCCCGCGCATCGCCGGCGTCAAGGATGCGACCGGCGATCTGGCCCGCGTCAGTCAGCAACGCGCCAGTTGCGGACCCGATTTCTGCCAACTGTCGGGCGAGGATGCCACCGCGCTGGGCTTCAACGCCCATGGCGGCGTCGGCTGCATCTCGGTAACGGCCAACGTGGCCCCCAAACTCTGCGCCGAATTCCAGCAGGCAACGCTTGCGGGCGACTACGCCAAAGCACTGACCTACCAAGACCGCCTGATGCCCTTGCACGAGGCGATCTTCATCGAACCCGGCCTAGTCGGTGCCAAATATGCTCTTAGCAAACTCGGCCTCTGCAGCACCGAAGTCCGCTCTCCCCTGACCGAGCTGGAAGACAGCACCAAAGCATCTATTGATGCCGCAATGACCCATGCTGGTCTGATCTGACGACCCCTGGAAACTGGGATCCAAACTTCATCTGGCTACAAATATCCCCGGGGGAGGAATTGGCCTGCAAGGCCAAGGAGGGGGCTGGCCCCCTCCCTCACCGTTTCCCGTAATACAGCCCGACAACATGTTCGGCCTGTGCGAAAAACAGCCAGCGCGAGATCACAACACCGGTCAAATGCGACAGCACGGCCAAAAGCGCGAACAGATGTTTGATCACGACCCCTCCGACCGGGATTAGGATCAGCAACAGCGGCAATACAAAGGCCAGCCCAAACGAGATCACACGCAGTTTTTGCGCGTGTCTGCGACCCACCACATGGACGAATTCCCGCAGCAGATAGTTTGTTCCGGTATGAGGCGGCTCAAACGCGCGTACCGTGCCGCGTGCACCTAATCCCGTGGCGGTGCCCAGCGTGGTACCCGACCGCGCCAACGCGCCGTCTCCCTTGGCCCAATAGGCCAGTTGCAAGGCCCCTGCGATGACCAGCAGCCAAGGGGCCAGCGCCTCGGCCCCGGCCAAAAGTGCGCCACCCGCGAGGCTGAAAGACAGGAACATCGCGGGTGTCAGGTTCATGTTCCAGCGCGGAATCGTCTTGAGCTGCGTATAGATCATTGATGTGGTGAAGACGGTGGCGAGGCTGAGCAGCGCCCCGATCCACCCCAACAGCGTCCAGTGGCTGTGCAAAAACACCGCCCCCAGCGCATAGAGTCCCATGACCATGAGCGCCGCCACCGCGCAGACCCCTTCGCGGCTGAGCCAGCTGGATTTCCATTGGCTGAACGCCTTCCAGGCGCGTTCGGGATGCCCCAGATGGAAGGTCGAGGCCAACAGCCCGCCAACCGCCAGCGCGTAAGCGATCAGGTAGAAAACAAAGGCGACGAAACCCGTCACGGCGGGTTGTCCGAGACCCAGGAAGAACAGCAGGCCGAAGCCCAGACCGGAAAAAGTGGTGAAGATGATGACGGAAGGGGCCGGATGCATCAGAGTTTCTCCAGTGCCTTGTCGAGCCAGCCGAGAAAGTCCTTGGGGTCTTCGGCCACGGGGGCCAGCAGCGGGGCCAGAATGTCGATCTGCGCGTCCACTTCATCTTTTGCCCGTGGCGGGAGGTATTTGTTTACGGGTTTGGTGCCCATCTCGGGCATCAGGTCCATCCCGTCGCGCTCGGCCACCAGTTTGCTGACATCGCTGTCAGGGTCGCCCAGATCACCGAAATGTCGCGCACCGGCCGGGCAGGTCCGGACGCAGGAGGGGACCCGGTCCACTTCGGGCAGGTTTTCGTTGTAGATGCGGTCGACACAGAGGGTGCATTTCTTCATCACCCCTTCGGCCATATCCATCTCACGCGCACCATAAGGGCAGGACCAGGCGCAGAGGCCGCAACCGATGCAGTCGCCTTCGTTGACCAGCACGATGCCGTCTTCAACTCGTTTGTAGCTGGCTCCGGTGGGGCAGACGGTGACGCAGGGTGCATCCTCGCAATGCAGGCAGGATTTGGGGAAGTGGATCAGTTGGGCGGTGCCGTCGGTGGGCTGTACCTCATAGGAATGAACGCGGTTCAGGAAGGTGCCGGAGGGGTCGGCTCCGTACGCGTCCTGATCCGAGAGCGGCGCGCCGTAGTTTTCCGTGTTCCAGCCTTTGCACGAGATTACGCAGGCATGGCAGCCGACGCAGGTGTCGAGGTCGATGACCAGACCCATTTTGCGCTCGGTGGATTGGGGGAGCTGGGTCATGTCAATGTGCCTTCGCGTGCTTGGAGAGGGCAGGGGCGAGGGGCCAGCCCCTCGCGCTCCCCGGGATATTTATGGTCAGATGAAGGGTGGATCCGGCTCATTTGCCGACCTTCCATGCCAGGTCTTTCGGGCCGGTCCCGACGGGGGATTCGATCGGGGCGAATTCTGGCTGGCTTTGGGCGTCCGTCGGGGGGGTGGTTTTTTCGATTTTGACCTTCAGGTCGAACCAAGCGGCCTGACCCGTTATCGGGTCCGAGTTCGCCCAACGCATACCGTCGCCTTTAGGCGGCAGCAGTTCGTGGATCAGGTGGTTCAGCAGGAAGCCTTTGGTGGCCTCGGGTGCGTCTTCCTGCAAGGCCCATGCCCCTTTGCGTTTGCCGATGGCGTTCCAGGTCCAGACGGTGTTTTCATTTAGGGCGGCCATTTCCATCACGGGGACGGTGATTTCGCCGTGTGGTGAAGTGACCTTGGCCCAGTCGCCGTCTTGCAGCCCGTGCGCGCGCATCAGTTTGGTGGGCACGTAGAGCGGGTTGCGCCCGTGCAGTTGCCTCAGCCATGCGTTCTGTGTGCCCCAGCTGTGATACATCGCCATGGGGCGCTGGGTCAGGGCGTTGACGGTGAAGCCCTCGTTGCCCTGCTGGTCGGTCTCGTACCAGATGGGCAGCGGGTCCATTGAGTCTTTGATACGCTGGCGCAGGTGGTCGGGGGGCTGGTGGTTTCCGTGGCCTTCGGCGGCCAGCTGGAATTTGCGCATCGGCTCGGAATAGAGTTGGAACAGGTAGGGTTGCGGACTGTCATAGAGGCCCATGCCCACGGCCCAGTCCTGATAGGCCGTGTTCCACGGTTTGTAGTAATCCGCGCCTTCGGGGATGTGCGCCACATAGAAGCCGCCGTTTTCGATGTAGCGGTTCAACTGATCGGGGTTGACCGCGCCGCGCCCTTCCTTGGTGCCATCTTCGCCCCGGAATCCGGCCAGAGGGCCGATGCCGGGTTTGCGTTCGTGGTTCACGATATAGTCGGCGTAGTCCTTCCACTTGGGCGTGCCGTCTTCGTTGGTGAAGCCCGGCAGGCTCATGCGGTTGGCAAGCTGGATCAGCACCGACTGGAACCCGCGCACGTCGCGGTCGGGTTCGACCACGGGCCAGCGGATCGCATCGGCGGCGGCGTCGGCCTCGCAGATCGGGCGGTCCAGCAGCGAGATGCAGTCGTGGCGTTCCAGATAGGTGGTGTCGGGCAGGATCAGGTCGGCATAGGCGACCATTTCCGAGGAATAGGCATCCGAGTAGATGATCCTTGGGATGACATACTTGCCGTCTTCGGTCTTGGCCGACAGCATCTCCATCACGCCTTTGGTGTTCATGGATGAGTTCCATGACATATTTGCCATATACAGGAACAGCGTGTCGATCTTGTACGGGTCCCCGGCGGCGGCGTTCGAGATCACCATATGCATAAGCCCGTGGGCCGACATCGGGTTTTCCCAGGTGAACGCCTTGTCGATGCGTTGGGCGGTGCCGTCTTCGTTCAGCAGCAGGTCCTCGGGGCCGCGGGGGAAGCCCAGATGCGGGCCTTCCAACGGGCGGCCCGGGCGGCGGTCTCCGTGCGGGGTGGGGTGCGCCTCGACAGGTTTGGGGTAGGGCGGTTTGAAGCGGAAGCCGCCGGGGACCTCGACTGTGCCCAGCAGGATTTGCAGGACGTGCAGGGCGCGGCAGGTCTGGAAGCCGTTGGCATGGGCCGAGATGCCGCGCATGGCGTGGAAGCTGACCGGGCGGCCCGTCATCTTGGAGTGTTTTTCGCCCCGGAAGTCGGTCCATTCCTGATCCAGTTCGATGGCCTCGTCAAAGGCCACACGGGCGATTTCGGCGGCGATGGCGCGGATTTTTTGGGCTGGGACGCCGCAGCGCTCGGCCACGTTTTCGGGGGCGTGATCGTCGGACAGGTATTTCTCGGCCATCAGGTGAAAGACCGGCCGGTGGGTGACGCCGTCTTTGTCGTAGGTGGCCGACAGGTCCGGGCGCACGCCGGGTTTGTCGAAGGCGGTCGGTTCGCCCGTCACGCGGTCGATCACCAGCGGTTTGCCGTCGGCATCGCGCAGGAACAGGCCCTTCTCCGGGCCGTCAGCGGCATTGACCAGAACCGGTGCGTTGGTGTAGCGGGCAAGGTAGTCGAGGTCGATCTTGCCCGCCTTCATCAGCACATGGATCAGCGACAGGATGAACAGCCCGTCGGTGCCCGGCGTGATCCCGACCCAATCATCAGCCACGGCGTTATAGCCCGAGCGGATGGGGTTCACCCCGATCACCCGCGCGCCGCGTGCCTTGATCTTGCCGATGCCCATTTTGATCGGGTTGCTGTCGTGGTCCTCGGCCACACCGAACAGCATGAACAGCTTGGTGTGGTCCCAATCGGGCTGGCCGAACTCCCAAAACGCACCGCCCATCGTGTAGATGCCGCCCGCTGCCATGTTGACCGAGCAGAACCCGCCATGGGCGGCATAGTTGGGCGTGCCGAAATTCTGGGCCCAGAAGCTGGTGAAGCTCTGGCTCTGATCCCGCCCGGTGAAGAAGGCCAACTTGTGCGGTGCGGTCTCGTGCAATTCGTTCAGCCAGCCGACGGCGGTGCTGATCGCTTCATCCCATTCGATCTCGCGGAACTCTCCCGATCCGCGCGGCCCAACCCGGCGCAGCGGCTTGCGCAGGCGCGAAGGGGCGTTGACCTGCATGATCCCGGCGGAGCCTTTGGCGCAGAGGACACCCTTGTTCACGGGGTGATCGCGGTTTCCTTCGATATAGGCGACCTTGCCATCCTTCATATGCACGTTGATGCCGCACCGGCAGGCGCACATGTAGCATGTGGTGTGCCGGATCTCGTCCGAAACCTTGGGCGACAGGTCGATCCTGGGCTGCTGCGTCACGTCAAATCTCTCCCCTGTGGCCGGTCGCCTTCGGACCTGAACCTGCGGGCCATTGTGAGAACTTTAGTTCCGGGCTCAAGCGTTTCGTTACTGTTCAGATGGGTTTACGGCTTTTTCGAAACTAACATATGAGGGCCGGGCCGCCGGGGCCCGGCCACGTCGTGATGTTATTGCGGACGCATGTCTGCGGCGTCGATGCCGGCCACCTCGACGGGCTTTTTCATCGCATCGCGGCGGAAGGGTTCGCCCAGTTCCTGATTGATCATCGCTTCGATCAGGGTGGTGATGCCGTTCTTCTGATCCTCGACCGCCTGCGCCAGCGCCGCTGTCAACTCGTCCATCGTGCGGGCGACCACGCCTTTCAGGCCGCAGGCCTGCGCGATGCCAGCGTAAGAGACCTGCGTATCCAGTTCGGTGCCGACGAAGTTGTCGTCATACCACAGGGTCGAGTTCCGTTTCTCGGCACCCCACTGATAGTTGCGGAACACCACCTGCGTGATGGCGGGCCATTCCTCGCGGCCGATTGCGGTGAGTTCTGTCACCGCGATGCCGAACGCTCCGTCGCCCGAGAACCCGACAACCGGCGTATCCGGGCAGCCGATCTTGGCACCGATCACCGAAGGCAGGCCGTAACCGCAAGGGCCGAACAGGCCCGGGGCCAGATACTTGCGGCCCTCTTCGAAGGACGGATAGGCGTTACCGATGGCGCAGTTATTGCCGATATCAGACGAGATGATCGCCTCTTTCGGCAATGCGGCCTGAATGGCGCGCCATGCCTTGCGAGGGCTCAGCCAGTCGGGCTTGGCCGAGCGCGCGCGTTCGTTCCAGGTGGTGCCGGGGTCGTCCTGTTCGTGATCCATCGAGGACAGTTCCTGCGCCCAGGCCGATTTGGTAGTCGCGATCAGGTCCTTGCGGGCCTGACGGCCTTCGTCACCAGCGGTGCCTGAGAGCTTCTCGAGCAGGGTGTCGGCAACTTTTTTGGCATCGCCCACGATACCGACGGTAACCGGCTTGGTGAGGCCAATCCGCTCGGGTTTGACGTCAACCTGAATGATCTTCGCCTCGGTCGGCCAATAGTCGATGCCATAGCCGGGTAGGGTTGAGAACGGGTTCAGGCGCGTGCCCAAGGCCAGCACCACATCCGCCTGCGCGATCAGCTGCATCCCAGCCTTGGACCCGTTATAGCCCAAGGGGCCTGCGTGCAGCGGGTGCGAGCCGGGGAAGGCGTCATTGTGCTGATAGCCGCAGCAGACCGGCGCATCCAGACGCTCGGCCAGTGCAACCGTTGAGGGGATCGCACCCGACAGAACCACGCCCGCGCCGTTTAGGATCACCGGGAAATGGGCGTTCGACAGCAGCTCGGCAGCCTCATCCAGCGCGGCCTCGCCACCCGAGGGCAGTTCGAAATCGACGATGCGGGGCAGTTCGATATCCACCACCTGCGTGAAGTAATCGCGCGGCACGTTGATCTGCGCGGGCGCGCTGTAGCGCTTGGCGTTCTGGATCACGCGGCTGAGCACTTCGGCCATGCGCGAGGGGTCACGCACCTCTTCCTGATAGCAGACGCAATCGGCGAACATATTCATCTGCTCGATTTCCTGGAACCCGCCCTGACCCACGGTCTTGTTCGCGGCCTGCGGCGTCACCAGCAGCAGCGGCGTGTGGTTCCAATAGGCGGTCTTAACGGCAGTCACAAAGTTCGAGATGCCCGGGCCGTTCTGCGCGATCATCATCGACATCTTGCCGGTGGCGCGGGTGTAGCCATCCGCCATCATCCCGCCCGAGCCTTCATGCGCGCAGTCCCAGAAGGTGATGCCTGCCTTGGGGAAGATATCGGAAATCGGCATGAAGGCCGAGCCGATGATGCCGAACGCATGTTCGATCCCGTGCATTTGCAGCGTTTTCACGAAGGCTTCTTCGGTGGTCATTTTCATCTGCATGTTCTCCGATCAAGGATGGCTGGAACGGGGTCTGTCGCCCCTGTTTTCCGTTTGGTTTTGACCCAAGGGTGCCCATGGCGATAGGGCCAGAACCGAAGGCGGGATAGGTCCAGTGGCATCACGCTTGCCCAATGGCCTCGGCGATCTGCGCGATTCCCGGCCCGATTCTGTCGGGCGCAATCGAGGAATAGCCGAGGCGGTAGTAGTTCTGGGGCCTGTTGGGGCCGGAAAAGAAGGGCTCTCCGGGTTCGATATGCACGCTTTTGCCCTGCAGCTTATGCGCCAGCCGTGTGGTATTCACATGCGTCGGGGCCTGCATCCAGATTGAGGACCCTCCCAGCATTCCCCGCCCCGCGACCGTCAGGCCGGACTGCCGGATCGCCTCATCAATGGCCTCGCGCCTGTGCTGCAGGGCCTTGGACATGCGCCTGATCTGCGCATCATAATGCCCCAGCGACAGGAAATACGCCGCCGTGCGCTGCACATGACCGGGCGGGTGGCGCAGAACCAGCGACCGCAGGGCCCGCGCCTCGCGAATGAAGCTTTCGGACCCGACCATGTAGCCCAGCCGCAGCCCCGGAAACAGCGATTTCGAGAAGCTGCCGACGTAGATCACCCGCCCGTCCGTATCCAGCGACCGCAGCGCGGGCGAGGGGGCACCCAGAAAGGACATCTCGAACTCATAATCATCCTCGACGATCATCGCGTTCAACTCGCGGGCGCGGTGCAGCAGCGCGCGGCGGCGATCGATCGGCATGGTGGCTGTGGTGGGACACTGATGGCTGGGGGTGGTGAAGATCACATCGGTGTCGTCGGGGATCGCATCGGGCGGCAGGCCGTCGCGGTCAACCTTCAGGGGGGCGAGTTTGCACTCGGAGTGGACCAGCAGATCGCGCAGGGCATAGTAACAGGGGTCCTCGATGGCCGCTTTGCGATCCCGGTTGAGCAGCACTCGTGAGGCCAGCCACAGGGCATTTTGCGCCCCCAGCGTGATGAGTATCTCTTGGGGTCGTGCGGTGATCCCGCGCCGGGGCAGGGTGTGGCGCGCGATGAACTCGATCAACAGGGGGTCGTCGCGGTCCACATAGTCTCCGGTCAGTGTATCAAAATCCTTATGGCCCAAAGCGCGCACCGCGCAGAGGCGCCAGTTGGCATGGTCGAACAGATCCCGGTCGGCCTGACCGTAGATAAAGGGGTAGCGGAACTCTCGCCAGTTGCTGGGCTTTTGCAGAAAATCCCCGCCCGAGAACTTCCGTGCCAGCGCGATGTCCCAATCCACGGCATCGGTATCGTGCCGCGTTGGCGTGTAGGTTGGAGGCACGGGAGCATTCTCGGAAACATAGTAGCCCGAGCGGCCCCTGGCGGTGAGATAGTCGCTTGCCAGCAGCTCGGTATAGGCCAGCGTGACGGTGATCCGGCTGACCCCCAGATGTGCCGCCAGTTTGCGGGATGAGGGCAGTTTCTCGCCCATATGAAAACGGCCCGACAGGATGCCCTCGGCGATCATCTGCTGGATCTGCGCCTGCAGCGTGCCCTGCCCGTTGCGTTCCAGAAAGAAGGTGTCGACCGAGATGCCCATGGATTGCTTATAGATTGGACCTAAGGCGGGGGCAATCTGGACTTATTTGCGCGCGATTGACATGCAGCCCTGAAAGAACTAAATAACCAGAAATCTAGTTTAATGGAGATGGCAAATGTGGGAATCAGCCGCTGCCGGGTTTTCGGCCATGGGGTCCGAGGCCCGGCTGAAAGTCCTCAAGACGCTGGTCCGCGCCGGTCAAACCGGGCTGACGGTTGGAGAAATACAAAACCGCACGGGCATCGCCCCTTCGACGCTGGCGCATCACCTGCGGTTTCTGGCCGCTGGTGGTGTGGTCGAGCAGGAAAAGGTTGGGCGCAGCACCATCAATCGGGCGTGTTTCGACGAACTTAGGAACCTCGCGCAGTTCATCCTCAGCGAATGCTGCGCAGACGAAGTGGGAAAGGCCGCGAACGATGGCTGAACTGACACAAAGTCCCAAACCGTTGGGGCGCAACATGGTTAACCTGATCAAGACACCTTGGGCGCTGATCGTCGCCCTGTTGATCGCGGTCGCGCTGCTGGATCCGGGCAACTGGGTCGAGGTCGTAACATTTGCGGGCAAAGCGTTGGCACATACAGGGCAATACATCCTGTTTGCGGTGCTGCTGCTGTCTTACCTCAAGGCCACCGGGGCCGAGGTTATGGTGGCCCGCGCGTTCGAGGGGCGTGAGACGCGGATGATCTTTCTCGCCGCGCTGTTTGGCGGGCTGGCCCCGTTCTGTTCCTGCGAGGTGATCCCGTTCATCGCCGGGCTTCTGGCGCTGGGCGCGCCCTTGTCGGCCGTCATGGCCTTCTGGCTGAGCTCACCTCTGATCGACCCGCCGACTCTGTTGATCACCGCAGGCGCATTGGGCTGGCCCTTTGCCATCGGCAAGGCGGTCGCGGCGGTCGCGCTGGGCCTGTTCGGAGGCTTCGCGGTCCGCGCCCTGATGCGCGGCGGCGCGTTCGCCCAGCCCTTGCGTGAATACAAGCCCGCTGGCTGCCGCGGCTGCGGTCCAAAGAAAGACGACAAACCGGTCTGGAAATTCTGGCAGGAGCCCGAACGCCGGGTCCGCTTCCGGTCCGAATTCGCTCATAACGGCCTGTTTCTGCTGAAATGGCTGGCGCTGGCTTATGTGCTCGAGGCGCTGTTGGTCAGCTATGTCCCTGCCGATCTGATCGCCCGCGTTGTCGGCGGTGAAGGTGTGCTGCCCATTGTCACCGCCGCGCTGGTCGGGATGCCCGCCTACCTGAACTCTTACGTCGCGCCGCCGCTGCTGGCGGGGTTGATGGAACAGGGGATGACCGCGGGTGCCGCCATGGCCTTCATGGTGGCCGGGGCCGTCAGTTCGATCCCGGCGATGGCGGCGGTCTGGTCGCTGGTCAAACCGCGCGTCTTTGCCACCTATCTGGGCCTCGGCATCAGCGGAGCCATCATTGCGGGCATTCTGTTTCAGATGATCTGAAGGAAAAACCGCCCGGTGGATACACCGGGCGGTTTTGCTCGTCAGCTTGCTTCGCAATAGCGAGGCAGTTTGAACCGGTATCGCGGCTCACCGCTTTCGACATAGACGCGTTTTTCGATGCAGGCGCTGGTACCGACGGTTTGCGCGACGGGGGCGTCCGTTGATGTCACCGAGGCGGCCGACCCGTCCGGCAGACGGACCGAGGCAATCACCCCATTCTTCAGATCACCGTTGATCGGCGTGGCGGACAGCACGGGTACGGTTATGAACGAATGGTGCTCGTGCTCGCCATCGTCGCCAAGAAACACAAGCCCCGAGATGATCAGGACCATCACCAGAGCGCCGGCAATCGCCAGACCTTTGGTCTTGAGAAACACATAGATCGACACGGCGCGGTGCGGGCCAAAAAGCGCGGACAGAACATTCAGCATGGCATTCCACAATCGAAAAGGCCCCGGCTGGGTTCAGTCGGGGCCAAGATCAGGTCAGGGGCGCAGATCGTCTTCTTCGTCTTCGTCGCTGCCGCCCTTGGGCAGGTTGAAGAAGCTGTCAGCGTCGACGATCGGTTCATCCTCGTCCTTGTCGTCGCCGTCATCAGACAGCGAGAATGTTTCCAGCCCCTCGATCGCGGTCGGAATCTTGGGCGCGGCATCCATATCCAGCGATTGTTCGGTCGAAACCAGCTTGCGGCGCTCATCATCGCTCATGACGCCGCCTTCGGCGGCTTTCTTCGCAGCGGCCTTCTGGACGATGGCATCCAGCTCGGACTGTTTGCACAGGCCCAGGGCAACCGGGTCGATCGGCTGCATGTTCGAGATGTTCCAGTGCGTGCGCTCGCGGATCGACTGGATCGTGGGCTTGGTGGTGCCCACCAGCTTGGCGATCTGACCGTCGCTCAGTTCGGGGTGGAACTTAACCAGCCACAGAATCGAGTTCGGACGGTCTTGCCGCTTGGACAGCGGTGTATAACGCGGGCCGCGGCGCTTTTCCTCGCCCGAGGCTGCCGGGTTGAATTTCAACTTCAGCTTATGCAGCGGGTTGCCCTGCGCCGCGTCGATCTCTTCCTGCGTCAGCTGGTTGTTGGCAATCGGGTCGAACCCTTTGACGCCCGCGGCCACGTCGCCGTCTGCGATGCCCTGCACCTCCAGCTCGTGCATCCCTACGAAATCCGCGATCTGCTTGAAGCTGATCGTGGTGTTGTCCACCAGCCATACGGCGGTTGCCTTGGCCATCAGGGGTTTTGCCATCAGCCCATCTCCTTTGAATACATCTGTCCCGTCGCCGGAATTCGGCGGCCCCGAGGTTGTGGGGCAGGTTTCCGTTGTCGGGGAACTTGGGGCCTATATAGTCGCGTCACCGAAAGAAGGGAAGAGGCGAATGCGCTGGGTGATATTGTGGGTGCTGAGCGCTGTGGCTGCGATGGCCGAGGGCGAGAAGGCGGGCGTGTTTGACTATTACGTTCTGTCGCTCAGCTGGTCGCCCAACTGGTGCGCCCGCGAAGGCGACGCGCGCGGATCCGACCAGTGTGATGCGCGGCATGACCACGGTTGGATTCTGCACGGGCTGTGGCCGCAATTCCATCAGGGCTGGCCGTCCTATTGCCGCACGCCCGAAGCCCCACCGTCGCGCGCGATGACGCGGGAAATGGAAGATATTCAGGGCAGTTCAGGGCTGGCATGGCATCAGTGGAAGAAACACGGAACCTGCTCGGGTCTTTCTGCGCCGGACTACTTCGCCCTGTCGCGGCAAGCCTATGGCGGGGTCACGCGCCCCGAGGTGTTTCGCAAGCTGGAGGCCTCGGTCAAACTGCCCGCCGCCGTGGTGGAGGAGGCTTTTTTGCAAGCCAACCCGGCCCTTGAGCCGGACATGATCACAGTGACCTGCAAGCAGGGCTACATCGAGGAAATCCGCCTGTGCCTGTCCCGCGACCTTGATCCGGTGCCCTGCGGTCGGGACGTGATCCGGGATTGTAGGGCGACGGACGCTCGGTTCGATCCGATTCGTTAGAACGGTCCGGCCTGACCCACCTCGATTACCTGTTGGCCGATGATCATGTCAAAACGGATCACCTGTTCTGCTCTATCGCTAATGGCGATGAGGTCCGGGGCGAGGCACCTATCCTGTTGCCGCCGATGGATCAGCTGCTTTCCGGGGGCTTATAGGCCACATAGCTCTTGGGGAAGCCAAGCTTCCATTCTGTCCAGATCTTACCGTTCGGGAACAGATTGCTGATCTCGGACCGCATCAGGACCGTTGTGCCAACCACCATCTCGGTCCAGGCCGGCAATTTCTTCTGCCAGCCCGAGATAAGCTTGTTTTTAATCCATTTCGGGTAAAACCACCAAAACGGCATGTTGCAATGTGCTTCGATCGGGAACCAGATCGAAGGGGTCTGCACCCAGTAGCTGGGTGCAAGCCTTTTGACCTCGGATGCCATGCGCCGGCGGTTTTCGCTATCGCCGACGTGTTCGATCACGCTGTTCGAGAAGGCGATATCAAACGACATATCTTTGGCGAAATCGACATCACAGGCGTCACCCGGCAGCAAGGTGACCTTGTGCTTCGAGCTTTCCGGCTCGGGCGACATCGAATCCGGCAGGTTGATGATGGTGAGATCCAGAGGCAAAGGGAAATCCGCCCAGAACTCGGCGGTGCCCCCAAGGTCGATAATCCGCTCACCGCCCTTGATATTCATACGCTCTATGAAAATCCGGCGCCGACGCCGACGCGCGGCGGCAGAAAAAGGTTCCTTAAGCTTCATCAAACTATGAAAAATGAAATATTTCATGGATGGTCCTGAATTATGAATGTCGGGCGGTTAAGAATCCACTTTTGATAGGCTTCTACAGAGCAAAAGAACGGCTGGAAGCAAAGCCATTGTGGATCAGGGTGGTTCGATTTGGAACCTATTTCGATGCAATCGCCGCCTGACACAGTCTTCGTTTACGAATTCGCAACACTCAGTCTGAGCGACCGCAGACCCCGGGTGGGCCGTTGTTGTGGTGCGTGAACGCTTTGCCCGGCTTCCTGCACGAGGAGTCTGGCTGAGTGGTGTCTCGATCTATTCGCTGATGTGATCCGGGGCGCAGGTGTCGATTGGCGTGTGGCGTTGCACGTCTCGTCACAGTTTTTTGTTCTGGCAGTCGCGCGCATAGTCCAGCGCTTTGGCTGTGCCTTTCAGGTCAATTGCCATGACGATCTGGCCTTCCGGGTTATAGACGGTCATGGACTTGTTCTGGGCAATCGCGTTAACGAAATTGCGGTCGGTGAAAAACACGGTCGCGCCCGGGACGCGATCCTGTTTGAACCCGATGGCTGTGGCATCGAAGCTCTTGCCGTCCAGTTCGAACCGGATCGGATAGCTCTGCCCCGGTTCGATGTCGCCCCAAGCCTTGTTGTAGACGGTGAAATACCCTCGATTGTCCAGCGCGTCATAACCTAAGCGCACCACCGAGAGGTCCTGATACACCGTCTGGATCAGACACCCGTTGCCAAGCGCGGGGTCCATCATGATGTTCCAGCCCTCGACAAAGCCCTTGTCGATGAGGTCCTGGGCCAGAACGGAGGTAGCGGTAAGGGCGGCGACGGTGAGGGCGAGGAGGCGAGGCATCAGATCATTCCAAATAGTGAGTGATATGAACCTTTAGTAACTCCAAACCATTCGCGCCCAAAGAAAATTCGGGGGGCGGCATGGTCTCGGGTGCCTGGATTCATTGCTTTACCAGTTGATTAATTAACTTAATGGTTTATTATAGATCTATGACTGAAGAGGAAAAACTGGACTTCGTTTTCGCCGCACTTGCTCACCCGGCGCGCCGCGCGATGCTGGCGCGTTTGGCGCAGGGTGAAGCGACAGTCAAAGAACTGGCTCAGCCATTTGATGTCAGCATGCCGGCAATCTCCAAGCATCTTCGCGTTTTGGAAGAAGCCGGGTTGATCGAGCGTTCACGAAACGCGCAATTCCGACCCTGCCGATTAAAGCCAGAACCTCTGGAATCGATTGCAAACTGGACCAACCAATATCGCCATATTTGGGAGGTTCGGTTTGATGCCATGGGAAGGCTACTTAGCGAAATAAAGGATTTGGAAGATGAATGACGCAGAAAACTGGGTGCGTATTGAACATGAGTTCCAGGCTCCGGCAAGACAGGTTTGGCGGATGTGGACCGATCCGGCGTTTTTTCAGAAATGGTATGGGCCTATCGGGTTTTCAGTTCCGACAGCAGAGATCGACTTGCGGGTTGGCGGTGTGCGAAAGATTTGCATGGAAATGAAAACGCCGGACAAAACCATGAGGATGTGGTTCACCGGCGTGTATAAAGAAATCTCTGAGCCGTCCCGGTTGGTCTACACCGAGAGCATGTGTGACGCGGATGGAAACATACTTTCGCCAAAAAATATGGGGATGCCTGAAGGGAGCCCGGACATAACCGAGGTGATCGTTGACTTGGTCGAAAAGGATGGCAGGACTTTGATGACCATGGTTCACAGGGGCGTCCCTGCCGGAAGCGCTGGTGAAGGCGGATGGAAGCAGGCATTCGAAAAACTCGACGCCGTTCTCGTGGAAGTATGACATCGCAGCCCAGCCTAAGCGGACTAGATTTCCTTCCGCGCCCGCAAAGCCGCCGTAATCGTCCCGTCATCCAGATAGTCCAGCTCTCCGCCAATAGGCACGCCCTGCGCCAGTGAGGTCAGACGCACCTGGCCCTCTAACTGGTCGGCGATGTAATGGGCGGTGGTCTGGCCGTCGACGGTGGCGTTTAGGGCGAGGATGATTTCGGTGATCCCCTCGGCCGTGACCCGGTCCTTGAGGCGGGGAATGCGCAGTTCGTCCGGGCCGATGCCGTCCAGCGCCGAGAGCGTGCCGCCCAGAACGTGGTAGCGGCCTTTGAAGACACCCGCGCGTTCCATCGCCCAAAGATCGGCGACGTCTTCGACCACGCACAGCTCTCCGGTCGCGCGGGCCTCGGCGTCGCAGATGCCACAGATATCGGTGGTGCCCACATTGCCGCAGTTCAGACACTCACGCGCGGTGACGGCGACCTGCTGCATGGCGTCCGACAGGGGCGTTAGCAGCAGCGCACGTTTGCGGATCAGGTGCAGCACCGCGCGGCGGGCCGAGCGGGGGCCGAGGCCGGGCAGCTTGGCCATCAGGTCGATCAGGTTGTCGATGTCGCTGTTCGAACTCACGGCCTGTCCTGCTTAGCGCTCAAAAATACCTCCGGCGGGAGGAGGTGAGAAAAGATAAAGATCAGAACGGCAGCTTGATGTCGGCTGGCAGGCCCATGCTCTCGGTCAGCTTTGCCATCTCTTCCTGCGAGCGTTCGGCGGCCTTGGTCTGCGCATCCTTGATGGCGGCCAGGATCAGGTCCTCGACCACTTCCTTGTCGTCGCCGTTGAAGATTGACGGATCGATATCGAGACCTTTGAGCTCGCCCTTGGCAGTGGCGGTGGCTTTGACCAGGCCTGCGCCGGATTCGCCGACGACCATCAGGTTGTTCAACTCGTCCTGCATCTCGGTCATTTTCGTCTGCAAATCCTGCGCGGATTTCATCATCTTGGCCATGTCGCCCAGACCGCCTAGTCCTTTGAGCATCGGAATTCTCCTGTAAGTCAGTTTGAAGCCTAAATACGGGCGGCATCTCTGCGACACAAGGGTCGAGGACGCTCCCGCCCGTCGTCAAGGTCTTTAGCAAGACCTTTCCTTTGGTTGGGCCCGGCAGCGCGGGCCTTGCCCGCG